>NZ_JBIBVN010000035.1:0-78638 GCF_043080425.1 Streptomyces sp. NPDC015032 | reverse complement strand
GCACCTCAACAACCGGAGCAGTGGAACCCGGCGCCACCCCGAGGCGACACTCGGGCCCTCGGCCTGCACAGCCTCAGCCCACGGCACGAAAACGGCCCAACGACCCCCTCGGCGGACCGTCACGAAACTTCGAGGCTAAGGGCTGTCCCGTAATCCCTGGCGGGCGCACGACGACAGCTACTTCCCCAAGCTCTCGGTTGCGCTCGAGCAGGGGAGGCCCCATCCTCGCCGCGTTGCCGGAACGTCCGAATACATCCAGTATGCGGACGTCCCTCCGCCTTGCGATGCGCCGCATCTGACGCCGCGCGCTGATCCACCAGGGATTACGGGACAGCCCTTAGCCAATCAGCACTCGAACGGAATTCCTCCTGTGGAGCGTCGCGAATTCCTCGCCGGCGGCCTGGCAGCAGCCATACCGCTCGCCATTCCCTCATCGGCCGGACCGGCAGACGGCGACTCGTCTCCGGCTGCCTCCCTACGCCTCGTCACTTCCTCGTATCGGCGGCTTGACGCAACGACTGTCTCCAACAACCTCGCCGACACAGTCCATGGACACCTACGTCTCATCCAGAGCGTCGCCCAGACCTCCACCGAGGCAGACCGTGCCCATATGGCCTCGGTTGGCAGCGAGGCCGCCAGCTTCGCTGCCTGGATCGCGTGGGACATGGCGGACTACGGATCAGCACGCCGCTGGTACGGCTCCTCGGTCAAAGCCGCCCACGCCTCCAATGACAAGCTCCTCGCCGCCTACCAGACCGGCAGCCTGGCCAGCTTCGAAGCCGACACTGGAGCCCCACACGAAGCTCTACGGCTGATCAGCGAAGCCCGCCACTACCTCGGCAACGACGTGCCTGTCCTCGCTACCGTCTGGTTGTCATCCATAGAGGCCATCGCCCACGCAAGCAGGGGCGACCGCTCTGCCTGCGAACGTGCTCTGCGGACTTGCGAAAGCCACGCGAACAAGATGCCCGCCGGCCCTGTCATCTGGCCCTGGATCTTCGCGTTCGATGAGCGCAAGATCGCCTGCTGCCGGATCACCTGCGCGGCCCGCCTCGCATCCACACTGCCGATCCGGGTATCGGAGAAGAACATCGCGGTCGCGCTCAGCAACGGCAACGACAAGCAAAGGGCGCTGCTGACCATCGACGCCGCAACCAGCCATCTCAGGTCCGGTGACGCGGATGCCGCGTTCACACTGGCCTCACGGGCCCTTGGGGAGGGCATCCGGCTCCGCTCGGGAAAGATCGTGGAACGGGCACGTCGCCATCGCTCCACCTACACGGATTCGGGACGCACCGCTATGGTGCGCGAGTTCGACGCTCAACTACGCGCGACATATCTGTAGAGAGACAGTGAGATGCGTATCGGTATCACCGGCCACCGCGGCCTGTCATCGGAAGTGGCCGAACAGGTTCGCGCCAGCCTCGCTGCCCGAGTCGAGGCACTGGACACCACCGAACTCGTTGCCGTCAGCTGCATCGCCGACGGGCCTGACGCCTGGTGGGCAGAGGTTGCCCTCGACGCGGGTGCCAAGCTCGAAGTCGTCATTCCGGCCACCGAATACCGCGCCGGACTGCCCAACTGGCACCACGCCGAATACGATCAACTGCTCAGCAGGGCTACCGACGTTCACCGCACCGGGCTCACCGAGTCGACCTCTGAAGCTCATCAGGCCGGGAGTGAAATCCTCGTCCGACTTTCCGATCATCTCCTGGCCGTATGGGACGGCAAACCCGCCCGCGGCTTCGGAGGAACAGCAGACGTCGTCAGTTACGCGCGCGAAGTAGGCGTGCCCGTCACCATCCTCTGGCCAGACGGAGCCTCACGGTAGGTTCCTCTATCCGCCCGTGCCGCGGTCAAGGGAAGATCACGTCAGGCTCGGTCGTGACTTGACAGCCGGCAAAGCACGGGCAGGAAAAGGACGGACGCGACACCGGGTACACGGTCGTCGGCACCAACGGCACCAACGGCACCTTCGAACACCCCGGTTCGCCGGACGCTGGTCAGTCCGGCCTACGGGTCACACCGCTCACACACGAACGTGACACCCAGGGCGCGGGTGTCACGTTTTCGTTCGAGGGTGGGGGTTGCGGGCGGCCCCTACGCCTCCGTCACCGCCGTAGCCCGCCACGGGGCCAGCCGTTGTACGTCCCGGGCGGTTTCCGTGACGCCGCTCAGGAACCCCTGCGCGCGCGGGGACGCCGTGTCGCGGAGCCATTCCGGGGCGATGTCGCAGACCGCGACCCTGACGTCCGTGCCGACCAGGGCCAGGGGGAGGGTGTGGACGACCGTGGAGGGGAAGCTCAGGACCGTGCGGCCGATGGGGCCGCGGCGGGCGATGAGTTCCAGGGGGAGGTCGGGGCGGACGATCTCCAGGCCGGTGGCGGCTTCCAGGGCGTGGAGTTTCTCGGTGGACTCGCGGCGGTGGGCGAAGTAGCGGGTGGCCCCATGGGTGCGGGCCAGGGTCGCGACGGCCTCCAGGTACCGGGCCTGGTCGAGGACGCCGGTCTCGACGAGCGAGGTGCCGACCAGGTCGGCGCCCTTGGTGAGCAGCGGCGGGCCGAAGCGGGCGCGGGTCCAGGCGAAGGTGTTGGAGGTGACGGCGACACCGGGCGGGGCCTCGACCGGCATCGCCGTGAAGACCTCGACCGTGCGGGTCGCGGACGGGGTGAACCGGCTGCGGGCACGGGCCGTGACCGGGGCCAGGGCGAGATCCCGCGGACCCGAGCTGCCCTTGCGGTGCCAGCGCACCAGCCGTTCGCCGCACGCCAGTTGGGCGACGAACTCCATGGTGGCCGTGCCGTCGTCGACCACCGTGAGACGGCGGGCGCGGACCATGGTGAGGAGCAGCTGGACGTAGCGGGAGAACGGGTCGCCGATGACGATGCGGTCCGCCCTGCGCAGAAGTCCGGTCAGTGAGCGCAGGGTCTTCAGGGGTGCGCCCGTGCCGCCGCGCGCCTCCTGCCAGCGGACGTTGACGCCCTCGTCGCGGGCCAGCTCCGCCATCCGGCGCAGCTGGCCGCGCGACATCGGGTCGACCGGGGGGAGGACGACGACCGTGATGTCCGTGAGGACCCGGTCGTCGACTCCCTCTGTGTAGGCCCACTCCAGGACGTTCAGGAGCTGGACCGGGCTCTCGACGAAGGCGAGGTTCACCGGTCGGCCCGTCAGACCGCGACCGGCTCGGCGGCCGGAGCCTCGTCGGCGCTCTCGGCGACGACGCCCGCGACGCGGCGGAGCTTCTTCATCGGGCCGAGCTCGGACTCGTACACCTTCTTGATGCCGTCGCCGAGCGAGGCCTCGATGGTGCGGATGTCGCGGACGAGACGGGTGAGGCCCTGCGGCTCGACGGAGGCGGCCTGGTCGGAGCCCCACATGGCGCGGTCGAGGGTGATGTGGCGCTCGACGAACGCGGCGCCGAGGGCGACGGCGGCGAGGGTCGTCTGGAGGCCGGTCTCGTGGCCGCTGTAGCCGATCGGAACGTTGGGGTACTCCTGCTGGAGGGTGTTGATGACCCGCAGGTTCAGCTCCTCGGCCTTGGCCGGGTAGGTCGAAGTGGCGTGGCAGAGAAGGATGTTGTCCGATCCCAGGACCTCCACCGCGTGGCGGATCTGGCGCGGGGTCGACATGCCGGTGGAGAGGATGACCGTACGGCCGGTCGCCCTCAGGGCGCGCAGGAGTTCGTCGTCGGTGAGGGAGGCCGAGGCCACCTTGTGCGCGGGGACGTCGAACTTCTCCAGGAAGGCGACGGCCTCGGTGTCCCACGGGGAGGCGAACCAGTCGATGCCGCGCTCGGCACAGTGCTCGGAGATGGCCAGGTACTCGGCCTCGCCGAACTCGACGCGGTGCCGGTAGTCGATGTACGTCATCCGGCCCCAGGGGGTGTCGCGCTCGATGTCCCACTGGTCGCGCGGGGTGCAGATCTCCGGGGTGCGCTTCTGGAACTTGACGGCGTCGCAGCCGGCTTCGGCCGCCACGTCGATCAGCGCGAGGGCCTTGTCGAGGTCGCCGTTGTGGTTGATGCCGATCTCGCCGGTGATGTAGACGGGGTGCCCCGGGCCCGCGGTGCGGGTACCGAGGGTGCGCAGACGGGAGGTGCTCATGAGGTGCATTCCTTACTTGGGGGACTGGGGGGGGTGCCCTGGGGGTGCTTGGGGGTGCTTGGGGGTGCTTGGGGGTGCTGGGGGGGCGCTTTGGGGGGGTACTCGGGGGTGCTTGGTGGGTTACTCGGGGGACTGGGTGGGAGCTGTGGTCGTGAGGGTGGGGCCCAGCAGCCAGGCCGCGATCTCGCGGATGGCGCCGAAGCCGCCGGGGGTCGTCGTGACGGCACGCGCCGCGGCCCGTACCGAGTCGTGGGCACTCGCGACCGCGACCGGCCAGCCGGCGAGCGCGAAGCACGGCAGGTCGTTGACGTCGTTGCCCACGTAGAGGACACGTTCCGGAGCGACGGACTGCTCGTCGCACCACTGCTTGAGGGCCAGGTCCTTGCGGTCGATGCCGTGCAGGACCGGGATGCGGAGCTTGTGTGCGCGGGCGGCGACGACCGGGTTCTGTTCCGTGGAGAGGATCAGCAGCGGCATTCCGGCCTTGCGCAGGGCGGCGATGCCCAGGCCGTCGCCGCGGTGGACGGCGACGGTCTCGTGTCCGTCGGCGTCGATGAGGACCCGGTCGTCGGTCTGTGTGCCGTCGAAGTCGAGGACGACCGCGTCGATGTCGTCGAGGGTGGGCAGCGGTGAGGGGTCCAGGAGCGGCGCGAGGGCGCGGGCGCGGGCCAGGTCGTGCGGGTCGTCGATCTCCAGGACCCGGGCGGCGTCGGTGCGCACCAGGGCGGTGTGGCCGAAGAAGCGGTGGCGGTGGGTGCGGAAGCCGGTGGCGTTCATGGCGTACGCGGTGCCGGTCTCCAGCAGGTCCTCGGGGCGGTCCTGCCGCATCTGCCGTACGGACTTGTCGTGGTTGACGCCGTGGTTGTCCTCCCCCGGCGCACCGCCGTCGCGCCAGAGGAAGCCGTGGAAGGGCGCGACCGTGACCGCCGTGTCGGCGCCGTCGCGGGCGACCGCCGCGGCGACGCCGTCGATGTCCTCCCTTACGACGAAGGGGCTGGTGCACTGGACCAGCAGCACCACGTCGGCCTTCCGGTCGTGCATCGCCTCGTACGCGTCCAGGGCGTGCAGCACCGCGTCCTCGCTGCTCGCTCTGTCCCCGGCGATGGCGGCGGGACGCCGGACGATGTGCACCCGCTCCGGGGCACCCAGCGAGTCGCCCGCGGCGCGGGCGGCGTCGGCGATGGCCGTTTCGTCGGTGGTCACGACGACGTCCGTGACCTCGCGGGAGGTCAGGCAGGCGCGTACGGCGCGGGCGACCAGCGGCACGCCGCCGACCTGGGCGAGGTTCTTGGCCGGAACGCCCTTGGATCCGCCGCGGGCGGGGATCACGGCGAGCACGGTCGGGGTCGGGGTCATCTCTGCTCCTGAAGTGGTGTTCACAGCTCGCCCATCCGTCGGATCACCGGGGCGACCCGCTGGACGCCCTGCCGGTACGCGCCCCGCGCCGCCTCCCGGACCGCGTCGCGCACCGCGCCGCGCACCCCGCCGGTCTCGCGCGGCCGGTCGGTGCCCGGCAGCGGACGGCCGTCGGGTGCCAGGTGGTGGCGGGCGAGGATGCCGGGGAGGTAGCCGGGCGCGGTGGCGGGCGTGTAGTACGGGGCGAGGTCGGGCAGGCGGGCGGCTGCGAGCAGGGCGTCGACGCGGGCGCGGGCGTGGTCGTAGGCCGTGGCGTACGTGCCGTCGGCGGCGACACCCTGGCCGGCCAGCCATTCCGGGTCGGGCTCCGGTCGGAAGCCGCCGTCCAGGTGGTCCCAGGAGGTGAGCAGGCCGGAGCCGATGAAGTGGTGGTTGCCGAGGGTCTCGCGGACGCCGAGGTCGGTGAGGATCGCGGTCGGGATGCGCCGGTGCAGGGACTCCAGCGCGGCGGTCGAGGAGACCGTGACCAGCAGGTCGGCCCGGTCCAGGACCTCGCCCATGTGCCCGTACACCAGACGGAAGTTGGGCGGCGGCCCGCCGGGCAGCCTCTCCGCGAGCCGCTGGTACGGGAGTTCCTCGATGTGCGTGGTGTGCTCGCCGGGCTTGGAGCGCAGCTTCAGCAGCACCTCGCGGTCCGGGTGCAGCCTGGCGTGCTCGACGAGCCTGCGCAGCAGGTAGGTGCGGTCGGCGCGGGAGGCCGGTACAGAGGGCTGGGCGGCGAAGACGACCGTGTCGCGGCCCTCCTGCGGGCGGTGCGGTTCGCCGCCGAGGAACGGCAGGGCGGCCTCCGTGACGGCCGAGGCGTCGGCGCCCACTCCCTCGTACACGGCGCGGAAACGCTCCGCGTCGTGGCGGGAGTTGGCGAGGACGATGTCCGCGCCGTGCCGCAGCAGCAGTCCGTCGGCGAGCTTCTCGTAGACGACGCCGACGTAGCCGGTGACGACGACGGGCCGGGCCGGCAGGCGCAGCGCGGCGAGGCCGTGCAGCATCGCCTGAACGGCTCCCCCGACGAGGGCGAGGACGACGACGTCGTAGCCCTGGTCCCGTACCGTGTGCAGGAATTCGACCGCCGTGACCTCGCGCACCCGGTCGGTGTCGATACCGACGTCGCCGACCTCGGCGAGCTGGCGCGGGGTCGGGGTGGCCCGGCCGCGCAGCAGGAGTCCGGTGATCTCGACGTGCTGCGCCGGTGCCCCGGACGCGCCGGTGGTGAGGCGGCGCGCGGTGAGCGCGCCCCATTTCCACCGGGTGTCGGAGTCGGCGAGTACGGCTACCCGGAGGGCGGTCGTCTTATCGGTACGTGGGGGCACGTCCCAGAACTTAGGAAGGCATTTTGATTCGCGGCCCAACGTGACGGCAACAGCTGGTTAACAGCCCGACGACGCTCGGCGAATCGCCCGCACAAAAGCCCCGCACGAGACAAGGGATCGACCGGTTCATCATTTCGACATTCTTCGTTCACCTGCCGTCCTTTCCGGGGCCAAGGCAAATAACGGGCCTCCACCTAGCGTGTGACGCGTGGTTAAGCTCTCCGTCATCGTGCCGTTCTACAACGTGCGGACATATGCCCCCGATACCTTGCGAAGTCTGCGGGCCAATGCTCGAAATGATTTCGAATTCATCTTCGTCGACGACTGTTCGACCGACGGGACTCCGGAGATCCTCCAGCGCGCCGAGCGCGAGATCCCCGGTGCCGTCCTGGTCAGACACGAGAAGAACGGGGGCCTGGCCACCGCACGCAATACGGGGATCGATGCGGCGCGCGGCGAGTACCTCACCTTTCTCGACGGCGACGACTGGGTCGTTCCCGGCCACTACGAGCAGCTGCTGGCCGCCATCACGGAGCTGGGGTGCGACTTCGTCCGTACGGACCATGTGCAGTTCACGGACCGGGCGCGCACCGTCCATCAGGTCCCGCACGGTCTGCGCAACACCGTCATGCGGCCGCGCGACGTGATCCTGCCGTCCGACCGGTCGACGCCCGTGGACTACGCCTACGCCTGGGCCGGTGCGTATCACCGCAGGCTCGTGGAGTCGGGGCTGCTCCGCTTCCGGGACGGGCTGCGCACGGCCGAGGACCGGCCCTGGATCTGGCGCCTGCACCGCCAGGCCGAATCGTTCGCGGTGGTCGGCCTGCCGGGGGTTTTCTACCGGCGCGGGGTGGCGTCGTCGCTCACCCAGATCGGCGACGTGCGCCAGCTCGACTTCATCCGGGCCTTCGACCAGGTGCTCGAAGAGACCGCGCGGGATCCGGAGGCGGACCGGCTGCTGCCGAAGGCGGTGCGGACCTATTGCGCGGTGATGGCGCACCACTTGGAATCCATCGAAAGGTTCGAACCAGCAGTGGCACGGAAATTGCGCTCCATGAGTGCGGCTTCTCTGCGGCGCATGCCCCAGGACATTCTCGCCGATACGCTGAATTCGCTGGGCGACCGCCGTGCGGACCAGTTGCGCCGGGTACGCCGCCGTTCCGTTTCCCGGGAGGTCGCGGCCTGATGTCCGGCATGTACACCGCGCCGGTCGGCCGGTCCACCACCCAGGTCTTCTCCGCGTGCACGCAGTACGCCGCCGCCACACTCGTCGCGGCATTGCGCGCGGGCCAGTTCGGTCCGCGCTCGGAACACCGGCGCATCCTTGTCGTGAGCGATACCTCACCCTCTCCCGAACTGGGCACACCACTCCATCGCAGGCCCGGATTCGAGAAACTGGAGTCCGAATTCGACACGGTGCATTCCTGGAACGAATTCATCCGGCCGTTCCACCCGGCGGGCTGGTCGCCCCGGGAACAGGACGCCTCGCTGTGGGAGCGGGCCGTACGCCGGGCATGGCACCTCGGTGACGAACGGGTCGAGATCGCCTGCGAGTCCATCCAGGCCAACCCCGCCCAGGCCCTCGCGGTGATCTTCGGCGACAGCCCGGTGCACATCTACGCCGACGGGCTGATGAGCTACGGGCCGACCCGCAGCAAGCTCGACCAGCTGGTCGGCACCCGCATCCGCCGGCTGCTCCACCTGGACCTGGTGCCGGGCCTGCGGCCGCTGCTGCTCACCGAGTTCGGCGTCGAGTCGGAGATCGTCCCGACGGATGTCTTCCTGAAGGTGCTGGACGAGCTCGCCGGACCGGCGGACGTCCCCGGCCCCGACGGCGGCCCCGCCCCGGCCCTGCTGCTCGGTCAGTACCTCTCCACGCTGGGCATTCTCACGCCCCAGCAGGAGGAGGACCTGCATGCGCGGATGCTGCGCGGCGCCGTCGCCCTCGGCCACACCCGGGTCGTCTTCAAGCCGCACCCCAGCGCGCCCGCCCAGTGGGCGCGGTCGCTGGAGCAGGAGGCGGAACGGCTCGGCGCCGACCTCACCGTTCTCGACAGCCCGGTCCTCGCCGAGACGCTGTTCGAAACCATGCGTCCCGCCCTGGTCGTCGGCTGCTTCTCCACCGCGCTGCTGACCGCCGCCTCGTTCTACGGGCTCCCGGTCGCCCGTGTCGGCACCGGCCCCCTGCTGGAACGGCTCGCCCCGTACCAGAACAGCAACCGCATCCCGCTGACGATCGTCGACGCGCTCCTGCCCGACCTGGAGGACCCGTCCGCGGTCGCCGAATGGTCGCTGCCTTCCGCCGAAGAAATCCGCGGCGAACCGACCGGCCTGATCAGCGCAGTCGGCTACGCCATGCAACCGCAGATCCAGGCCGCGCTGCGCCCTGAGGCCGAGCGGTATCTCACAGGGCACCGCGACCACCTCTGGCGATACTTCAAACGGCGTCGGCTGACCGCGCTGGGGCTGCCCGGCGCCGTACCCGCGCAGCTCGCGTTCATCCCGCGCAACGCGACGGTGCGCCGGATCGCCCGCAGGGCCCGCACCCTGAAACGGGCGGCGGCGGGCTGACCCGCCCTGCCGTCGGACGAGGTGGTCGGCGGGTCCGGCCGTGCTCCGCCGCCCGCTGACGACGATCCTCCGCCCGTGCTCCGCCGCCCGCTGACGACGATCCTCCGCCCGTGCTTCCCCACCCGCTGGCGGCATTCCTCCGGCCGTCCCCGGCACGGCAGCGGGCCCGGCCGTCCCCGCGGGCGCCCCCGGGGCAGGCCGGTTCCAGTGATTCCACATGTCCCGGCCTGTCCCGGGAGAGGAGCATCCCCGTGGCCGAAGCGCCCACGACAACCCGGTCCGCTGCGGCTGCCGCAACACCCGCTCCGTCCGCACCCCCCGCCCCGGGCAACCCGCGCCCCGGCGCGGGCGCAGGCCGGATGCGGGCGCTGGACGGACTGCGCATCCTGGCCGCCCTGATGGTCTGCCTGTACCACTTCGCGGGGAAGGACGGCCCGGTCGCCCAGTCCTGGGGGCAGTCGCCGGGCCAGATGTTCCCGACCCTCTCCCAGGGGGCTGTCTACGGCTGTCTCGGGGTGCAGTTCTTCTTCGTCATCAGCGGCTTCGTCATCTGCATGAGCAGCTGGGGGCGCTCGCTGGGCGATTTCTTCCGGTCCAGGGTCGCCCGCCTCTACCCGGCGTACTGGGCCGCGATCGTCCTCGTGACGGCGGCCGCGTGCGTCCTGCCGGTCGTCGTGAAGCCGCTGCGCTCGGACGAACTGCTGCTCAACCTGACGATGCTGCAGCAGCCCATGGGCGCGGACCGGGTGCTGGGCGTGTGCTGGACGCTCTGGGTCGAGCTGCGCTTCTACGTCCTGTTCGCGCTCTTCGTCGTCCGGCGTGGTGTCACCTACCGCAGGGTGGTGACCTTCTGCTGTCTGTGGACGTTCGCGGGGGTGCTCTCCCGGGTCGCCCGGACCCCGCTGACGGACGAACTGGTCATGCGCGACCACGCGCCGTTCTTCATCGGCGGCCTGGCCCTGTACCTGATCCACCGGTACGGCAGCGACCTGCTGCTGTGGGGAATTGTCGTGATGAGCTTTCTCCTCGGCCAGCGCTACTCCGTCACCGCGCTCTGGCACCCGGGCATGGACGGCGACTTCCACCGCTCCCCGTACGTGATCCAACTGATCGTCGCCGCCGCCTTCCTCTCGGTCGCAGCGGTGGCCCTGGGGTGGCTGCGCTGGGCGAACTGGCGCTGGCTCACCGTCGCCGGCGCCCTCACCTACCCGTTCTACCTGGTGCACGAACATCTCGGCTGGTTCGCCATCCGGATCCTGCACCGCGGCTGGGGCCTGTCCCCGGTCCCGACACTGCTCGGCGCGGTCGGCTCGCTGCTGATCCTCGCCTGGCTGATCCACCGGTACGTGGAGAAGCCGGTCGGCCCGCGCCTGAAGCGAGCGATGACCGCCCAGAGCGCCCGGTTGCACGCGGCGTTGCGCATGGGGGCGTGAGCGGGGCATGACGGTACCGAAGGACGGCCGTGCCGGCGGGGCGCCTTGAAGGCGTGGAGAACGTTTGGACGCATCCCGCTTCGGCGGTAATTCGGCGGTAATCGGTGGCTGAGCGTTCGGTTGGGGCTGCCGGCCCGGTGTGACGGTCGACGGCCGCAGGCCGTCCTCGAAGCGTTCGTCGTAGTTCGCGAAGCTCTCCGCGCCGGCCGCATACCTGGCCCCGCTCGGCGTCGCCGCGGTCACACGCTGCTGAGCGAGAGCTTCGCCGCGAAACCGAGGAACAGCAGACCGGCCGCCGAAGTGGCCCCCGCCGACAGCCGCCTGCGGCGGCGGAACGCGGCGGACAGTCGGGTGCCGCCGAATATCAGCATCGACAGATAGAGGAAGCTGGCGATCTGCAGCAGGGCGCCCAGCACCAGGAAGGACAGCACCGGATAGGCGTAGCCGGGGTCGACGAACTGCACGAAGAACGAGATCAGGAAAAGGATCGCCTTCGGGTTGAAGAGGCTGACCACCAGCGCCCGCCGGTACGGCCGCTCCATCGCCGCGGCGGCCTCGGGTCCGGCGGCCTCATCGGTCAGCTCGGCCACCCGCCGGTGCCGCTCGCGCCACATGGCCACCGCGGCCCGCAGCATGCCGATCGCCAGCCAGGTCAGATAGCCCGCACCCGCGAACTTGACGATGGCGAACAGCACCGGCGTCGTCCGCAGCAGTGACGAGGCCCCGAGCGCGGACAGCGTCATCAGCACGGTGTCCCCGGTCCACACCCCGGCCGCGGCCACATAGCCGGTCCGCACACCCCGTCGGGCGGCAACGGACAGCACGTACAGCGAATTCGGCCCCGGCAGAAGAACGATCAGCAGCAGGCCGGCGAGGTAGGTCGGAAGGTCGGTGACACCCAGCATGGAACGGAGTGTCGCACGCGGGTACAACACCTCGACACTCCGTTTGGGGAGTTCGGGGAGATTCGGGGCCGGTCCTCGACACCGTCGGGGAGGCGGCCCGCGACACCGTCGGGGAGGCGGTCCGCGAGAGGCCCGCGGCCGGCCCCGGCGTGGGCCGGAAAGCCCGCCCGGGCGAAGTCCGCCGCAGAGCCTCAGAACGCGTCCGACGGCTCGTATGCCCCCCACACGTCGCGCAGGGCGTTGCAGACCTCGCCCACCGTCGCCCGCGCCTTGAGGGCGTCCTTCATCGGGTACAGGACGTTGTCCGTGCTCTCGGCGGCCTTCCGCAGCTGCGCCAGTGCCGCGTCCACCGCGCCCTGGTCGCGTTCGGCACGGAGTTCCGCCAGTCGGGCCGCTTGCCGGGCCTCGATCGCGGGGTCGACGCGGAGCGGCTCGTAGGGCTCCTCCTCGTCGAGCTGGAAGCGGTTGACGCCGACCACGACGCGCTCGGCGCTGTCGGTCTCCAGGGCGATGCGGTACGCGCTGCGCTCGATCTCGGACTTCTGGAAGCCGCGCTCGATCGCGCTGACCGCACCGCCCATGTCCTCGACCTTGCGCATGAGATCCGCGGCCGCAGCTTCGACGGCATCGGTCATCTTCTCGACGACGTAGGAACCGGCGAACGGGTCGACGGTCGCGGTGACGTCCGTCTCGTACGCCAGGACCTGCTGGGTACGGAGCGCGAGGCGGGCGGACTTGTCGGTCGGGAGGGCGATCGCCTCGTCGAAGGAGTTGGTGTGCAGCGACTGCGTGCCGCCGAGGACCGCGGCCAGGCCCTGGACGGCCACCCGGACCAGGTTGACCTCGGGCTGCTGGGCGGTGAGCTGGACGCCCGCGGTCTGCGTGTGGAAGCGCAGCATCATCGACTTGGGGTTCTCCGCGCCGAACTCCTCCTTCATCACCCTCGCCCAGATCCGGCGGGCGGCACGGAACTTGGCGACCTCTTCGAGGATGGTCGTGCGGGCGACGAAGAAGAAGGAGAGGCGGGGGGCGAAGTCGTCGACGTCCATGCCGGCGGCGACGGCGGTACGGACGTACTCGATGCCGTCCGCGAGGGTGAACGCGATCTCCTGCGCGGGCGAGGCACCCGCCTCCGCCATGTGGTAGCCGGAGATCGAGATGGTGTTCCACTTCGGGATCTCGGCCTGGCAGTACTTGAAGATGTCGGCGATCAGCCGGAGCGACGGCTTGGGCGGGAAGATGTACGTGCCGCGCGCGATGTACTCCTTGAGCACATCGTTCTGGATGGTGCCGGTGAGCTTCTGAGCCGGGACGCCCTGCTCCTCGCCCACCAGCTGGTACATCAGGAGGAGGAGCGCGGCCGGGGCGTTGATCGTCATGGACGTGGAGACCTTGTCCAGCGGGATGCCGTCGAACAGGACCCGCATGTCGTCGATCGAGTCGATCGCGACCCCGACCTTGCCGACCTCGCCGGACGCGATCGCCGCGTCGGAGTCGTGGCCCATCTGGGTGGGCAGGTCGAAGGCGACGGAGAGACCCATCGTGCCGTTGGCGATCAACTGCTGGTAGCGGGCGTTGGATTCCGCGGCCGTGCCGAAACCCGCGTACTGGCGCATCGTCCACGGCCGGCCGGTGTACATCGTGGGGTAGACGCCGCGCGTGAAGGGGTAGGCGCCCGGCTCTCCCAGCTTGTCGTCGGGGTCCCACCCGTCGAGTGCGTCCGGCCCGTACACCGGCTCGATGGGCAGTCCCGACTCCGACTCGCGCGTCATGTGCTGTGCCTCCCGCTGAAGCCGCTCAATAGAACTACTTATTGGTAACAAAGAATTCCCGCGACGGACTGTAGCGACGGGTACGGGACCGGTGGAGGGACACGTACTGGGACCTTGCTCACAGCCCTCCGCCGCGGACCACTTCGCCGCTCTCCCCATCATGCGCGGGCTTTGGCAACCGGGCAGAACGGGAATCCGTCCAAGGGGACACCGGAGAAACCCGGAGAAGCAGGGGGCCGAGATGATAGGCAGCACCACCGGAAGCACGGCACGGCGCGCAACACGGGGCCGGCCGGGGAAGACGGCCGCGGCGACGCTCGCCGTTCTCGCCGTGACCGCCATGACCGCCGCGACCGCGGGCTGCAAGGCGCAGCCCGCCGACGGCGCGGCGGAGGCACCGGCGGCACCACCCCGGGCCACGGCGACCGACGACGCCCGGCCCGCCGCCCGGCAGTCGCCCTCGCCGGACGCGTCGTCACCGTCGCCGTCCGCGAAGGCCCCCGCGGCGACGGCGAAGCCCACCCCGGAGCCGGACCCGCAGGGCACGACGCTGATGTCGAGCGGCTCCCAGGGCAAGCAGGTGCGGGAACTGCAGGCCCGGCTAAGGCAGATCGGCCACTTCGACCGCTCCCCCACCGGCTACTACGGCACCCTCACGGCCGCCGCCGTCCGGTCCTTCCAGGGCAAGCGCGGTCTCTCCACCACGGGCAGGACGGACACCGTCACCTGGCAGAGACTGCTCGGCATGACGCACGAGCCGACCGCGGCCGAACTGAACCCGCCGACCACCGTGCCGGTGGCCAAGCCGGACAAGCGCTGCATGACGGGGCGGGTGCTCTGCCTCAGCAAGAACAGCCGGACGCTGTCCTGGATGATCGACGGCCGCGTCGTCTCGTCGATGGACGTCCGCTTCGGCTCCCAGTACACGCCGACCCGCGAGGGCACCTTCTCCGTCTACTGGAAGTCCCGGCACCACGTGTCGACGATCTATCACACGGCCATGCCGTATGCGATGTTCTTCAGCGGCGGCCAGGCGGTGCACTACTCGGCGGACTTCGCGGCCCGTGGCTACAACGGCGCCTCGCACGGCTGCGTCAACGTCCGGGACGAGGGGAAGATCGCCTCGCTCTTCGCCCAGGTGAAGACGGGCGACAAGGTCGTCGTTCACGGATAGGGCCTCTCCGGCCGGAGAGAGCCGAAGGGAAGAGGGGCGCGGACGGGACCGGGGGAACGTGTCCCGCCCGCGCCACATGCGCTGAGCCGTGGGTACGGGGGGAACCCCCGGCTCTGTGCGCAGCCGATGACCAGTCGGCTCATTCCGTACTGCGTCGGGGGCTCGAAAAACGTCACACCCTGACGTCGCACCCGCTAGTGGACGGCGTGAAACGGGCCGGCGCGCAGGCGCTCAGCGGGATGAAGGCGTGGCCGCGCGCGCCGCCCGGTTTGATGCCGGCGGGGTGGCGGGAGACGAGTCCGAGGCCGACGGCGACGGGGTGGTGGTGAACCGGATCGGCGGGAGCGCGCCGGATTTCTCTCCGCCCTCCCCGTTCGCATCGCGGTCGTCGCTCTGCTCGTCGCCGCCGCCGTTGCCGTCGCTGTTGCCGTTGCCGCCGCTGTTGCCGTTGCCGCCGCTGTTGCCGTTGCCGCCGCCGCTGCCCTGGTTTCCCTGGCCGCCCTTCCCCGCTCTGGCGATCACGCGGTCGCAGAACCGGTCCAGATTGCGGGCGCCCTTCGCCAGCTCTTCGAGCTTTTGCCTGCTCTCGTCGTCCAGGCTGCCGTCGCGGTAGGCGCGGCAGGCCTTGAGCGCCTTCGTGTACCAGCCTCCGCCGGTGACACCTTCGGAGCCCCCGGGAGCCTTGCCGTTCCCGGTGCCCTTCGACGACCCGTTCGCGGCGCCACCGGGCTTCCGGTTGTCATCGCCCTTGGGGTTCTGCCCCTTGCCGCTGTCCCGTCGGCCGCCGGGGGCGGAGGGGTCCGCCGAGGGCGAGGAGGGATCGGCGTCCGGGGAGTCGAGCGGCGACGGCAGCGGGGTCTCGTCGGTGATGGCCCCCGAGCCGAGGTCCTCGGGCGTCGCCGCGGCCGAGACGGAGGTGGCCGGTGCGGGGTCGTGCCCGCCGAACGGTCCGGGGAGCATTCCGGCGCCCGCGGCCACCGCCACCCCGCCGAGCGCACAGCCCGCGAAGGAGGCGACCAGGCCGAAGCGAACGGGCCGGCTCCAGCGCAGCGGGCGGGTACGGCGGGGCCCCGCGGCCGAGACGGAGGTGGCCGGTGCGGTGTTGCCGGAGGCCGGCCGGATGTGTACCGGTTCCAGTACGTCGTTCCGTGCCGGCTCGACCGTCTCCTCGACGTCCCCCTTCACCTGCGGGTTCGCCGCCCGTGATGACGCGCGTGCGGAGTGCGTGGCGGTGCGGAAGGCGGCCAGCGCCGCGGCCTCGCCCGGCAGTTCGCCGGTGGCCGGGCGGGCGGCGCGCGCCGCGGCGTCCAGCGCCGCCGCGAGCATCTCCGCTTCCGTACACGCGTGGCCGCCGACGGGATCGACCGGCTCGCCGCGGAGCAATCTCTCCGCCGCGTCCTTGTCAAGCCATTCGTAGTGCTCGTCGGCCATCACATGTCCTTCTGCGTCGACAGACGCGAATGCGTCACACCGGCCGGCGCCGCCGGACCGTTGCGGGAGGGGCGCTGGGTGGGCACGGCGTCGAGTTCCGCCGCCCCGCCCGCCGCGCTCCCGCGCGAGGCGGACGAGTCCGCCGGATCGCCCGCGGGTGGCCCGTCCGCACAGACGCCCGGGTCGCCTTCGACACCGCCGTCCCGACCCTCGGCACCGCTGCCACTGTCGCCGTGGCGCCCGCCCGGACCGCCCGGGCCGTCCTCACCACCCGCGCTGTCCATACGCAACAGCTCGGCCAGCCGCTTCAGCCCCCGGTGCGCCGCGGTGCGTACCGCCCCCGGCCGTTTGCCCAGCGTCTGCGCCGCGCTCTTCGCGTCCAGCCCGACGACCACGCGCAGCACCACGGCCTCGGCCTGATCCTGCGGCAGCTGGGCGATGAGCGACATCGTGCGGCCGGTGGCCAGGGCCTCCATCGCCTCGTCGGCGGTGTCGGACTCGGCCGCCCGGTCCGACAGCTCCGACTCGTCGCCGCCGACCGCGGGGCGCCTGCCACGCATCCGCAGATGGTCCAGGGCCCGATTGCGCGCTATCCGCGCCGCCCAGCCACGGAAGCGGTCGGCATCGCCACTGAACCGGCCGAGGTCACGCGCTATCTGCAGCCACGACTCGGACGCCACGTCCTCGGCGTCCGGCTCCCCCACCAGCGTCCGTATGTAGCCCAGCAGCCGCGGCTGCACAGCGCGGTACACAGTACGGAAGGCGTCTTCGTCCCCGTCCTGCGCCGCGAGTACCGCGGCAGTGAGCTCCGCGTCGTCCCCCAGCACTCCCTCAACCTGTCCTGCTGTCGTGAATCGCAGCTGGTCATCACTGCCGTGCCACCCTGCGCGACTCAGCACGCTACGTCCTTCGCGGGGGCCGCGTCCATGGCTTGTACAACCCGCAACATTCTTCCGACACGGTGCGGTGTGACAGAAAACGCAGCGACGGCGCTGAGAAGAGTACGGGGTCGTCCTACGGCCCCGCGGACGGCGACCGGGGCCTCTCCTGTGGGGGGTGGCGGCCCCGGTCGTCCTCGTCCTCCCCGCTCTGACCAGACATTGCCCGGTGTTCGGAACCCCTCCGTGACCAATGCGCGACCAATGCGCGACCAATACGGCCGAGCACTCGCCCGATCCGCCCCAGGCCGATGCGCTGCGCCGTTCCCAACGCGAGCTTCCACACGCCGTCACTCGCCGTTTTCCGCGCCGGGCATGGTGCAGCCCGGCGAGCGTTGTCTCACGTTCGCGGAACTTCCGCCGGGTTCCCGCCCGCCTCCAGGTCGTTCGTGACCTTGCTGTGACGCCCGTCGTGGATACGGCGCCGGATGCCAAAGGGACCCGTTGACCCGAACACGGGCGGCGCCCTGTTCGCTCGCCTCACCGACATCTGGCGCGGCTGGACGACGGCACCACTCACCCTCCCCGAAAGGAGGATGCTATTCGTGCGCTTCGCCCTCGACGGGGAGGACTGGCGGATCGCCGCACGCAAGACGCTGACCGGCCGGGCCGTGCGCTACCGCCTGGAGCACGGCGTCGGCAAGCTCGCTGCGCACCTCAATGGCACTGACTAGATCCACAGTTACGACGAATTGGAGATCGCAATGTGAGCTGACCGAGCAGCGAGTCGGTGGGGTGGCGGCATGGGGATGCTGCCCGCCCCTTTCCGACGACGGAACGGCCTGAAGCCCATGCGCACGTGACGAGGGCGGCCCGTAGCGTGTGCTCCATGACGACTTCCGTTCTGGTGATGGGTGGCTCCCACTTCCTCGGTCGGGCCGTCGCGGTCGAGGCCCTGCGGCGCGGCTGGTCCGTGACTGTGTTCAACCGTGGCAAGACCGGCAGGAACCCAGAGGGGGTCCACGCAATTCAGGGTGACCGAACGAATCAGGCGGACCTTTCCCACCTGTCCGGCCTTGGTCCTTGGGATGCGATCTTCGACACATCTGGGATGTCGGCGGACGTGGTGGACCGCGCGACGCAGACGCTCGCCCTGGCGACGAGCCGATACGTCTATGTGTCTACGGTCTCGGTGTACGCGGGCTGGCCGCTACTGCCTCTCAACGAGGATCTTCCGACCCTGTCCGAGGCCGGGCCGATGCCGGACGTTCCGAGCGACGTGAACGTGGCCTATGGCCTGGACAAGGCCGATGCCGAGAACGCAGCCCTGACGAATCTCGGGGACTTCCTCACGATCCTGCGGCCAGGTGTGATCTTGGGGCCCGAGGAGTACGTCGGCCGACTCCCCTGGTGGCTGAAGCGTGTAGAGCACGGTGGGCGCGTCTTGGCTCCCGGCGATCCGGACCAGCCCATTGCCCCGGTGGATGCGCGCGATGTAGCGACGTTCGCGTGCGACCGCGCGCTGGCCGCCCGGGAAGCCGAGGTGTTCAATCTGACCGCCCCGAAGAATCACGCGACGATGGAGAGCTTCCTCCAGGCATGCATCGAGGTCACTGGCTCCGGCGCCGCCTTGGAGTGGGTGGAGGGCGGCTTCTTGCTCGACCACGGGGCGAAGCAGTGGACCGAACTGCCGCTGTGGAGGACATACCCGGGGACGTGGGCGGTGTCAGGTGTGCGCGCCCAGGAGGCGGGTTTTGATTGTCGGCCCCTCTCAGAAACCGTCATCGACACCTGGTCGTGGCTGACCTCCGGGGAGACCGCCGTCGACAACGAGCGGGCGGCCCATCACGGCCTGGCCGCAGAGAAGGAGGCCGCCCTGCTCGCTGCTTGGGACGCTCGCTAGCTGCCGATTTCGTAGCGAGGGGCTCCGGGCAGGGTGGACCTGGCGAAGTCCCGCCCGAACCCTTCGAGCTGATGCCCCAGCGCGGTTGCCTCACGCTGCCTACGCAGCGCCGGGACGATGAGCTGTGCACGCACGCCCTTGAGCCGGGACAGAAGGCCATCCACTCGCTTCTCGGGTGGCAACTCGAACACCGGGCCCAGAGTCGCCACCGCGGACTCCAGGTCGCCGCTCAGGAGCTGGGCGAGCGCGAGGTCTGCGGTGGCCTCCATCTCGACTTTGCCCGAATGCTGCTCGCCGGGCCTGGACCGCAGCAGATCGAGCGCACGCGAGGACGCCTCGACGGCTTCGGCGCCGCTGCCTACCAGAAGCCAGGAGCTTCCGGCCGACATGGCGGCGCGCTCCAGGGAGAATCCGAACTCGCCGCCGATCCCGTCGTGGTGGTCGTCCTGGACATCCCTGTCAACCTGTGCTGCGGCTTCCAGTTCGTAGCGGACGTGCTCGGGCTCGCCAAGGTGCCCGTGCGCGCGAGCGGCGATGCTGTGGAGCCTGAGCTTCGCCGTGCCGGAGGTGGCGAGCGCCTGAGCGGCTCTGACATGCTCCAGGGCCTCAGCCGGCCGACCGTCCCAGTAGGCCAACAGGGCGAGGTTCCCTCCGCACCACGCGAGCAGCGGAGCATAGTCGATAGGCCTGACGTAGGCGAGCGCGGCCCTGGTCAGGGTCTCTGCGGCGTCCTGAGATCCGAGGTCGAAGGCGGCGGAAGCCAGAAGCGCGCACGACTGTCCGGCCAGGAGGAACAGGTCGGAGGTCTGGCTTGGGCGGTGGGTGAGCGGCATCCGGCGTTCGATGGTGTCGCGGACGTTCCTGGCCTTGACGAAGACCTCGGCAGCAGGCTTCCGGTGGTAGTTGCGTGCCAGGCTTCGGAGCTGGCTGCGAAGCAGTTCGATGGTCTCAGGGGTGAGGAACATGGAAGCGGCGTCACCGGCATGCGCGGCAGCGTCGTTTGCAGTCATGAGCAGGTCTTCTTCCGTTATGTGCGGGTGCTGCACTACCGAGAGAGAGGGCTCGGCCATTGCCTGCCCCGCGCCCGCTGGAGCCATGAGCCGGTCCACCGGTCGCCCGAAGATCTCTTCCAGAATCAGGCAGGCGTAAGGCTGCGGAGTAACGCCGCCTCCGAGCCAACGGGTCCACTGCCGTGCACCAACCGTCTCGCGGCTGAGCCTGGGGTCCCCGTTCAACTCTCCTAATCGACGCGCTGTCTGCTCGTATCTCGGGAGGAACAGGGCGTGCGACTCGATGCGCTCTCTTCGTGCGAGTGCGCGCAAGATTGTCTCTTCCTGGTCTTCGGTCATACCGGCTCTCCCGGGTCGTGACGAGCTTCCCTTTGGAATATCACCAACTGCACCCCGGATATGGGCTGTTCCAGGGCCTGACGGCAAGAAGTCAGCTCGAAGTCCTCCCAGCGACTTCAGCGTCAATGACGCACCCTCAGGTGTCGGCCGCAAGTCGTGGAGAAGTTATTCCGCTGCCCCGATGCTTTACGTCACACCACAACGGAACGTGGCGATGGAGGTGCAGACGGTGGTCAAGTTTCGCCGCTTGAGTCAGGAACGGCCTTCGCAGAGTCCGCCGGCGCCTCCTCCTTTCTGGCAGGTCCGCTGCCGACCGCGCCACCCGTACGAGGACTGCTCCGCGGGAAGGCGGCGGGCCGAATGAGCATGACGATCAGGGTCTCCCGGGACGGCGGCAAGACCTTTGACATCCAGGAGACATACCGGATGGACAAGACGAAGCCGCCTCCCCTTCTGATGACTTCCGTGTGGCCGCCGTGCCAGTGCCCCGGCTGCAAGGAGAAGCGCTCGAAGTGATGTGGCACCGAGAGAATGGGAGTGGACCACCGTGGCGGTGAGAGACAGCGACATCGTCAAGACGCTCAGCAGCTATATGCACGAACGCCCCGGTGAACGCATGGCGCTCATGCCGCTGTACGACGCCCTGCGGGATCACGTCAGCAACCGCTCGTGCACTCATGGCGGCAGGTGCCCGATGATCACGGCAGGAGCGATCGTCGTCGATGAGCAGGATCGGGTTCTGGCTCTGCGGAACGAGACCCGCTGGGCGCTGGCGGAGGGCCTGCCGGAGGACGGCGACAACTCTCTCGACGAAGTGGCACTCCGCGTGCTGCGCGAGGAGGCCGGGCTCTACGGCGTGTGGACCATGCCGGGCCTCGAAGGGCCCATCCTGATCGACGCCCGGCCGGCGGCCCCTGAATACGGCCCTCGCTTGCGCGTCGGGTTCCGCTTCCTCGTCCGCGCCCACTCGGAGGTTCTCCGGCCGACGGTGATCGCCCCCAGGCTTGCGGGCTGGGTTGCGTTCACCGAGGTCGGCATCCCCGGGGTCGCTGAGCGTGTCGGGCAGTACCTCGGAGTGCTGACGTGAAGCACCACTCCGAACAGGTCGCCTACGTAGTGGCCCTGGCCGCACTCGTGGCAGCGCTCTACTTCGGAATTTTCGGCAGCGGATAGGGACCAAGGGCTACGGCAGACCTCGGGAGGCGGCAAGGCCGCCGTCCCTGATGCCCTGCCCAGTGCCTGAAAGCTGCCGGGCAGATTCGCCGCCCTGCGCCCCAGCGAGCGCACCCAGACTCCACCCTCCGCAGGCGACCCGCCTGCCCGTGCCTGCCGAGGGTGGACGCCCAGCCCGGCCTGCCCTCCAGACCCCCGCCAGAGGTCGCGCCCGGCTGGGCCACCACATGACTGACAGCGGGCCGAACAACGCTTCGCTCAACCGGGCGAAGCGCATCCGCAGAAAGGAAAGTCACAATTCCGGAGATCGCGAAAACGGACGCCTTCATCGACCTTCCGAGAGGGCTGGAAGAAGACCTGATCAAGATCGGAAGCACACTTCCTGCTTGGAGCATGGAGGGAACGTTCCTGGCGGAGTCCACAATCGAGCGGTACCGGACCGCGCTGGACTCGGCTCCGCTGTTCGATGAATTCCGGGGTTTCCTCCTTTCCACCCTGGACGGGGTGACAGGCGGATACGCCGTCGTACGACTGCGAAACATCGCTGAGGCGCTGGGGTTCGAGGACCCGTTCCTGCGCTTGGCGACGGCGATTCTGGCCGAAGTAGCGATCCCGTTTCAGCCCTTCCAGCGGTGGCCGCTGTGGAAGGAGCTCGGGACCAACCTCGACGCCAATCCCGGCATGTCCACCGGCGTGGGCTACAACGCGTTCCACATGGACTTGGTCAACGTGACCCGGCCACCGGACTACACGACGCTTCTGTGCGTCCGGCCCGACCCGCTCGGTGCCGGTGCGAGCATCCTCTCCGACGCCCGCGCGGCCGTATCGCGCTTAATGCCGTCAAGCCGTGCCCGCCTCGCCGGCGCGACGTACAGCTACGGCTCGTTCTTCGAGCTGTCCGACGTCGGCGAGGAGTACAAGCCGTTCCCCATCCTGGACGGTGAACCCGCAGGCCGCGGGTTCGTGCGGTTCACCGCCAAGATGCTCGCCGAAGCCGGACTCGACCTTGACGAGGAACACGCCCACGCGGCCAGGGAACTTGCGGACGAGATGGTCGCCGGTCAGGTCTCCTTCACGCTTCAGCGCGGCGACTTCCTGATCGTGAACCAGCACCGCTGGGTGCACGGCCGCGAACCGCTCGCTGCCGGTCAGCACGACGTTACGCCCGAGGATCGGCGTCTTCTGCTCCAGCTGTTCCTGCGTGGCAGGGGCGCCGCGGAACCGGGCGCCTCGTAGGTCGTGCGGGCGGGCGCCTGGCTGGGTCCCGCCGAGGGTCCTAGATCCGCGAGTTGCGCAGCGACTGCCACGCAGCGCCGGCCAGCGCCCGCGTCGACCGGGGGACCGACAGCCCCTCGTGCTCGCGGTACAGCTCCCAGTTGTACCGGACCAGGG
This sequence comes from Streptomyces sp. NPDC015032, assembly GCF_043080425.1. Taxonomy (NCBI): domain Bacteria; kingdom Bacillati; phylum Actinomycetota; class Actinomycetes; order Kitasatosporales; family Streptomycetaceae; genus Streptomyces; species Streptomyces sp. NPDC015032. The sequence continues at coordinate 55,828 of NZ_JBIBVN010000035.1, read as the reverse complement.
ACAACTTGTTGGAGGACAGCGATCCCGCCTGGTGGGATCTGTACACGGCAAGCGGCTCGGGCAGACCCCGGGCGTCAGCGCCGTCGCGCATGATCGACAGCCACAGGGCGTAGTCCTGTCGCTTCCGCATCTCCGGCATCAGTCGCGTGCCGAGGACGGTGCGGTCGTACATGGCGGTCAGAGCGCCGATGTGGTCCCGGACCAGCATCGCGCGGTAGTCCACGTGTTCCCTCGCGCGGACCACGCGCCCGTTCGGGATGAAGTCGGTGCTCCCGCCCTCGTACTCGGCGGCCATCTTGAAGTACGAGGTGAACGTCAGCGGCGCGCTACCCGCCTCAGCAAATTCGATTTGCCGCTCAGTCTTCTCCGGAAGCCACATGTCGTCGCTGTCGAGAAAGGCGACGTAATCCCCCCGGGCCCGCTCAATTGCGAGGTTGCGTGCCCGGCCGGCACCGCCCTGCTCCGGTGCCGATTCCGGCAGGACGCGCTTGTCCTGCCGGGCGAACTCCATGAGCAGGTCCATGGAGCCATCGGAAGACTTGTCGTCGGTGATCAGCAGCTCCAGGTCGCTGTGGGTCTGCGTGAGCACCGACCGGACCGCTGCGCCGAGAGTCGCTGCCGAGTTGTACACGGGCATCACGACAGACACCAGGGGCACAGCGCTTCTCCTTGCCAGGCAAAGACGACAGTCCATTCAAACACTGGAATTGTAGTAGGAGCTGCCATGCATGTTGTTGTCGCTGGCCAGGGCTACGTGGGGCTGCCGCTGGCCGTACGCGCCGCAGAGATGGGCCACCGGGTCATCGGTTACGACGTGGACGATCGCCGGATCAAGCGGTTAGCGGTCGGTGAGTCATACGTGGAGGACATTCCCGCCGAGCGGCTGCGACCGCTCCTGGACAACGGGGCATACGTACCCTCGGCAGAGGCCGGGGACGTGGCCGGCTTCGACATCGCGATCATCACCGTGCCCACCCCGCTCCGGGACGGGGTACCCGACCTCTCGTACATCGAGTCGTCGGCCCGGCTGCTTGCGCGGCACCTGCGACTCGGGGCCACCGTGGTGCTGGAGTCCACGACATACCCGGGCACTACCGAGGAATTGCTCGCCCCGCTGCTGGAAGAGGGCTCTGGCCTGAGGGTGGGCGAGGACTTCCACCTCGGCTACAGCCCCGAGCGGATCGACCCGGGCAACCCGCGGTGGAGACTGGAGAACACCCCGAAGGTGGTCTCCGGCACCACGGCCGAGGGCCTGGCGGTGGTGGACGGCTTCTACGGGCAACTGGTCGAGCGCACGGTGCCGGTCTCCTCCTGCAAGGAGGCCGAACTGACCAAGCTGCTGGAGAACACCTTCCGGCACGTGAACATCGCCCTGGTCAACGAGCTCGCCATATTCGCGCACGACCTCGGCATCGACGTCTGGGAGGCGATTGACGCCGCCGCCACCAAGCCGTTCGGCTTCCTGCGCTTCACCCCCGGACCGGGGGTCGGCGGCCACTGCCTACCGATCGACCCCTCGTACCTGTCCTGGCGGGTCGAGCGGACGCTCGGCCAGCCCTTCCGCTTCGTGGAGCTGGCCAACGATGTCAACAGCCACATGCCCGACCACGTGGTGCGCCGGCTGGGCGAGGCTCTCAACGAGCGGCAGCGCTCGGTGAAGGGCTCCCGGGTGCTCCTGCTCGGTCTCGCGTACAAGAAGAACACTGGCGACGCGCGGGAGACGCCGGCCGCGCGGGTCGTCGAACTGCTGGCCCGGATGGGCGCCGAGGTCCGGGCCGCCGATCCGCACGTGGTGGTCGGAGTGCACGCCCCCGAGCCGATCATTCCGGGGCAGCGGGCGGCCGAGCACGACCGGCACGGCGACCCGTTCGCCGCCGTCCGTCGGGTCGAGGCGACGCCGGAGGAGCTGGCCACGGCCGACGCGGTGGTGCTGCTCGCCGACCACGACGAATTCGACTACGAGGCGGTGGAGCTGCATGCCCGGTACGTGCTGGACTGCCGGAACCGACTGTCCGGTGCGAACATCGATCTCCTGTAAGCGCCGGCGCTGGAGTCCACCCCGGCCGGTTGGACACGTGACCAACGCATGACCAACAGCCGTCACGAGCGGCCGGGAACACCCAGAAATGGCCCGGACCCGGCAGCAGGCTAGGTTCCTGATCGGACGACAAAATGCCTGGTCATGGGCTTTTTTGTGCCTCATTCAGGCCAGTGGTGGCGGCCCCGGTCGTCCTCGCTTTTCCCCGCTCTGACCAGAAATTGTCCGGTGTTCGGAACCCCTCCGTGACCAATGCGCAACCAATGCGTGACCAATACAGCCGAGCACTCGCCCGATCCGCCCCAGGCCAATGCGCTGCGCCGGCCCCAACGCGAGCTTCCACACGCCGTCACTCGCCGTTTTCCGCGCCGGGCATGGTGCATCGCCCGGCGCGGCCTCACCCCGCCCCGCGCGCTGCTCGTGTCCGCCGCGCGCGCACCGCACACCCCGGTGCGCCGGCGCGTCTCGGACCTGGACGACGCCGGTCTGCTCGGCTGGCTGGACGGGTTCGGCGGTTTCCCGCCCGAGCTGACCCGCTACCCGGCGTATCTCCGGTACGCGCTGCGCACGGTCCGCCGCGACCTCGCCCTCACCAGTCCTCGGAGGACCTGGACCACCTCCCCGAGGCCCCGCGCCACACCGAGCTGATCGACGGAGCCCTCGTATTCATGATGTCGCCCCCGCGGTCCTGGCACGGCCGTCTCATCACCGCCCTGACCACGACGCTCATGACACAGGCACCGACCGGCATCGAGGTCGAGCGAGAAATGACGATTCGCCTCGATGCCCGAAACCGCCCCGAGCCTGACCTCCTGCTGACGGACTTGACCTACGACGCCGACCGCACCCGGTACGCCCCGGAGCACGTGAAGCTCGTCGTGGAAGTCGTCTCCCCCGAGTCCGCCCACCGCGACCGCACAGTCAAGCTCCACAAATACGCGGAAGCCGGCATCCCGCACTACTGGTGCATCGAAGACGAGGATGGCGCACCCGCCGTCCACGTGTACGAGCTCGACGAACCGACGAGCGCCTACGCCCCCGCCGGCATCTTCCGGGGCTCCCTGCAGCGCCCGGTGCCCTTCGAGATCAGTCTCGACCTCAACAAGCTCACGCCTCCCCGAAGCAGCTGAAGGGGCCATGGCAAGGAGCACCCGTCGGCCACCCCCCAAGCGCCCGGTTCGAAGACCGGCCGTTCTTGGTGTCAACTGGTGTAGAGGGTGGGCAGATCGACCAGGAGGAGGTCGTCACGACGGTTGGCCAGGTCAACCAGGTCGGGGTAGAAGCCGTGCAGGGAGTACAGGGCCAGAGTCGTGGCAGCGGTGTCGTACCCCTGATCCGCGAGCAGGGCACGGATACGTTCCAAGCGCTCCAGGTCACCGGTCCCTCGGCGGGCGGCGGTCGCCTTGGCCTCGCCCAGCAGCGCGATCCTCGCGCGGGGAGCCTGCGGGCGCTCACCAGTGGCCAGGGCGATGACATCGACCTCGTGCTTCGTCCGGGCGGCCTGGTCGGCGACCTCGGTGGTACCGACTGGACCAGGCAGCCCACCGGGCAACAGGGCGTAGGCGTAACGACGGGTGAAGTCGCGGGCCAGGTCCTCGAAGTGCGGCCCGAGGATCTTGGAGTTGAAAGTCGGAGCGGCCTGCTGCCACACCTGCTCGGCGAAGCCCCGGTCCACGGCGGCGGCCTGTGGAAGGGTGATGAGCTGGTTGAAGCGGATGACGGGGTCAGCGAGCGTGATGACGGGGTGCCTGGAGCGCAGGATGTCCTGTTCCCGCCGAATGTAGCCGGTGGATTCCAGCACTCCGAGCGGGTGAGCGACGGCGTTGCGCGGGCGCTCCAGGGCGGCACCGATCTTGCTGGGGGTGGTAGCGCCTTGCGCGATCGCGGTGAGGATGTCGTAGTACAGCGTGTGCTGCGTGATCCTCGGGTCCTCGCGCAGCAGGTACTCGGTCTCGGTACGTGAGTACACTGCCCGCCCCGGGTCGAGCAGTGTCCGGGTAAGCCAAGTGTCGAAGCCGTCGTCCGGATGCGGCCGGGCAGCCACCGGCCGGTAGCCGGGGGCCCCGCCCAGGACCGCGTGCACCTTCAGCGCGGTCAGCGGGTCGGCGATCTGCCAAAAGGCCCGGCTGCCACGGTAGTCGAAGGCGCCCAGCCGTAGATCGACCACGGCACGTCCCCGCAGCGGCTTGGTCCCCGAGAGCAGTTCGTGCATGACACTCATCGCGGAGCCGCACAGGATCAGCCGCGGACCCGGCCCGGCGCCGGGCCGGACGCCCCGCTGGCGCTCGTCGTAGAGCTGTTGCAGCAGCCCCGGGATTTCAGGCGAGTGCTGGAGCAAATACGGCAATTCGTCGATCACCAGGAGCGGGTGCGACGAACGGGCGGTCACATCAAGGGCACTGGACAGGACATCACGCCAGTCGGTCAGACGCAGGCTCCCCGGCCTCAGGCCGGCATGGGCGGCGACCGCGTCACTGAACCGCTGGATCGCGGGCAGCCGCCCCTCCTCCCGGACCGCTGTGACGTACAGGCCTCCGACCTGATCGGACAGGGCCTGCAGAAGGTATGACTTCCCATGCCGCCGCCGCCCCGACACAATGCCGAGCCGCATCGCCGGATCCGGATCAGCGAGGAACTCCGCAAGCAGATCCCACTCCCGGTCCCGGTCGACCACGTCGTCCGGCTTGGTCAGCAGGCTTCTCTTCACTCGCTCTCCTCCACACCGACTGAACGAAACCCGTCTAAGTGTACTTCGACACAATGCGTCGCACTGGGATTGATCCCTGAGCCCCGACGGCAGGATGCGCGGGCAGATGCACGACGGCCTTCACCACTTTCACTGACGAACAAAGCCAGGCCGACGTGGCTCCACGCGCTCCCCCGCCCTCCCCTTCCGGGGCAAGCCGCCCTCGATCCGCACCACAACCCCAGGAGTCACCGCTGTTACGAACCATGCGGGCCGTCTCACCCAGCATGATGGCGACTTCTGGCACGGCAGCCCGCGCAGGGGCCGACCCGACGGTTGGGCGCATGACCAACGCATGACCAACAGCGGCCAGGAACGGTCAGAAGCGCCTGGGAAGAGACCGCCCCAGACAGTATGCGAGAACCTCCACCCGGACGACATAATGCCTGTTCAGAGGACCTTTCAAGGCTCAGGCCCGTCGGGGGTGGCGGTCCCGGTCGTCCTCGTCCTCCCCCGGTCCTCTCCGTCCGGCCGGGCGAATGCGACCCCGGCCCACCGCGCCGTCCACAGGGGTTCCCGCTCGCCCGCTCAGCCCACCCCGTCGATCCGCCCGGCCAGCGCCCGGAACTGGTCCCACCTCAGCGTCGGCTCGGCCGGGTCCCACAGCTTCTGGGCCGTCGCCCGCAGCGGCATCCGGATGCCCTGCGCCACCTGCGCCGGGGTCTGCGCCTGCGGCAGGTCGCCCCAGACCGCGAACCGGCCGCCGAGGATCTGGCCGGAGTAGCTCGCCGGGACCGGCTGGGTGCCGCGCAGGACGAGCGGGGTCCACTGCTCGTAGATCCGCTTGCCCGTGGGGTAGACGAAGTTGTTGGGCTGGCCGAGTACGTAATAGAGGAACTCGTCGTTGAGGTTCACCACGCGCCGCCCCTCGCGCAGGTACTCCTCCGGCGGCCGGGCGCCGTACTCCTTGCCCGTCCAGTACTCGACCTCGATGTCCTTGTCGGCGTGGACGACTCCGTCGCGGAAGAAGCCGTCGTTCCACGCCTTGGGCTGCTTGCCGTGCGGGCGCACCACCGCCGCGCGGTCGTTGAGCCAGCCGGTGGCGAGGTCCTTGATGCCGGCCTGCGGTCCGTATTTCTGCTGGGCGGCGCGTTGCAGCTGCGGGTACGAGGCGGCGGGGTCCCGCGCCATCAGCGCGAGATACTCGTCGGCGCCGAGGTGCCAGTAGCGGCCGCTGAAGAGCTCGGTGAACTCGCCGAGGAGTTCGTCGATGAGCTTCGCCGCGCCCGGGTTGGAGATGTCGAGCGATCCGGGCGAGCGGACCCCCGACACATTGCGCAGCTGGAGGTCGGGGTGGGCCCGCAGGACCGCGCCCAGATGGCCCGGGGAGTCGATCTCCGGGACGACCTCGATGTGCAGCCGGTCCGCCAGGCCGAGGATCCGGCGCACCTCCGCCTTGGTGAGGTGCTGCGGTGACACCACCTCGGGGTGGGTGTCGGACTGGATGCGGAACGCCTGGTCGTCGGAGAAGTGCAGGCCGAGCTGGTTGAGCTTGAGGTCGGCCATCTCGCGCAGCCGGTCCTCGATCCAGGCGACGCTGTAGTACTTGCGCGCGATGTCGAGGTTGAGGCCGCGCTGCGGCCGGTCGGGGCGGTCGCGCACCTCACCCTCGGGCATGGCGCCGTCGGCGCGCACCGACTGTTTCAGCGTGCGGGTTCCGTAGAAGACACCGGCCTGGTCGGGTCCGCTGATCGTGACCCGTCCGCCGTGGGACGTGAGGGTGTACGACTCGGGGGTGCCCCGGCCCGGGGTGAGGGCCAGTTCCACGTCGCCCGCGCGGGCGGGGACGTCACCGCGGTACTGGATCCTCAGCTCCTGGGCGAGCAGCTTGCCCTCGTCCGCGAGCGTCCCGCTGCCGCCGGCGATGACGACCCCGGCGGACGGGGCGGGCCGCCAGCCGGGGCCGCGGGCCGCGATGTGCTCCCGCACGGCGGGGATGGTGCGGGGCGGGGCGGAGAGCGGGTAGCTCCGGGTCGGCGAGGGGGCGGCCGAGGAGCCCGAGGGGGTGCGGGCCCCCGACTCCCCCGAGAGTCCACTGTCGGAGCCTTCCGGCCAGACGATGACGGCGATCGTCGCGGCGGCCGCCGCGGTGAGGGCCGCACCGGTCACGAGAGCGCCACGTGAGGGCGACATCGGTCAGAGACCTCCGAATACGAGCAGAGAACTGGGCAGGAAACCGTGCAGAAAGCAGGGCAAGAACGAGAGCAGAAGCGAGGGCGGAAGCGGGAGCACAATCAAGACAGGAACAGGCAGGGGCGAAGTAGGCGGAAATGGGAGTAAGCCGGGCATTCTCCTCGTCTCACGTCCCCTCAGGCGTTCCGAAACCCTCCCGTCCGGGTGAAGTTCGCGCATCCGTCGGACGACCGTTGCCCGGCCTCGCTAGTTTTGAGGCACATTCGTCACTCTCTTCACCCGGCGAATCTCCTTCCATCCTGCAACTCTCCCTTCACTCCGCAACTCTCCCTTCACTCCGCATCCACCCGTCCCGCTCCGGACCCCAGGATCACGGATGCCGCTGATTCGAGGAGCCCACGCTGTCCAGGTCCAGCGAGTCCCCCGCCGGCCTCCCGAAGCGGCTGCGGCGTCCGGACCCCCGGACGGCCGCACCCATCCGGCATTCCGGTCCGGCGCAGGGCCGGGCCGGGCTCCCGGGCCTCGACCGCTTCAACACCGCGCCGTCCGCCGAGGCCGAGGCCGCCCTGCTGGAGTGCTCCGGCAGCCGTCGCTGGGCGCAGCGGCTGGCCGCCCACCGCCCGTACCCCGACCTGGACGCCTTGCTGGCCGCCGCCGAAGAGGCAGGCTACGACCTGTCCCCGGCGGACCTCGCCGAGGCGCTCGCCGCCGAGGTCTCCCCCGGGCTGCACCACGCCGCGCCGTACTCCGCCCATCTCGCGCTGCGGGCCGCGCACGCCGCGTACGAGTCCCGCTTCGGCCATGTCTTCGTGATCTGCCTGGACGGCTTCGGGCCCGCCGAGCAGCCGGACCAGGTGCTCGCCGGGATCCGGACCAGGCTGGGCCACGACCCCGACCAGGAGCGGGTGGTCACGGCGGAGGAGATGCGGCGACTCGCCCGGGGCCGCATCATCGAGCTGATATCGGGTTCATAACGGAATGGGTTCGGCCAGTGGCGTTCAGCGGCCCGTTCTAGTCCGTCCGTGGCTGTTTGATTGCCACTTTGATCACACCAGAGGCCCCCGCGCGAGCGAACCGACAAAGCGTCGCTACGATGGCCGGGGCCGGTGGACCGTACCCGGCCGGGTCAGACCGACAGTCAAGCCGGCCGGCCCCAATCCCTGCTCCCGGAGGGTTCTTCCGTGCCGGCTGGAACGCTGTACCGCGGCCGGGAAGGCATGTGGTCCTGGGTGGCTCATCGAGTCACCGGTGTCCTCATTTTCTTCTTCCTGTTCGTACACGTCCTGGACACCGCTCTCGTTCGCGTTTCCCCCGAGGCGTACGACGATGTCGTGGCCACGTACAAGACGCCGATCGTCGCGCTCCTCGAATACGGCCTCGTGGCCGCCATTCTCTTCCACGCGCTGAACGGTCTTCGTATCGTCGCCGTGGACTTCTGGGCCAAGGGCCCGCGCTACCAGAAGCAGATGCTCTGGTCCGTCGTGGGTATCTGGGTCGTGCTGATGGTCGGGGCCCTGTACCCCGTCCTCGGCCACGCCGTACGCGAAGTCTTCGGGAGCTGAGGCCAATGTCCACCGAGTCCTCCGCCGCGATCGGCTCCGTCGAGGGCGTAAGCCTCTACGACGTCGACCACCCGGCCCCGGTCATCGAGCCGCCGCGCCAGCGGACCGGCAAGACCCCCAAGGGTTCGCGCACCAACTTCGAGATGTACGCCTGGCTCTTCATGCGCCTGTCGGGCATCGTCCTGGTCGTCCTGGTCCTGGGCCACCTGCTGATCCAGCTCGTGCTGGACGGCGGCGTCTCCAAGATCGGCTTCGCCTTCGTGGCGGGCCGCTGGGCCTCGCCGTTCTGGCAGGTCTGGGACCTGGCGATGCTGTGGCTGGCCATGCTGCACGGCGCCAACGGCCTCCGTACGGTCATCAACGACTACGCCGAACGGGACAACACCCGCTTCTGGCTGAAGATGCTGCTGTACACCGCCACGGTGTTCACCGTCCTGCTGGGCACGCTGGTGATCTTCACCTTCGACCCGAACATCCGCTAGGCGCCGGGCCAGAGGGACCAGAGGAAATCATGCAGATCCACAAGTACGACACCGTCATCGTCGGCGCCGGCGGCGCCGGCATGCGCGCGGCCATCGAGTCCACGAAGCGCAGCCGTACCGCCGTGCTCACGAAGCTCTACCCGACCCGCTCCCACACGGGCGCCGCGCAGGGCGGCATGGCCGCCGCGCTCGCCAACGTGGAAGAGGACAACTGGGAGTGGCACACCTTCGACACGATCAAGGGCGGCGACTACCTGGTCGACCAGGACGCCGCCGAGATCCTGGCGAAGGAGGCCATCGACTCCGTCCTCGACCTGGAGAAGATGGGCCTGCCGTTCAACCGCACGCCCGAGGGCCGTATCGACCAGCGTCGCTTCGGCGGCCACAGCCGTAACCACGGCGAGGCCCCGGTCCGCCGGTCCTGCTACGCCTCGGACCGCACCGGCCACATGATCCTCCAGACGCTGTACCAGAACTGCGTCAAGGAGGGTGTGGAGTTCTTCAACGAGTTCTACGTCCTGGACCTCCTGCTCCAGGAGGACCCCGAGACCGGGCAGAAGAAGTCCGCGGGCGTCGTCGCGTACGAGCTGGCGACCGGCGAGATCCACGTCTTCCAGGCGAAGGCGGTCATCTTCGCCTCCGGCGGCACCGGCAAGTTCTTCAAGGTGACGTCGAACGCGCACACCCTGACCGGTGACGGCCAGGCCGCCGCGTACCGCCGCGGGCTGCCGCTGGAGGACATGGAGTTCTTCCAGTTCCACCCGACGGGCATCTGGCGCATGGGCATCCTGCTGACGGAGGGCGCCCGTGGTGAGGGCGGCATCCTCCGCAACAAGGACGGCGAGCGCTTCATGGAGAAGTACGCGCCCGTCATGAAGGACCTCGCCTCCCGTGACGTCGTGTCCCGCTCCATCTACACGGAGATCCGTGAGGGCCGCGGCTGCGGCCCCGAGGGCGACCACGTCTACCTCGACCTCACGCACCTGCCGCCGGAGCAGCTGGACGCCAAGCTCCCGGACATCACCGAGTTCGCGCGTACGTACCTCGGCATCGAGCCGTACACGGACCCGATCCCGATCCAGCCGACCGCGCACTACGCCATGGGCGGCATCCCGACCAACGTCGAGGGCGAGGTGCTGGCCGACAACACCACCGTCGTCCCGGGCCTGTACGCCGCCGGCGAGGTCGCGTGCGTCTCCGTGCACGGCGCCAACCGGCTGGGCACCAACTCTCTGCTCGACATCAACGTCTTCGGACGCCGGTCGGGCATCGCCGCCGCCGAGTACTCCGCGAAGAACGACTTCGTCGAGCTTCCCGAGAACCCGGCGCAGCTGGTCGAGGAGCAGGTCGAGCGGCTGCGCAACTCGACGGGCACCGAGCGGGTCGCCACGCTCCGTCTGGAGCTGCAGGAGTGCATGGACGCCAACGTGATGGTGTTCCGTACCGAGCAGACCATCAAGACGGCTGTCGACAAGATCGCCGAGCTGCGCAAGCGCTACCTGAACGTGTCCATCCAGGACAAGGGCAAGCGGTTCAACACGGACCTGCTGGAGGCCATCGAGCTGGGCAACCTGCTCGACCTGGCCGAGGTCATGGCGACCTCCGCGCTGGCCCGCAAGGAGTCCCGCGGCGGTCACTACCGCGAGGACTACCCGAACCGCGACGACGTCAACTTCATGCGCCACACCATGGCGTACCGCGAGGTCGCGGCCGACGGCACCGAGTCGATCCGGCTCGACTACAAGCCGGTCGTCCAGACCCGCTACCAGCCGATGGAGCGTAAGTACTGATGGCTACCCCGACAATGGAGAAGGCCGGCCAGGCCGAGGCGGGCTTCGCCGACTCCCCGTACATCACGGCCACCTTCCGGATCCGCCGGTTCAACCCCGAGGTCTCCGACGAGGCCCAGTGGCAGGACTTCCAGATCTCGATCGACCCGAAGGAGCGTGTGCTCGACGCCCTTCACAAGATCAAGTGGGACGTCGACGGCACGCTGACCTTCCGCCGCTCCTGCGCGCACGGCATCTGCGGCTCCGACGCGATGCGGATCAACGGCAAGAACAGGCTCGCCTGCAAGACGCTGATCAAGGACATCAACCCGGAGAAGCCGATCACGATCGAGGCCATCAAGGGCCTCACGGTCCTCAAGGACCTCGTGGTCGACATGGACCCGTTCTTCCAGGCGTACCGCGATGTCATGCCCTTCCTCATCACCAAGGGGAACGAGCCGACCCGTGAGCGTCTGCAGTCCGCCGAGGACCGCGAGCGCTTCGACGACACCACCAAGTGCATTCTGTGCGCCGCGTGCACGTCCTCGTGCCCGGTGTTCTGGAACGACGGCCAGTACTTCGGCCCGGCGGCGATCGTCAACGCGCACCGCTTCATCTTCGACTCGCGCGACGAGGGCGGCGAGCAGCGCCTGGAGATCCTCAACGACCGTGACGGGGTGTGGCGTTGCCGCACCACCTTCAACTGCACGGACGCCTGCCCGCGTGGCATCGAGGTCACCAAGGCGATCCAGGAGGTCAAGCGGGCGCTGATCACGCGTCGCTTCTGACACCCCCGGCACCACGGTCGCGTCCGGTCGCTTCAAGAGGTCCCGTTTTCTGCACGGTTCGTGCGGGAGCGGGGCCTCTTGCTGCGCCGTCCTGGTGTTGACGGTACGGTCATGCGGAACCGGACACCGGTTCGCCGCCTCCGGCGCAGCAGGGCGCGGGGCGCGCAGGCTTGATCGAGAGCGGGGAACGTTGAGCGATCCGAATCCGTACGCGGACGACTCATACAAGTGGGGGCCTCCCCAGCAGCCGGGCAATCCGCCCACCGTCGCGGACGGCCAGGGACACGGGCAGCCCGGCCCGGGCACTCCGGCCTACGGCTACCCGCAGCAGCTGCCCGATTCCGCGACCCAGCCCGGCCCCGCCTACGGCTATCCCCAGGGGCAGCCGGGGCAGCCGGGTTACGGCTACCCGCAGCAGCCCGGCGGGGGCGCGCCGATGCTGACGTTCGGTGACATCACCGTCATGAACGACCAGATCGTGACGCCGGCCGGCACGATGCCGCTCAAGGGTGCGGTGTGGACGGCCACGGACCTGTCCCGCACCGAGGAGAAGATCCCGACGGTCGCGATCGTGCTCGCGATCGTCTTCGCACTGCTCTGCCTTGTCGGTCTGCTCTTCCTCCTGATGAAGGAGAAGAAGACGACCGGCTTCATCCAGGTCTCGGTGACCAGCGGCGGCAGGCACCACTCGACGATGATCCCGGCGACCGGCCCGGAGACCTTCCAGATGGTGATGGCCCAGATCAACACGGCCCGCTCGATGAGCATCTGACGGGCAGATCCTCCGTTCCCGACACCGGGGAGCCGGCGGCGACGGCCGTGGGGGCGTCGGCCGTAGGGGGAGTCGGCCGGAAGCGGGGCCGGGGCGCCGGGCGGCTCAGTCCCAGGCGGCGCCGCCCCGGCCCTCGGCGACCACCATGATGCGCCGCAGCATGTCGTTGAGCAGCGTGCGTTCGTCCTTGTCGAGGACGCCGAGCAGCCGGTACTCCTCGTGTCCGAGGACGTCCATCGCCCCCAGCCAGGTCGAGCGGCCCTCGTCGGTGAGTGCCACATCGACCCTTCGGCGGTCAGTGGCGGAGGGCGTGCGGCGGACGAGGCCGCGCCGTTCGAGCGCGTCCAGCCGGCCGGTGACGGAGGCGGGCGCGAGGTCGAGGTCGGCGGCGAGCTCGGAGGGGGCCGCCGTCCCGCCGCGTCCGGCCAGCTTGTGGAGCGTGTCGAACTCCTGGCGGTCCAGATCGAAGTCGGCCAGGGACTGTTCGCGCACTCGGCGCAGATGGACGGAGAGCTTCTTCATCCGGGTCACCGCGCCCTCGACATCGGGGTCGAGATCAGGAAGGACCGGTTTCCAGCGCTCCACATGTCCGTCGGTCCAGTCGCGTTGCTCCATGGGGAAAGCCTAAGGGCTGCCTTCCACTTCCCTTCGAACAATATATTTCGTTGACGAATAATTCGAAACCGAAATAGATTTCGCGCATGCCACATCCCCTGCGCACGCGCGCCTTCCGCCTGCTCTTCATCGGACGCTCCCTCTCGCTCCTCGGCGACGCCGCCATCCCCACCGCCCTCTCCCTGGCCGTCTACCTGGCCACCGGCTCGACCGGGGCGCTCGCCCTGGTGCTGGGCTGCGCAATGGTCCCCAAGCTGCTCCTCCTGCCCCTGGGGGGCGTCGTCGGCGACCGCTTCAACGCCCGGACCGTGGCGCTCACCACCGATCTCGTACGGTGCGCGACCCAGCTCTTCGTCGGCGTGGAGCTGCTCGGCGGCTCCCCCGCGCTCTGGCAGATCGCGGTTGCCGAGGCGATCGGCGGCGCCGCCGGGGCGTTCGCGATGCCGACCGTGTCCCCGCTGATCCGCGGCACCGTGGCGGAGTCGGGGCTGCTGCGCGCCAACTCGTTGATGGCAGTGGTCAACAGCGCGACCCGGCTCGGCGGCCCGGCCCTCGCCGGAGCCCTGATCCTGACCGCGGGGCCCGGCTGGGCCTTCGTCCTGGACGGCGCGAGCTTCGCGGTGAGCGCGGCGCTGCTGTCCGCCATGAAGGTGCGGCACATACCCATCCCCCGACGCTCCCTGCTCAGCGACCTCAAGGAGGGCTGGAGCGAGGTGCGGGGCCGCGACTGGTACTGGACGAGCCTGATCGCCCACGCCGTCTGGAACGGTGCGGCAGCGGTGCTGATGACCGTGGGTCCGGCCCTCTTCATCCACGAGCTGGGCGGCAAGGGCATCTGGGTCGCCCTGCTCCAGACCGGCGCGGCCGGTCTGCTCCTCGGCTCCCTGCTGGCCGGCCGGGCCCGCCCCCGCCGCCCGGTCCTGATCGCCAACCTGGGCCTTGCGACGTACGCCCTCCCGCTCGGCCTCCTCGCCGTCCACGCACCCGTCGCGGTGACCATCGCCGCGTACGGCGTCTCCCAGGCGGGCCTCGGCTTCCTCAACCCCGTCTGGGAGACCTCGGTCCAGTCCGCCATGCCCGCGCAGGCTCTGGCCCGCGTGACCTCGTACGACTGGCTGCTCTCGCTCGGCGCGATGCCGCTCGGATACGCCCTGGCCCCGCTCGCCGCCTCGGCCTGGGGCGCCGAAGTCCCCCTGACGGTCGCCGCGGTGGCGGTCGGCGCGGCCTGTCTGGCGACGGCGGCCGTACCGGGCGTGCGGCGTTTCCAGGCGCCCGGCAAACCGGCGGAGCACACTGCCGAAATGACGGCTTGAACATGTTCAAAGTCAGGTCTACAGTACATGACAACAGCTTTTGAACGCGTTCAAGGGAGGGTGGGGCATGGACCTCACTGTTGTCGCGTACGTCATCTACTTGCTGATCAGCGTGGCGCTCACCATCTGGGTCGCGCGCACGCTCAGCCGCAACGGCAGGGTGTTCCTCGCCGATGTACTGCACGGGAACGAGAAGCTCGCCGACGCCGTCAACCACCTGCTGGTGGTCGGCTTCTACCTGGTCAACCTGGGCTTCGTCACCCTCTACCTGAGGAATGACGACGGCGTCGCCGACGCCCGCGGGCTCTTCGAGGCGCTCTCGGTGAAGCTCGGCGTCGTCCTGCTCGTCCTCGGCGTACTGCACCTCGGCAACGTCTACGTCCTCAACAAGATCCGCCGCCGCGGCCTGATGGAGCGTGAGCAGACTCCGCCCGTGCCGCCGCAGGGCTGGACGGGACCGGGCACCGGCCCGTGGACCGCACCCACCGCCAAGGCCTGAGCCCGCCATGACGACCGGAACCGGTGGACGCCGTCCGTCCGTCGAACGGCTCACGGTGCTGTACGACGCGCAGTGCTCGCTCTGCGTCCATCTGCGCCAGTGGCTGATGAAGCAGCGTCAGCTCGTCCCGCTCGACCTCGTCCCGGCCGCCTCCGAGGAGGCGCGCCGCCGCTTCCCCGGGCTCGACCACGCCGGGACGCTCGACGAGATCACAGTGATCGGTGACCGGGGACAGATCTACCGCGGGACCTCCGCCTGGATCGTCTGCCTCTGGGCGCTGGCCGACCACCGGCCCAGGTCGCACTGGCTGACCACCCCGGCGGGCCGCCCGTTCGCCCGGGCCACCGTGCTCGCCGCCGCGAAGTACCGTTCGCTGACCGCCACACCGTGCGGCGACGGGGACGGTACCTGCGCGGTCCCCGGATCCGGGGACTGACCGGGGCGGATACCCTCGGGACCGTGGTGAAGGAAGCGAAGGACGTGAAGGAAGTCAAGGCCCCCAAGAGCGAGCAGACCCGCACACTCATCCTCGAAACCGCGCTCCGGCTCTTCCAGGAACGCGGCTACGACAAGACGACGATGCGGGCCATCGCCCAGGAGGCCGGCGTCTCCGTCGGGAACGCCTACTACTACTTCACGAACAAGGAACACCTCGTCCAGGGCTTCTACGACCGGCTCGCCGCCGAACACGAAACGGCGGTGCGGCCGGTCCTGGACGGCGACAAGGACCTCGCGGTGCGGATGCGCGGGGTCCTGCTCACATGGCTGGACGTGGCGGAGCCGTACCACCGCTTCGCCGCCCAGTTCTTCAAGAACGCCGCCGACCCGGAGAGCCCGCTCAGCCCGTTCTCGGCGGATTCGGTCGCGGCCCGCGAGGCGGCGATCTCCATCCACCGGCGATGCCTGGCCGGCTCCGACACCAAGACCGACCCGGAACTGGCCGAATTGCTACCGCAGTTGATGTGGCTGCTCCAGATGGGCCTGGTGCTGTACTGGGTGTACGACCGGACCGAGCACACCGAACGCAGCCGCCGCCTGGTCGAGCGCGCCGCTCCGATCGGTGCCCGCGCCATCGCGCTCTCCCGGTTCCGGGTGCTGCGACCGCTGGTGCGGCAGATCCATGAGCTGCTGGAGGAGTTCCTCCCCGGCGCCGCGAAGCGTCGGGCCTGAGGGACCGGGCAGGTCGCGGCGCGCAAATTCCGCCCCGGACGAGAAAGAAACACGTCAACGTGTCATCAGAAACCCTTGTTTTGTGCTTCGCAACCTCTATAGGTTCGCGCTGAAACAGTCACAAAAATGAGCGGAACGAACGTGCGCCCTCAACAAGACCTGTCCATAGCCGAGTTATCCGGTCGGCGGACAGTCTGCTCCTTCCCCGCCGGACTCCCGGGGCTGATCAGGGAAGCGTCCCGGATGAAGCCCGCGGCCGTCGCCGTCGAGTGCGGCGACGAGAGACTGACGTACGCGCAGCTCGAAGCGTGGTCCGACGAGATAGCCCGTACGCTGCGAGCCGAGACGCCGCCAGGACTGCCGGTGGCGGTGGCCGTTCCGCGGAGCGTTCGGTTGCCCGTGGCCCTGCTCGGCATCCTGAAGGCAGGACTTCCCTACCTTCCCCTGGATGCGGACGACCCCCCGGACCGGCTGCGCCGCGCACTCGGTGTATCGGGCAGCACCCTGGCCCTCGTCGCTGACGCAACACAGGGCCGGCTGGCGGCGCAGGGGCTGCGCACGCTCACGGTACCCGCGCACTTCGAGGGCCCGGCGGCCGGGGAAACGGAATGGGACTCCTTGCGCCCGGTCTCCGACGCGCAGCCCGTCTATGTGCTGTTCACCTCGGGATCCACCGGCACGCCCAAGGGAGTCGTGCTGCCGAGCACCGCTCTCGCCAACCGGCTGGTGTGGATGCGTGACACCTACGGGGTCGGCCCGGACGACCGCGTCCTGCAGAAGACGCCCGTCACCTTCGACGTCTCGGGCTGGGAACTGTGGCTTCCCCTCATCTCCGGCGGCACCTGCGTCCTGCTGCCACCCGAGGAACATCGCGAGCCCGGACTCGTGGCACGCGCCATCCGCGAACAGGGCATCACCCTCTGCCATTTCGTCCCCACCATGCTCCGCGAGTTCCTCCGCCACCGCGATTCGGCACGGTGCACCTCCCTCCGGCATGTCTTCTGCAGCGGTGAACCGCTGCCGGTCGAAGTGGCACGTACGTGCGTGGACACCATCCCCGCCGCCCTGCACAACCTCTACGGCCCCACCGAGGCCGCCATCGACGTCAGCCACTGGACCAGCCCGGCCTCGGCACGGGGGATCGACCGCGTCCTCATCGGCCGGCCGATCGACAACTGCGTACTGCTCGTGGTCGGCGAGGACGGCGGGCCGGTTCCCGACGGCGACGAAGGGGAGTTGTGCATCGGGGGCATACCACTGGCCCTGGGCTACCTCAACGATCCCGCGCGGACCGCCCGCGCCTTCGTGCCCGCACCACCGGGATCCTCCGTGGACCGGCTCTACCGGACCGGCGACCGGGTACGCCTGATCGACGGGAGCCTGGAGTACCTGGGACGGACCGACGGCCAGGTGAAGATCCGCGGGCAGCGCATCGAACCGCAGGAAGTCGAACACCACCTGCGCTCCCACCCCTTGGTGGACGACGCCGCGGTGGTGGCGGTCCGGCTCGGGGAGGACACCGAACTCGTGGCGTGGATCCGCGTGGCCGGGGCCGGTACCTCCCCCAGCGAGCTCTCCGCCGCCCTGCGCGCACACCTCACCTCCGCCCTCCCCTCCGCGTACGTGCCCGGGCACTACCTGATGGCCGACGAAATCCCCCAGACCGGCAGCGGCAAGCTGGACCGGGCGGGGCTGCGATCGCGCGCCGAACAGCAGCTCGGTGCCGGGCGGACCGCGGCTGCCTCCCCCTCCGCCGCGTCGGGCGAGCGGCCCCTGCTCGCGGCTCTGCTGCAAGAACGCAATGCGCGTACCGTCACGAGCAAGCCCCGCGAAGAAACTCACTGACCGGACGACCGGCCCTCACCGCGGTGCCATGCGTCCCCCCGTTCTTCCTTCTTCTCCGCCCGTCCGAGGCGCCCGCGCGCCCATGAGGACGAATCCCCCACGCGTCACGGGCACCACCCACCCCCGCGGCGCTCTCGAAGATCTGGAGCCATCCCATGCCGGTCGATCCCTCGCAGCAACCGCAGACCGAGGAGTGTTGTCCTCCCCGGACGGTCCACGACTTAGTGGCCCGCCGGGCCGCCCGCCATCCCGAAGCCACAGCCGTGATCACGGGCGAGCGCAGGACGAGTTACCGGGAGCTGCTCGCCCTCGCCACGCGGATCAGCGCGCTCCTCCCGGCCACCGGGTGGGGCAGAACCGGCATCTGCCTCGGGCGCGACGAGCGCACGGTGGCCGCCTTCCTGGGAGTGTGGCGGGCCGGCCGCTCCTGCGTGGCCCTCGATCCCGCGCTCCCGCCGTCCCGGCTGGCGCACATGGTCCGCTCCGCCGAGATCGACGAGGTCCTCACCACCCCCGAACTGGCCCCCGTCGTCGCGGCGGCGGGCGCACGCCCCCTCATCGTCGACGACGCCCCGCACCAGGGCGTTCACGACAGCCCCGCACCGCCCCCGGCGCGAACCGTGGGCGAGGAGGCGTACGTTCTGTTCACCTCCGGCTCCACGGGCATCCCCAAGGGCGTGGTCATCGGACACTCCTCCGTCCTCGCCCTGCTGGACTGGATGACACGGACGATCGAACCCGCGCACCTGCGTGTGGGCCTGGCGACCGCGTCGCTCTCCTTCGACGCCTCCATCCACCAGATCTTCGGCCCGTTGTGCGCGGGAGGCAGCGTCGCCCTCGCCGACGACATCCTGGCGCTCCCCGACCTCCCCGCGCGGGACGAGGTCACCATGATCAGCGCACCTCCCTCCGGTCTCGCGATGCTGCTGGAGCGCCCGTTGCCGCCGGGCGTGCGGCGGGTCAACGCCGGAGCGGAACCGGTGCCCCGCCCTCTTGTCGACCAGCTCTACGCACAACCGGGAGTCGAAACCGTCGTCAATCTCTACGGGCCCACCGAATGCACCGTCTTCTGCGCCACGCACCCGATAGGCCGTGACGAAACGGGCACGCCACCCATAGGTACGGCCGTCGCCGGCTGCGAGCTCTCGGTGCGCGATTCCCAGCAGCGCCCGGTGCCGGACGGTACCGCCGGCGAGCTGTGGGTCGCCGGCCCGCTGGTCGGCCTCGGCTACCTGGGATCCCCGGAGGCGACGGCGGCGAGCTTCGTCCCCGATCCCGCCGCGCCCGGCGGCAGGCGGTACCGGACGGGCGACCTCGTGCGCCGCACGAACGGTGTGCTGCACTACCTCGGACGCCTCGACGAGCAGGTCAAGGTGCGCGGCTTCCGCGTCGAGCCCGGTGACGTGGAGGCGGTCCTCGCGACGCTCCCGGGCGTGCGGCACGCCGTTGTCCTCGCCCCCGTGGGCCAAGGGGGAACACGGACTCTGCACGCGCATGTGGAGACCGCCTCGAAAGGCGCTCCTGCTCCCACCGAAGGGGAACTTCTCCGCCTGCTGCGCGCCCGCCTCCCGCACTACCTCGTGCCGGCCCGTGTTCTGGTGACGGACCGGCTGCCGCGGAGCAGCAACGGCAAGGTGGACCGCAAGGCCCTGTCCGCCGTGGTCCCTCCCCTCAGCACGACGGAACCGGGCGAGCGCCCCCGGCCGGGAGCGGAAACACGGCTCGCGGCGATCGTCGGTGAGGTGCTCGGCATGGACCGGGCGGTGGGCCGCACCGACCGTTTCGACCTTCTCGGAGGACACTCCCTGGCCGCCGCGCGGGTCCTCGCCCGAGTCCGCGCCGAATGGGGAGCGGCGGTCCCCCTGGGGGACTTCCTCACCGAGCCGACCGTGGCAGCACTGGCCGAACTCATCGGCGCCGCTCCCCCGATGCCCGCGCCGGCCCGGCTGCCGGACGCCACCGAGGCGCCGCTGAGCGACATGCAGCGCGAACTGTGGACGACCCGCCAGGTCAGCCCGGTCCCCGGCGTCACCACGGAGGCGTTCGTCCTCGGCATCGACGGCGCCGTCACCGCCGACGCGCTTCGCTCCGCCCTCGACGCACTCGTGGCGAGGCACGAGGCGCTGCGTACCGTCGTGAACGAGACCTCGCACGGCCCGGTGGCGCGGGTGCTGCCCCCGGCGCCGGTTTCCCTCACCGAACACGACGCGACGGAACGGACGGCGCAAGAGGCCGACGCGCTCGTCGACGCGGCGGCCCGGCAGGTCTTCACGCCCGAGGACACTCCGCTGCTGCGCGCCGTACTCGTCCGCACCGCCCCCGACCGCGCACGGCTGGTGATCGCCGTCGACCATCTGGCCTTCGACGGATGGTCGGGCGGCATCGTCCTGGACGAACTCGCTGCCGCCCTCGACGGCCGGCCCGTGCCGGAACCGGACGTGCAACTCGGGGACGTGGCGCGCTGGGAGGAGCAGGCCCTCGCGCTCTCCCTCCGGTCCGACCGCGACTTCTGGCGCGAGGAGCTCGAAGGGGCACTGCCTCCGTGGGACCTCGCACGCCGCGTGCGCGCGGGGGCACCCGCGCATCGGGGCGCCCGGCTGGTGCGTCTGCTGCCGCCCGGCACTGCCGGAGCCGTACGGGACCTGGCGGCTTCCTCGGGCGTCTCGGAATTCGCGGTGTACCTGGCAGCGCTCGACGTGCTCATCGCGCACTGGACCGGCCGGCACGACATCGTCGTGGCCGTACCGGTGGCGCGGCGCCCCTTACCGGAACTCGAACGGGTCGTGGGGCCCCTGCTCTGCGTTCCTCCGGTCCGGGTCCGTTTCCGGCCCGAGGAGAGTTTCCGTACCGTGGCCGCGCGGGCGGCTCTGGCGCGCAACCGGGCTCTCGCCCACACGATGCTCCCCGCCGCCGCACTCGCCGAGGCGGCCACGGCAGCGGGGCTCCCGAGACGCCCCGGCGCACCCCTGACTCCGGTATCGCTCTCCATGCGGCCGTCGGGGGCGCCGGTCCAGGTCGCCGCCGGCGCGGTGACCCTGCGGGTGCTCGGCGAACGCGACACCGGCAGTGCGCGGGACGATGTCACCTTCCTCGTCAACACGACGGCGTCGGGTACCGAGATCCATCTGGTCCACGACCTCGAATGTTTCGACGAACAGGCCGCCAGGGCCCTGCTGGACGGATTCCTCCATGTCCTGGCCCAGGGCACCGCGGCACCCGACCGCTCCTGCTCGGCCGTCGGCCTGCCCCTCCCGCCCCCGTCGGCCGCACCCCCGGCCCCGGACGAGAGGCAACGGGTCGCACCGTCCACCGTCGTCGAGGAATTCCTGGCGACGACCTGGGAACAGCTGTTGCCGGTGAAGGACGTGGCCGCCTCCGACTCGTTCTTCGACCTCGGAGGGAGCTCGCTCACCGCGATGCGGGTCGCGGCCGAGATCTGGGACGCGCTCGGCGTCGATGTCTCGGTGCGCACGGTCTTCGCGCTGCCGGTGCTGCGCGATCTGGCCGCCGAGGTCGAACAGCGGGCGCTGGCCGCCTTGGACGCGTCGGCCCCGGGCGAAAAGGGGGAGACGGCATGAGCGATGCGACGGCCACGACCTCGCAGGCCGACCAGGACCGGCTGCGTGCCCTGCTGTCCGCCCGCAGGGCACACCGCCCGCAGGATGCTCCGCGACGGGAGGAGGGACCCGTGCCGCTCAGTTCCGCGCAGCAGGCGATGTGGCTCGCCTCCCAGCTCCAGCCGGACAGCCCCGCGTACCTGGTCCCCGTCCTGCTGCGGCTGAGCGGCCCGCTGGACCGTCCGGCGCTCCTGGCGGCGCTGCGCGGGCTCACCGAACGGCACGACGTACTGCGCGGTGTCGTCGACGCCTCGGGCCCCGTCCCCGTTCTGGTCACGCGCCCGGCCTCGGCCATACCTCTGGACGTCGTGGACCTCGGCGGTGCCACGGACACCGAGGCCGAGCTCGACCGGCAGGTCCACGAGCGCGTGCGGCAGCCGATCGCACCCGAGCGCGAATGCCCGCTCCGCGTCGTCTGCTTCCGCCTCGACGAGCAGGAGCACGCGCTGCTGCTGGTCCTCCATCACCTGGCGACCGACGCCTGGTCCAACGGCCTCCTGCTCACCGACCTGGCCGCGCTCTACGCCCACGAGTTGGGGCAGGGGCCGCTGCCACCACGGCCCCCGCAGTACTCCGAGGTGGTCACTCCTCTCCCCGAGGCCTTGGCGGCTCGCCATCTGCACTGGTGGCAGGAGCAGCTGCGTGACGCTCCCGCCGCACTGGACCTGCCCGCCGACCGTCCTGCCCGGCCGGTTCCCTCCGACGCGGGTGCCGGCGTTCCCCTCGTCTTCCCCACCGAACTCAGGGCGCGCCTCGGCTCCCTGGCCGCTGACAACGGTGTCACGCTGTTCATGGTGCTTCTCGCCTGCTGGCAGGCGCTGCTGGCGCGGGTGTCCGACAGCGAGGACATCGCCGTGGGGGTACCGGACGGAGGACGGCACACGGCACGCGGCGAGCGGGCCGTCGGCCCGTTCGTCAACACGGTCGTGATGCGGACGGTCCTGTCTCCGGCGTGGTCGGGGCGGCGTCTGCTGGCCGAGGTGCGCGATGTCGTACTCGACGCGCTGGCCCGGGCGGACGTTCCGTTCGACCTCGTCGTGCGTCAGGTGCGCCCCGAGCGCGCGGCCGGCACCGGACCCCTCTTCGAGACGATGGCGAACCTGTACGTCCGGCCCGATCTCACCAGCCTCTTCCCCGGGCTGACGACACGGTTCACCGAGATCGCGACCGGCGCCGTCAAGAGCGAGCTGGCCCTGCACTGTTTCGAAGCGGGCGCCGAGGGTCCGCTGAGCGGAGTGCTTCAGTACCGTCGCGAGCGCTTCGCCCCCGCGACCGCGCAGCGGCTGGCCGAGTCCTACCTGCGGCTGCTGACCGGCCTGGCCGACGATCCCGACCGTCCCGTGAGCGAGCTGCTCCTGACGGACCCGGCGGAGGGGGTGCTGCGCGGGCCGGCGCGCACGTACCCGGGCGATCCCGTTCCCG
Source organism: Streptomyces sp. NPDC015032 (assembly GCF_043080425.1). Taxonomy (NCBI): domain Bacteria; kingdom Bacillati; phylum Actinomycetota; class Actinomycetes; order Kitasatosporales; family Streptomycetaceae; genus Streptomyces; species Streptomyces sp. NPDC015032. The sequence goes on along the minus strand of NZ_JBIBVN010000035.1, from coordinate 33,057 downwards.
AGCTGGTGCGGCGCTGGGCGCGCAACACGCCCGAACGGACCGCCGTCGTCGCGGAGGACGGCACCCTCACCTACGCGGAACTGGACGAGCGGGCCGCCCGCGTCGCCGACGGCCTGCTCGCGGCCGGGGTACGCGTCGGTGAGCCGGTGGCGGTACTGGCCGAGCGGGACATCCACCTGCCAGTGGCCCTGCTGGGCGTGCTCAAGGCCGGAGCGGCCTTCGTTCCGCTGGAGCCCGCTCACCCGGACGAGCGGCTCGCCCGCACCGTGACGGCGTCCGGTGCTCGGTTCGTGCTGGCCCGACGCGCTCTGGCCGACCGCGTGCGGACGTCGCACGTCCTGGTGACGGAGGATCTGTCCGCGTCCGGTGCCCCCCGCGCGGACCGGCCCGGGGCGCGAGTGGAAGTGAAGGAGGACCAGCTCGCCTACCTGATCTTCACCTCGGGAACGACCGGCACGCCCAAGGGCGTCGGCGTGGAGCACCGTTCCCTCACCCACTACCTGCACGCCGCGCTGGAGCGGATCGACGGTCACGGGCGGTCCTTCGCCCTGCTCTCCACGGCGGCGGCCGATCTCGGGTATCTCTCGTTGTTCGGGGCGCTGGTGAGCGGCGGCACGCTGCACCTGGTGGAACGCGAGCGGGCCACCGACCCCGCGGGGCTCGCCGCGTACTTCGCCGCCCACCCGGTGGACGTCGTCAAGATGGTGCCCAGCCACCTCGAACTCCTCGCCGCGCACGGGGACCTGGCGGCCGTGCTGCCCAAGCACCTCCTCGTACTCGCCGGAGAGGCGTGTTCGCCGCAGCTCGTCGCCCGCGTGCGGGCGGCCCGCCCCGGACTGCGGATGCACAACCACTACGGCCCCACCGAGACGACCGTGTCCGTCCTCGGGTGCGAGCCCGCCGACATCGGCGATCCCTCGGACACGACCGCTGTCTCCGTCCCGCTCGGCACGCCCTTCCCGAACGCACTCTGTTACGTCGTCGACCGCAGCGGACGGCTCGCGCCCCCGGGGACGCCTGGGGAACTGTGGATCGCCGGCCCCGGAGTGGCACGCGGCTACGCCGGGAACACGGAGGCCACCGCGCGGGCTTTCGTCCCGGATCCGGTCGGGGGAACCGAGCGCTGTTACCGCACGGGCGACCGGGTGCGCGTACGCGCGGACGGTCTCGTGGAGTTCCTCGGCCGTCTCGACGACCAGGTCAAGGTGCGCGGGTACCGGGTCGAACCGGGCGAGGTCGCCGCAGCCTGCCGGGCGCTGCCCTCCGTGCGCGAAGCGGTCGTGCTCGCCGTCGGGGAGGCACACCGGCGCCGCCTCGTCGCCTGGGTCGTCCCGGCGGACGACAGCGCCCCGCTCGACATCACGGCCGTGCGCTCCGCCCTGCGCTCTCAGCTGCCCGACCACATGGTCCCATCAGCCCTGGTACCCCTGCCCGAGATCCCGCTGACCCCGAACGGCAAGGTGGATCGCGCCGCTCTGCCCGTCCCGCGGACATCCGAGAAACACAGCGGTACGGCCCCGCGCAACGCTGCCGAGCGGCGCATCGCGGCGGCCTGGCAGGAGGTACTGGAACTCCCCGGCCAGGACCTCGACATCGACGCCGACTTCTTCGCGCTGGGCGGGGACTCCTTCAGCGCGCTGCGCGCCGCCCGGCTGATCGACCCCGGTCTGCGGGTGGTGTCGCTCTTCACCCACCCCACGGTGCGGGAACTGGCGCCCCTGCTCGACGATCCCGCATCCGCGGGCACCGGGCTCCTTCAGCGGCTGGCCGGGCCGCCCCCGGGCACGTCCCCGGAGGTGACCCTCGTCTGCGTGCCCTACGGCGGTGGCTCGGCGGCCTCGTACCAGCCCCTCGCACACGAACTCGCCACGCGACGGCCGGGCGTTCAGGTACTCGCTGTGGAGCTGCCCGGCCACGATCCCGCACGCGCCGACGAGGAGCTGCGGTCCCTCGGCGAGGTCGTGACACGCTGCCGGGACGAACTCGCCGACATCGACACCGGCAGGGTTCTGGTCTACGGGCACTGCGTCGGCACGGCACCCGCGGTCGCGCTGGCCCTCGCGCTGGAGGAGGGAGGCGAGGAACTCGCCGGTGTCGTTCTCGGCGCCGCCTTTCCCAGCGCACGGCTTCCCGGCAGACTGTCCGCCCTCTTCCACCGCTGGTTCCCCGACGACCGGCGCACGTCCGACCGGGCCTATCACGACGTGTTGCGGGCACTCGGCGGACAGCTGGAGGAGGAGACCCGAGGCGCGGTGATCCGTGCTGTCCGGCACGACGCGCGCCAGGCGGTCGACTGGTTCAGCACCCGCTTCGAGACCCGCGGCTCCCGGCGGCTGCGGGCGCCCGTGCTGTGCGTCATCGGCGACCGCGACCGCACCACCGAACTCTTCGAGGAGCGGTACCGCGAGTGGACCGCCGTCGCCGACGACGTCTCCCTCGCCCGCATCCCGCACGCAGGGCACTACTTCCTCAAACACCAGGCCTCCGAACTCGCCGGGCTCATCGAGAAACAGCTCTCCTCGCCGACGGCCCCCGCGCCCGCGCCGGCGGCACCGGACAGCTCGCCGGAACGACGGGACCTGCGCCGGTTCGGGCTCTTCGCGCTCGGCCAGACAGCCTCGATGACCGGCTCCGCGCTCACCTCCTTCGGCCTCGGGGTGTGGGTCTTCCAGAAGACCCACCAGGTGTCCTCCTACTCCCTGGTCACCATGCTGGCCATGCTTCCGGCCTTCCTCGCCGCGCCGCTGGGCGGTGCCGCCACCGACCGCTGGGACCGTCGCCGGGTCCTGCTGGGGTGTGCCGCCGTCTACGGTGTCACCCTGTCCGGCCTCGTCGCCGCCGCGGCCACCGGGACACTCCAGGTGTGGGAAGTCGCGGTGTTCGCCGCGCTCACCTCCCTCACCGCCGCGTTCCAGCGGCCTGCCTATCTCGCCTCGGTCGCCCAACTGGTGCCCAAGCCCTACCTCGCCCAGGCCAATGGCGTGGTGCAACTGGGCACCGCTCTCAGCACGCTGATCGCGCCGGTACTGGGCGGAGCGCTGATCAGTCTCGTCGGACTGGCCGGGGTGGTCTGCCTCGATCTCGTCGCCGTCTTCGCCGGTGGGGCCGTCCTTCTCGTCATCCGCTTCCCGGACCGCCTCTTCCGCAGACGCCGGGAGGGCTTCCTGGCCGCGATCACCGGAGGCTGGCGCTTCCTCGCCCGGCGGCCGCCCATGGTGGCGATGGTGGTCTTCTTCATCGTCGTCAACTACGTCACCGCCACCACCACGGTGCTCACGGCCCCGCTCGTCCTTTCCACAAGCAGTCCAGCCGTCCTCGGCACGGTCACCGCGGCGGGCGGCCTCGGCGCCGCGGTCGGCGGCCTGGCCATGGCCTTCTGGGGCGGCACCCGGCGCCTGGCCGACGGCATGATCGGCATGACGATCGGGATGGGACTGGCGACCGTGCTGATCGGGCTGCGGCCGGAACCCGTCCTCATGGGCGTGGGCCTGTTCCTGTGGTGGGTGTGCAACGCCGTCCTCAACGCACACTGGCTCGCCATCCTCCAGGCCAAGGTGGGCCTGGAACTGCAGGGCAGGGTCGTGGCCACCAACCAGATGCTCGCCACCGGACTGATGCCGCTCGGCTTCCTGCTCACCCCCGTCCTGCTGCACCACCTCTTCGACCCCCTCGTCGGGCACGCCCCCTTCCTCCAGATCGTGGGCGGCACGGGCCCGGGCCGGGGCATGGGGCTGCTCATGATCACCGGCGGACTCCTGCTCGCGGGATGGGGTGTCCTCGGCCTGCGGTACCGCCCCCTGCGCCACATCGAGAGCCGGCTCCCCGACGTCTCGACGGCGGGGGTCGTGGCGGATGACCTCGACACGCTCCAGGACGAGGCGGACGCCCTGCTGCGCCGGAGCACCACCTGACCCCGCTCGGGCCGTGCTGCCCTTCGGCGCCCGGGTGCGTACCCGGCCCGCGCCCTCGCCGCGACGTACTCACCGGAACCAGAAAGACGTGAACATGCACCAACTCCTTCACAGTGACGACGCCCCGACCTCGTCGCCCCTCTTCACCACCACGCTCTCGCTGCCCGGCTGCGAGGCCGACGCCTGGGTCGTCGTGGACAGCACCGTGCGAGGTCTCGCCATGGGCGGAACCCGCCTCACCGAGACCGTCGACGAGCACGAACTGGCGGCCCTGGCACGGGCGATGACCCACAAACTCGCACTCGTCGACCTGCCGATCGGCGGGGCCAAGGCGGGCATCCGCCCCCGCTCCGCCATCACGGACCGCAACCGGCTGACGCATACCTTCGGCCGGGTCAGCCGTCCGCTCCTGCACGGCGGTGTGTACCTGGGCTGCGACCAGGGCACGACGCAGGCGGATCGCGACGCGTGGTTCGCCGCGGCCGACTACGACCTCACCGAAGTACCCGGGTCCACCCGGCTGGACGTGCCGTGGGAGCAGTTCTACAAGACCATGTCCGACATCACGGGCTTCGGCGTCGCGACGGCGGCGCTGAGCGCACTGGAGGCGCAGCAGGTCACCGCACCCCAGCGCGTGGTCGTGCAGGGCTTCGGAGTGGTGGGCCGGGCGGCGGCACTGCATCTCGAACGCGCGGGCCACCGCATCGTGGCCGTCGCCGATGTCCTGGGCACCCTGACCGACCCGGCCGGTCTGAGCACGCAGGGGCTGATCGCGGCGACCTCCGCGGACGGCACCATCGACCGTTCGCGACTCCCGGCCCGGGTGCGGTCCCTCGGCCCGGACCGGGCCTGGCTGACCGTCGACGCGGATGTCCTCGTCCTCGCGGCCTCGGCCGACGCGATCGGCCTCGACTCGGTCCCGGACGTGCGCGCCCGCGTCGTCGTCGAGGGCGGCAACCTCAGCTGTGGCCCCGTCCCGCGCCGTCTCCTGCGCGAGGCGGGCCACACGGTACTGCCGGATGTGGTGGTGAACGTCGGCGGGGCAGCCCTGACCGGGGCGATTCTCACCGGGGTGGCCCCGTCCGGACTGCCCGCGCCCCGCCTCGCGGACTGGCTGCGTACCTGGATCGCGAAGAAGATCAGACGCAATTGTGCCCTCGTGACCGAGCTGACCCGCCAGGGCAGCCCCGACCCTGTCGCCGAACTCCTGGCCCACCGGGCGGTACACCGGTGAAGGCGCCCTCCTGGCACGATCCACGTGTACTCGTCGCACACACGGCGATGGCCGCGGAGCTGCTCCCCCACCTGGAACCGCTGGTCACGGCGGTACGGGCCACCTCTCTTCTCGACCTGCCGCGCAGCGAACTCGCCGAGGTCGAGGTACTGATCGGCCACCTCTTCCCCGAGGGCTCCCTCGCGCTGCTTCCCGGCCTCCGATGGCTGCACCTCACCGGCACCGGAAGCGACCACCTCTCCGCCGCCGGACTCGCGCCCGGGACGCTGGTGACCAACTCGGCGCGCGTCCCCGTCGAATCCGTCGCGGAGTACGCGCTCTCCGCACTGCTCATGCTGCTCAAGGAGTTCCCGACACTGTCGGCACGTCCGCAACGACGTGCCTGGCACACGTCCACCGCCACGATGCTGTGCGGATCGACCGTCCTGGTCGTGGGAGCCGGAAGAATCGGCCAGGCCGTGATCCGCAAGGTCACCGCGTTGGGTGCTCGATGCGTCGCCGTCACCCGCACCGGGGAACGGAGCGTACCGGGGGCGGACCGCACCGTGGGTGCCGATCGCCTGGCCGAGGCCGCCGCCACCGCCGACCACGTGGTCTGCTGCCTGCCGGCCACCGCCGGAACGCACCATCTCGTCAACGGCGATGTACTCGCCGCACTGCCGGCCGGGGCGGCGCTGGTCAACGTCGGCCGAGCCACCACGGTGGACGACAAGGCCCTGCACGCGGCCCTGGAGGCCGGGTCACTGCGCGGAGCGTTGCTCGACGTTCACGACGTCGAGCCTCTCCCCGCGGACGACCCTCGATGGCGGACACCGGGTCTGGTGATCTCCCCGCACTGCGCCTTCGCCTTCCCCGGCGAACCCGCCGCCGTGGGCCGGGCGTTTCAGGACAACCTCACTGACCTGCGAGCCGGCCGAGCGGCCCGGGACGCCGTCGTGGTCGGGATCCACCCCGGGTGAGGAACGCGGTGTCCTGGTGCCTGCGCCCGGGCGGAGCACTCGCTCCGTCCGGGCGCAGGTTCCTTTTCGCGTCGTGTGCTGTCGTGGCGGACGATTTCATGGCCGCCTTCGCCGAGGACGGCCACGGAGGCGAACCAGGCGGCCCGAGGCCCCGCCTGACAGATCGTCAGAGCCGCTTCAGCTCCCACAGCCGCCAGATGCCGGTGCCGTCCGAGAGGTACTGCGAGCCGGAGACATCGGTCGTACTGAGGACGTAGTCCTTCTTCTGCCACAGCGGCACCAGCGGCACGTCCTCGCCGACGAGCGCCTGGAGCTCCTTGAAGTCCGCCGCGGTACGGCCGCGGTCGCTGTACTGCTGCGTGGACGCGATCAGGGAGTCCATCTTCTTGCTGGAGTAGCCGTTGTGGAGGGAGTTGCTGCTGCCGACCAGCGGCTGGCTGAAGGTGTCGGGGTCCGGGTAGTCGGGGAGCCAGCCGACGGTGTACGCGTCGTACTTGCCGGCCGCGTACTCCTTCTGGAACTTCTGCCAGTCGACGGCCTTGACCGTGACCTTGAACAGCCCGTCCGCCTCCAGCTGGCCGCGCAGCTCCGCGGTCTCCTTGGCGTACGCCTCGTCGCCGCCGCGGTAGGCGAAGGTGATCGGCAGCGGCGTCTGCACACCGGCCTCCTGCATCAGCTTCTTGGCGCGAGCGGGGTCGGGCGAGGGGTAGGCGTCGAAGAACGGCGTGCTGTGCCCGATGTAGCCCTGCGGGATCAGCGAATAGAGCGGTTCGACCGTGCCCTTGTAGATGTCGGTCACCAGCGGTCCGCGGTCGACGAGCGACGCGATGGCCTGCCGGACCTTCTTGTTGGCGAGCGGTTTGCCGTCCCGGACGTTGAAGACGAGGTTGCGGATCTCGGCGCTGTCGGCCTCGGTGACGTGCAGGTCGGGGTCGCCCGGGTTGAGCTCGGTGAGTGTGCTCGGCGGCAACTGACGGTGCGTCACATCGAGCTGTCCGGTCTCCCAGTCCGTGAGGAGCTGTTCCGACTCCTTGTAGTAGTGCACGGTGACCGGAACACCGGTCTTCGTCAGCGCGCCCTTGTACCGGGGGTTGGGGACGAACTCGGCGAGGGCGCCGGGCCGGTACGACTTCAGGATGTACGGGCCCGAGCCGTCGACCGTGTTCCCGGTGCGGAGCTTTTTCGCCGGGTACGACTCGCGGTCGACGATCGAACCGGCTCCCGTGGCGAGCTTCTGCGGGAAGGTCGCATCGCGCGAGGAGAGGTTGAAGGTGATGGTGCGGCCTTCGGTCACCACGTTCTTGAGGCTCGGGAACAGCACCCACGGACCGACATCCGTCTTGATGCCGATCATGCGCTCGATGGAGAACTTGACATCGGCGGCGGTGATCTTGCGGCCGTTGGAGAAGTACACGTCGTCGCGCAGCTTGCACTGGTACGTCTGGAGCTTCTGCCCGATGAACCCACAGCTCTCGGCGGCGTCGGGTTCGGGGACGGTCGCTCCGGGCTTGAACGTCAGGAGGGACTGGTAGATGTTGCTGTACATCGCCCAGGAACCGGCGTCGTAGGCACCGGCCGGGTCGAGCGAGGTGACCTCGTCCGTCGTGCCCACCGAGACCGGATCGCTCTTCACCTCGTCCGAGGGAAGCAGCTGCCAGGCGCCGACGCCTGCGATGACCAAAACCGCGATAATCGCGAGAATCCGTAGCCGGATCGACCGCATTGCCGTGCTCTCCCTTACCAGCCCCACCTCGGCGTGGCGCTCAGATACGCACATCACCGCATGCTCGGCTCAGCCAATCACACGATTTTCACATCTGGAAGAGCAAATCTGGGACTCATAGCCTTTTGTTCGGCACTTGAAACCTTGGGCCCATCCACGGGGTCCGTAACCGGCCATCAACGGAACGTCAGGCCTGTCGGGAGGCGAGCTCCACGACGGTGATGTCGGAGGGTGCGCCGACCCGTACGGGCGGCCCCCAGGCACCCGCGCCGCGCGAGACGTAGAGCTGGGTGTCGCCGTAGCGGTCGAGCCCGGCGACCGTGGGATTGGCGAGCTCCGCCACGAAGTTGCCCGGCCAGAGCTGGCCTCCGTGAGTGTGGCCGGAGAGCTGGAGATCCACCCCGTGAGCGACGGCGTCGTGGATGACGACGGGCTGGTGGGCGAGGAGAACGGCCGCGCGCGCAGGGTCCCGGTCACCGAGCGCGCGGCCGAAGTCGGGCCCCTGTCCTTCGCTCTCCCCGGCAATGTCATTGACGCCCGCAAGATCGAATCCACCGATCTCGACCCGGTCGTTCTCCAAGGGGTGAAGACCCAATTCCTTTACATGATCAACCCATTGGGCGGCGCCGGAGTAATACTCATGATTGCCGGTGACGAAGTAACTGCCGTAACGGGCGCTGAGCAGCGCGAGCGGCTCCGCGGCCGGCCCGAGATCGGCGACCGTCCCGTCGACCAGGTCCCCCACGACGGCGACCAGGTCCGGCTGCGTCCGGTTGATGGTGTCGACGATCCGCCGGGTGTGCGAGCGGCCGAGGATCGGGCCGAGGTGGATGTCGCTGACGACGGCGATCCGGAAACCGTGCGCGGAACGGGGCAGCTTGGCGAGCGGCACGGTGATCCGCTTGACCCGCGGCCCGCGCAGCACGCCGTACGTGCCGTAGCCGACCGTGCCCAGGCCGGCGACGGCGGCGGCGCCCCCGACGGCCCGCGCGACGAAGAGACGGCGTGTGGGGGCGGCGGGACCGGGTGCGGCGGGGGTGTCGGCGAGGAGGGTGCCGGCGGCGGGGGCGTCGGCAGTGGCGGTGGCGTCGGTGACGGCGGCATCGGTGACGGCGGCGCAGGCGTCGGAGATGTCGGTGGCGGAAATGCCGGTGGCGGAAATGCCAGTGGCGGAGGTGTCGGCGCCCACGGCCGCGACCTGCGCCTGGGGGGCTTTTGTCGCTGAAGTGCCCCAGGCCCGGTCCGGCTCGTGTGCACGACGCGCGAGCGCCCGTCGCAGAATCGGCCGTACCGCCTCGCCCACCAGCAGAGCGAGCGTCAGGTACAGGAGCGCGGCCAGCCACAGATAGCCCGGCCAGGCCAGCGCCTGCTGGAGCCGGAAGGGCGCACCCGTACGGCCGGAGACCAGGGCGCCGACGCTCAGCAGCGGCAGGAGGAACGCGGCCGCCGTGCCGGTTCTGCGCAGGACGCTGCCGTCGGCCGTGGTGTCGCCGACGAAGCGGCGCCACAGGTAACGGTGCACGACGGCGAGCAGCGCGAGCACCACGACCGCTGTCAGCGCGAGACCGGCCACTGCCACGTACGACTCCTCCGCTCGTCGTGCGGTTTGTCAGGCACGTTCTCGGCGCAGAGCCCTGACACCACGGAACCCGATCACACCAACGGCCGTCCCCAGAAGAAAGGACGTGATGGCGAGCAGCAGATGCACCCAGAAGTACGCAGTCGGGTCACCCGCGTCGTCGAAGGCGAGTCCGCTGCCGTCCTTCCACAGGTTCTTGACGAAAGTGATCCAGATGAACCAGCTCCACACCCCGAAAGCGAGCAGGAACCAGGAGACGGGGCGGCTGAGCTTCATGGAATCAGTATCTCCGGCACGCTCCGGCGACGTCGCCCGGGGTGGGCTGTCCCGGGGGCGCGCACGGCGGTTCAAGCCATCCGTATCGCCGACCACACCTTCGCCCTGTACGTTTCCGACCGTGCCCGCTCTGAAAAAGATCGCATTGACGATCGCTTCCACCGCCTTGTTGTCCACTTTTGTCGTCAGCCCGGCATCAGCGGCCGACAAGGACGCCTCCGACAAGCGGCCGAAGCCGCCCGCCGGTATGTCCAGGGTCGGTGGCGAACTGCTGGGCCGGACCGGCACGCAGGTCAAGCTGGGAGCCGGCGCCCCGGTACTGCCCAAGAAGCTCACGGGCAGATCCTGGATCGTCGCGGACGCGGAGAACGGCCAGGTCCTCGCCTCGCACAACGCGCACTGGCGGCTGCCCCCCGCCTCCACCCTGAAGATGCTCTTCGCGGACACCGTGATGCCGGGGCTGCAGCCGAAGACCCGGACGTACACGGTGCAGGAGGAGGACCTCGCGGATCTCGGCGAGGGCAGCAGCCTGGTCGGCATCAAGGAGCACCTCAGTTACACGGTCCACGACCTGTGGCTCGGGGTGTTCCTGCGTTCGGGCAACGACGCGGTGCATGTGCTGTCCTCGATGTACGGCGGTGTCGCCAAGACCGTCGCCGACATGCAGGCGCACGCGGAGGAGCTGCAGGCGCTCGACACGAAGGTGGTGTCGCCCGACGGGTACGACGCGCCCGATCAGGTCTCCAGCGCGTACGACCTGACGCTGTTCGCCCGCAGCGGCCTGCAGAAGGCCGACTTCCGGGAGTACTGCTCGACGGCGGAGGCGGAGTTCCCCGGCGCGAAGAAGAAGAACGGGAAGCGCGAGAGCTTCGGGATCCAGAACACCAACCGGCTGCTCACCGGCGCGGACGGCGTCGACCCGTACAAGGGCATCGCGGGCGTCAAGAACGGCTACACCACCCACGCGGGCAACACCTTCACCGGGGTCGCCGAACGCGACGGCAAGGTGCTGCTCGTCACCGTCATGAACCCCTCGTCCGAAGAGCCGCACGCCGTCTACAAGGAGGCGGCCAGCCTCCTCGACTGGGGCTTCGACGCGAGCGGCAAGGTGACCCCGGTCGGCGAGCTGGTGCCCCCGAGGTCCGCGGACACCGGAACGGACAGCGGGGCCGGGAAGGGGCCGACGGCGAACGGGAAGAGCGACGGCGGCAACGGCTCCTCGCCCGCCGCCCGGGCCGCCGCGTCCGGCGGGGGCGGCGGAGGCGTCGGGATCGCGCTGGGGATCACCGGGGGCGTCCTGGTCCTGCTGGCCGGCGGGGTGTTCCTGGTCAACCGGCGCTGGCCGCTGCCGGACCTGGTGCGCCGCCTCCCCCGTCGCTGACGGCCGCCGGTTCCTTCCCGTTGCCCCTGCCGCTCCGCGTCGCCGTCCAGGCGGCGCAGAACAGCAGCAGCCTCGCCGTGAAGTTGATCCACAGCAGCAGCGCGACCGGCACGCCGAAGGCGCCGTACATGCTCTTCGACGCGACGCTCCTCATGTAGCTGCCGAGCAGCAGCTTGAGCAGCTCGAAGCCGACCGCGCCGATCACCCCGGCGACCAGCAGCCTGCGCCGCGGGGGCTCGACGCCGGGCAGCAGCGTCAGCAGGTAGAGCAGCAGCAGGAAGTCGCCGAGGGCCGCCACGACCAGGGCGGCCACCTGGAGCACCACACCGCCCGCCCCGCGGTCCGAGATGCCCAGCAGACCGGCGGTCCAGCCGACGGCGACGGAACCGGCCCAGGAGACGGTGAGGGTCGCGAGCGCCGCCCCGCCCAGGCCGAACAGCAGCCCGACGTCCTTGAGCTTGCGGATGACGGGATTGCCCTCGTCCACGTCGTCCATGCCCCACACGGCGCGCAGACACCCCCGCAGCGCACCGATCCAGCCGACGCCGGTGAAGAGCAGCGCCGCACCGGCGACCACCCCGATCGTGCCCGCGTTGGCCACCAGATCGCTGATGCCGAGCTGGTCGGAGATGCCCGGCACCTGCTCGGCGACCTTGCTCTCGATGGTGTGGAGCTGCTCGGCGGAGAGCAGCGCGGCACCGATCGCCGCACCGACCGCGATCAGCGGGAAGAGCGCCAGGAAGCTGATGAAGGTGATCGCGGCGGCGAGCCTGCTCCCGTGGACCCGGTCGAGCGCCTCGTACGAGCGCCAGGTGTGCGTCGCCATCAGCCGGGAGACGATCGGCCCGATGACGGGGAGGTTTTTCAGCCAGTCCATGACGTACGACTACCCTCCCGGGCGCGGAAATCCGAAATCCGTTCACCGCCGTACGAGCTGATATGCCCTCAGTCACCCATATCGGTGAGTGTTGTAACAAATCTCCCGAAAGGGTTTTCTCGGGCTATACGGTCACGATCATGTCTGTCGACACCGTGTCCCTGACCGGCTGGGGCCGTACCGCTCCGACGACCGCCCTGCGCTTTTGCCCCCGTACCTACGAGGAGGCGGCGGCGACGGTGCGCGGCTGCGGGCCCCGCGGCTCCATCGCCCGGGGCCTCGGCCGGGCCCACGGCGACGCCGCACAGAACGCGGGCGGCTCCGTGCTCGACATGACCGCGCTGAACCGGATCCGCACCATCGACGCCGGGGCCGGCCTGGTGGTCTGCGAGGCCGGGGTCAGCCTGCACCGGCTGATGGAAGTCCTGCTGCCGCTCGGCTGGTTCGTCCCCGTCACGCCGGCCACCCGTCATGTCACCGTGGGCGGCGCGATCGGCGCCGACGTCCACGGCCGCAACCAGCACATCGACGGCTCCTTCTCGCGGCACGTCCGGGAACTGGAGCTGCTGACCGCCGACGGCGAGATCCGTACGGTCCGGCCCGGCGCCGGTCTCTTCGACGCGACGACGGGCGGGCTGGGCCTGACGGGCGTGATCCTCTCGGCCACCCTGCGGCTCCACCGCGTCACCAGCTCATGGATGTCGGTCGACACCGAACGGACCGTCGACCTGGACGACCTGCTGGCCAGGCTCTCCGCCGGAGACCACCGCTACCGCTACTCCGCCGCCTGGGTCGACCTCCTCGCCCGCGGCCGGGCCACGGGGCGTGCCGTGCTCGCCCGGGGGGAGCACGTGCCCGGGTACCTGCTCGCGGCGCGCGCCGGGCGCACACCGCCGGCGTTCCGCCCGGGACAGCTGCCCGCCGCACCCGCCCTCGTGCCGGAGGGGCTGCTCGGCCGCGCCTCCGCCGCCCTGCTCAACGAGATCCGGTACCGCAGCGCTCCCACGTACCGCATCGGCGAACTCCAGAAGCTCTCCGCCTTCTTCCACCCCCTGGACGGCCTGCCGCGCTGGAACCGGCTGCACGGCCGCGGCGGACTCGTGCGGTACCAGTTCGTCGTCGGGCACGGTCAGGAGGAGGCGCTGCGCCGGATCGTGCGCCTGATCTCGCAGCTGCGCTGCCCTTCGTCGCTCGCCGTCCTCAAGCGGTTCGGCGCGGGAGGCCCTGGCTGGCTGTCGTTCCCGATGCCCGGTTGGTCGCTCGCGCTCGGTCTGCCCGCCGCCCTGCCGGGCCTGGCCACGTTCCTGGACGTGCTGGACGAGGAGGTGGCGGGGGCCGGTGGCCGGGTCTGCCTGGCGAAGGACTCGCGGCTGCGGCCGGATCTGCTGGCCGTGATGTACCCGCGGCTGGCCGAATTCCGGGCGCTGCGCGCCGAACTGGACCCGAACGGGGCGTTCCGCTCGGACCTGTCACGCCGCCTGTCCTTGTGACCCGTCACGCCGCCTGTCCTTGTGACCCGTCACGCCGCCTGTCCTCGTGACCTGTCACACCGCCTGTCCTTGTGACCCGTCACACCGCCCGTCCTCGGGACCTGTCACACCGACCGACCCTGCGTCCCGGCGACCTGCCCCACCACGGTCCGCTGCGGTCCACCCCGCCGTCCGGCGCCGTGGCCTCTGCGGTTCGTCCCCCCTGCAAGCTCCTCCCCCTCTTCTCTGCAAGGAGTGTTTCCGTGAAGGACGCCTTCGGTGCCCCGCAGTCCCTGCTCGTTCTCGGCGGCACGTCGGAGATCGCTCTCGCCACCGCACGCCGGCTGATCGCCCGCCGTACCCGCACGGTCTGGCTGGCCGGCCGGCCCTCCCCCGCGCTCGACTCGGCCGCCGCCGAACTGCGCGCCCGCGGCGCCGATGTCCATACGGTCGACTTCGACGCCCTGGACTCGGCGTCCCACGAGACCGCCCTGGGAAAGGTCTTCGCCGAGGGCGACATCGACGTGGTGCTCCTCGCCTTCGGCATCGCGGGCGACCAGGGGCGTGACGAGGAGGAGCCGCTCTCCGCGGTCCGGGTCGCCCAGACCAACTACACGGGGGCCGTCTCCGCCGGGCTGGTGTGCGCCGGCGCACTCCAGGCCCAGGGCCACGGCTCGCTGGTGGTGCTCTCCTCGGTGGCCGGCGAACGGATCCGCCGCGCGGACTTCATCTACGGGTCCAGCAAGGCGGGCCTGGACGCGTTCGCGCAGGGGCTGGGGGACGCGCTGCAGGGCACGGGGGTGCAGGTGCTGGTCGTCCGCCCCGGAGTCGTACGGCCCCGGAGCGCACGGCCGGAATCGGCGGCCGGGCCGGCGGCGCCGGCCCCGCGCGCGAAGGCCCGGCTCACCGCGGCCCGGTTCGCCGCGGCGCCGTTGGAGGCGCCGCCGCTCACGACGACCCCGGACGAGGTCGCGACTGCCATCGTGACGGGGCTGCGGCGGGGTTCGGAGACGGTGTGGGTGCCGGGGTCACTGCGGGTGGTGATGTCGGCACTGCGGCATGTGCCGCGCCCGTTGTTCCGGCGTCTGCCGGTCTGAGCCGACGGTCGGCGGAACGCTCAAGGAGAGCGCGTGGGCGTCGAGGAGCGGAAGGGGCCCGCTCAGGGTCGCAGAGAGGGCTCGTCCACGGCGGAACCGCCCTGCGCGGGCACGGCGGGCACACCGTCCCCGGCACCGAACGGGAACTCGTTGATCTTGCGCCAGACGCTGTCCGGGCCCTGCTCGTACAGCGCGAAGGAACCGCAGGTCCAGGCGGCCTCGTAGTCGGAGAGCTCCTCGTACGCCCGGTCCATCGCGGGCTCCGGGATGTCATGCGCCACGGTCACATGCGGGTGGTAGGGGAACTGGAGCTCGCGCACCAGCGGCCCGGAACTGTCCCTGACCCGCTTCTGCAGCCATGCGCAGGCCGAGGCCCCTTCGACGACCTGGACGAAGACCACCGGCGAGAGGGGACGGAAGGTGCCCGTGCCGGACAGTCGCATCGGGAAGGGGCGGCCGCCGGTCGCGATCTGGGCGAGATGCGCCTCGATCGCGGGCAGGGCGGCCGCCTCGGCCTCGGTCGGCGGGAGAAGCGTGACGTGGGTGGGAATGCCGTATGCGGCAGGATCCCCGAAGCTCGCGCGCCGCTCCTGGAGCAGGCTGCCGTAGGGCTCCGGGACCGCGATCGAAACGCCGAGCGTTACGGTCCCCACGTCGTTCTCCTCAATCCTCGATGATCGATGGTCCACGATGATCGATGGCCTGTTTTCGGCCATCCACCGGATCAGCTTCCCGTCGCCAGTGTGACGCCTGCGGACGCGAAACCGCCAGGGTCCTTGGACTCAGTGCTTCGCGGGCAGAAAGCCCATCCGGTCGTACGTCCGGGCCAGGGTCTCGGCCGCGACGGAGCGTGCCTTCTCCGCACCCTTGGCCAGGATCGAGTCCAGGGTCTCCGGGTCGTCCAGGTATTCCTGGGTGCGGGTGCGGAACGGTGTGACGAAGTCGACCATGACCTCGGCGAGGTCGGTCTTGAGCGCACCGTAGCCCTTGCCCTCGTACTTCTGCTCCAGTTCCGCGATTCCGGTGCCGGTGAGCGTGGAGTAGATGGTCAGCAGGTTGCTGACACCGGGCTTCCGGGCCCGGTCGAAGCGGATGACCGTGTCGGTGTCGGTGACCGCGCTCTTTACCTTCTTGGCGGTGGTCTTCGGCTCGTCGAGGAGGTTGATCAGGCCCTTCGGGGTGGCCGCCGACTTGCTCATCTTCGCCGACGGGTCCTGAAGGTCGTAGATCTTCGCCGTCTCCTTGAGGATGTACGGGTCGGGCACGGTGAACGTGTCGCCGTAGCTGCCGTTGAACCGCTCGGCGAGGTTACGGGTCAGCTCCAGGTGCTGGCGCTGGTCCTCACCGACCGGGACCTGGTCGGCCTGGTACAGCAGGATGTCGGCGACCATCAGCATCGGGTAGGTGAAGAGACCGACCGTGGTGCGGTCCGCGCCCTGCTTGGCGGACTTGTCCTTGAACTGCGTCATACGGGACGCCTCGCCGAAGCCGGTGAGGCAGTTCATGACCCAGCCGAGCTGGGCGTGCTCGGGCACATGGCTCTGGACGAAGAGGGTGCAGCGCTCCGGGTCGAGACCGGCGGCGAGGAGCTGGGCGACGGCGAGCCTGGTGTTCGCGCGCAGCTCCGCGGGGTCCTGCGGGATGGTGATCGCATGCAGGTCCACGACCATGTAGAAGGCGTCGTGGGATTCCTGCAGCGCCACCCACTGGCGGACCGCACCGAGGTAGTTGCCGAGGTGGAACGAGCCTGCGGTGGGCTGGATTCCGGAGAGCACGCGGGGGCGTTCAGAGGCCATGAAGCCCATTGTCTCAGGTACGGAACCCATCTCCGGCAGCCGGTGCGGAAGGGGCACGCGAGCGGCACGGAAGGTGTAGGGACCCGGGACGCGCGCCGTCGTGGACGAGACGAGCACCACAGCTGGGAGGTACGGCCAAAACCGCGGCGGAACGGGCGCGCCGTGATGTGAAGGTTTCCTCGCCAGGGTTCCGACCGACGATACAAAGTGGGCACCACCCCCCGTCCACGCCGCACGACGAACGGAGATCCCGTGTCGACCACGGAAACTGCCATCGCCTCCGCCGAGGCGCACAGCGCGCACAACTACCATCCGCTGCCCGTCGTCGTCGCCTCGGCGGACGGAGCCTGGATGACCGATGTCGAGGGCCGGCGCTACCTCGACCTGCTCGCCGGGTATTCGGCGCTCAACTTCGGTCACGGCAACCGGCGCCTGCTCGACGCCGCCAGGGCGCAGCTGGAGCGGGTGACCCTGACCTCGCGCGCCTTCTACCACGACCGGTTCGCCGATTTCTGCACCCGGCTCGCCGATCTGTGCGGCATGGAGACGGTGCTGCCGATGAACACCGGCGCGGAGGCCGTGGAGACCGCGGTGAAGACCGCCCGCAAGTGGGGCTACCGGGTGAAGGGCGTCCCGGACGGCATGGCGAAGATCATCGTCGCCTCGAACAACTTCCACGGCCGTACGACGACGATCATCAGCTTCTCCACGGACCCGGAGGCGCGGGAGGACTTCGGTCCGTACACGCCGGGGTTCGAAATCGTGCCGTACGGGGACCTGACCGCGCTCGCGGAGGCGATGACCGAGAACACGGTGGCGGTGCTGCTGGAGCCGATCCAGGGCGAGGCCGGGGTGCTGGTGCCGCCGCCCGGCTACCTCCCCCGGGTCCGTGAACTCACCCGCGAGCGGAACGTGCTGTTCATCGCCGACGAGATCCAGTCGGGCCTGGGCCGGACCGGGAAGACCTTCGCCTGTGAGCACGAGGGTGTCGTGCCGGACATGTATGTGCTCGGCAAGGCGCTGGGCGGTGGTGTGGTGCCGGTGTCGGCGGTCGTCTCCTCGCAGGATGTGCTCGGGGTGTTCCGGCCCGGTGAGCACGGTTCGACGTTCGGCGGGAATCCGCTGGCCTGCGCGGTCGCGCTGGAGGTCATCGCGATGCTCCGCACCGGCGAATTCCAGCAGCGGGCCACCGAGTTGGGCGAACACCTCCACCAGGAGCTGGGGCTGCTGGTGAGCGGGGGCGCGGTGGCGGAGGTACGGGGGCGCGGGCTGTGGGCGGGCGTCGACATCGCGCCGAGCCACGGCACCGGCCGGGAGATCTCCGAGAAGCTGATGAACCGCGGAGTGCTGGTCAAGGACACCCATGGGTCGACGATCCGGATCGCCCCGCCGCTGGTGATCAGCAAGGAGGACCTGGACTGGGGGCTGGAGCAGCTCCGCGGCGTCCTGCGCGCCTGAGAGCCTGTCGGGTGACCTCTGATCGGGCGGCCACGCCCTGGCACGCACCAGACCGCGTCCGCCACCCGATCGAAGGTCACCCGACAGGCTCTGAGCTCCCGTCGCCGACGGCTGCCGGGCCGGTGTCAGAGGATGACGTGGGGCAGGAAGCGGGCGTACTCGTCCGTGACCGGCCCGGCCGATTCACGGATGCCGAGCCCGGCCGCCCCGTCCTCGACGACCCACGCCCCCAGCACCACCCGGTTGCCGTCGAAGTCCGGCAGCGGCGCCAGTTCCTGGTAGCAGCACGGCTCGTCCCGCAGCACCGCGGGGCTGCCCGGCTCGTGGAGGGTGACCCCGGCCCCCTCCCGGCCGAACAGCGGCTTGGCGACGTAGCCGGGGCCGCCGCCACGGCCCCTGTCCGTATCCGTACTCGTACTCGCCGCCGCCGCGAGTTCGCGGGGACCGTCCAGATAGGAGGGGAGCAGGTTCGGGTGGCCGGGGAAGAGCTCCCAGAGGATCGCCAGGAGCGCCTTGTTGGAGAGGAGCATCTTCCAGGCGGGCTCGATCCAGCAGGTGGTGCCGGTGCCGCCGCCGTTGTCGAGGGTGTCCAGCACATGCGGCCCGAACCGGTCGGTGGCCAGCCATTCCCACGGGTACAGCTTGAAGCAGCTGCGGATGAAGCGGAGCCGCTCGTCCACGAACCGCCCGGCCAGCCGGTCCCAGCCGATCCGTTCGACGGAGAGCGCCTCCGTGTCGATGCCGGCCTGTTCGGCGGTCTCCCTCAGGTAGGCGACCGTCATCAGGTCCTCGCCCAGCTCGTCCCCGTCGGAGTGCGCGAAGTACAGCGGTCCCGGCGGCAGCAGGGCGGCCTGCCGCCGCCACGCCGCGACGAGACGTTCGTGCAGGGAGTTCCACTGGTCGGCGCCCGGGAAACGGTCCTCCATCCAGAACCACTGGGCGCTCGCGGCCTCCACGAGGGAGGTGGGGGTGTCCGCGTTGTACTCCAGCATCTTGGCCGGACCGGTTCCGTCGTAGCGCAGGTCGAACCTGCCGTACAGGGACGGCAGTTCGGCCCGGCGGTGCCAGGATCCGGTGATCAGCGCGGACAACCGGCGGTCGGTGATGCCGAGTTCGGCGAAGCGGTCGCGCTCCACGATGTGCGCGGCCGCGGCCAGACACATCGTGTGCAGTTCCTCGACGACCTCCTCCAGCGCCTCGACCTCGGGCAGCGAGAAGACGTAGTAGGCGCTCTCGTCCCAGTACGGGCGCAGTGACCCGTCCGGGTAGCGGGTGAGGGGGTAGACGATCCCCTGCTCCTCCACCGTGCGCTGCCAGCCGGGACGCGGCTGCGTGGTGCGGCGTTCCATACCGGGTCAGCCGCCGCCGGTGCCCGAGCAGCCGAAGCCGCCGCGGTCGACGGCGGACTTGTCGAAGCTGCCGCCCTGCACCTTGCCGTTCTCGCTGCTGCCGCCGTAGTAGTACGACCCCTTGCCGCTGCCGTTCTTGCACTCGTAGCTCGGCAGCTTGTCCCGGGTGACCGGGTCGACGCACCGTTTGTCCGGTTCCGAACCGCAGGAGGTGATCATCGCCGCGAGCACCCCCATGCCACCGAGCACCACCGTGCTCGACCTCAGTCTGCGTATGGCCATGTTTCCGTCTCCCCCGTCATACGAATCAAGCGTCATACGAATCAAGCCAATGTGGCCACTCGTCAGATTATGACCGACCGGCAAATGGGGGGGTGGGAGAAGGAGCGGGGCCGGGTGCGTGCAACTGCAAGGCGGAGGAGGGAGGCAACGCGGAGCGTTGTTGACTGACGACAACGCCGCAGATGTGCGTGCCCGGCCCCCGCGACGCCGCCCCCCATTTGCCGGTCGGGCTAAAGGGCTGCCGATCACGACGGGAAGCGGATGCACCGGACGTCCGCAAGTAAAGTCCTTATGTGTTCTTTGGGATGATCTGCGCGCTCGGCGCCGCCGTCTGCTTCGGTACGGCCTCCGTCCTCCAGGCCGTCGCCTCGCGGGCCGCCGCCCGGCCGGGGTCGGACGTGGGAGTCGATCCGGCGCTGCTGCTGCGCGCCCTGCGCCAGTGGCGTTATCTCGCGGGGCTGGCCCTCGACGGCTGCGGTTTCGTCCTCCAGATCATCGCCCTGCGGTCCCTGCCGATCTACGCGGTGGGCGCCGCCCTGGCCGCCAGCCTCGCGGTGACGGCGGTGGTCGCCGCGCGGCTGCTCAAGGTGCGGCTGAGCGGGGTCGAATGGACGGCGGTCGGCATCGTCTGCGCGGGCCTGGGCATGCTGGCCCTCGCCTCCGGCGGCGAGGGCCACGGCACCGGTCCGGCGGCCCTGCCCTGGTGGATGCTGGGGATCGCCCTCGGCATCCTGCTGATCGGCTCGGTGTCCGGGCGCCTCCCGGAGCAGGTGCGGGCGCTCGTGCTCGGGCTCGGCGCGGGGTGCGGTTTCGGGGTGGTGGAGGTGACCGTCCGGCTGATCGACGATCTGTCCCCGTCGGCGCTGCTCACCAACCCCGCCGTGTACGCGCTGTTGCTGGGCGGCGGTTCGGCGTTCCTGTTGCTCACCTCGGCGCTGCAACGCGGTTCGGTGACGACGGCGACGGCCGGCATGGTGCTCGGCGAGACGATCGGCCCGGCGCTCGTCGGCGTCATCTGGCTCGGCGACCGCACCCGCGAGGGCCTCGGCTGGCTGGCGGTCGCCGGCTTCGTGGTGGCGGTGGCGGGCGCGCTGGCCCTGGCCCGGTTCGGCGAGGCGTCACAGGACACCCCCGAACCGGTCTGAGCCCGCCCGCACCGTCCGCGCCCGCACCGTCCGCGCCCGGCGCGAGCCGCGCCGGACGGGCAGGCGGGCACGGGACATCCTCACCTCCCGGCTGAAGAAGCTCGTGGAGCACGGCGTCCTGACCAAGGAGCTCTACCAGGCCCACCCGCCGCGCTACGAGTACACGCTGACCGAGGCCGGATTCGCGCTGCACCCGGTCCTGCTCGCCCTCAAGGAATGGGGCGACCGCTACGTGACCGAGGGAGAACCCCCGACGGTGTTCCGGCACGACTGCGGCGCGGTCCTCCATCCGCGCACCGTCTGCGACGCCTGCAGCCGGCCCGTCCCGGCCGACACCACCCGCGCAATCCGCATCGGGGGCGTCCCCCAGCACTCCGGGGCGGACGCCCCCGACGCACCGTCACCGACGGGCACGTGATCATTCGGCGCCTTGGACGCCCGGATCCGCCGTCAGCCGGCGCTCTCCGGGACCAGTGAGGCGAACCCCTGACCGAGATCGGCGATCAGATCCGCTTCGTGTTCGAGGCCGACCGCGAACCGGATCAGGCCGGCCGGGACTCCGGCCTCGGCGAGCTCCTCCTCGGTCAGTTCGTTCGACCACATCGCGGCGGGCCGCACCAGCGTCGAGCGGGTGCCGCCCAGGCTGGGGGAACGCACCGGAAGGCGCAGGGCCGAGATGAGCTGCTCGGCCACCGGCCGGCCACCGCGGAGCTCGAAGCTCAGCAGCCCGCCGAAACCCCTCATCTGCCGCTCGGCGAGGTCGTGCTGGGGATGACCGGGGAGCCCTGGGTAATTCACCGCCCGTACCGCGGGGTGACCGGCCAGGAACTCCGCGACGGCCTGCGCACACCGATTCTGCCGCTCCGCCCGCAACGACAGTGTCCGCAGGCCGCGCAGCGCGAGCCAGGCGTCGAACGGGCTGATCACCGAACCCACCATGGTGTGCGCCTTCCAGAGCCGTTCGATCAGCTCGCCGCTCCCGAGCACGATCCCGGCCTGCACATCCGCGTGCCCCGATATGGCCTTGGTGACGCTGTGCATGACGAGGTCCACACCCTGCTCCAGCGGCCTCTGGTTGAAGGGGGTCGCCACGGTGTTGTCGGCGAAGGTGAGGATGCCGCGGGCGCGGGCCAGCGCGGTGACCGCGTTCACATCGGTCAGCCGGAGCAGCGGATTGCTGGGCGTCTCCAGCATGATCAGCCTGGTGTCCGGCGTGAGGGCCCGGGCGAAGGCGTCGGTGTCCGTCTGGTCCACGAAGGTCACCTCGACGCCGAAGCGGGGTGCGACATCCCGCAGCAGACTCAGCGTGCCGCCGTACATGCTGTGCTGGGCGACGACATGGTCGCCCTGGGACAGCAGGGCGACCATGGCCGTGGTGATCGCCCCCATGCCGGACGCCGTGGCCAGGGCCGCCTCGGCACCCTCCGCGGCCGCGACGACACGCTCCAGCCGGGCCTGCGTCGGGTTGCCGTAGCGCCGGTAGTAGTGCGGGGGCCGGGACTGCTCGTTGAGTGCGTCGAAGTCCTCCGCCGTGGCGGCCGAATAGTTCACCCCCTGGTGGATGGAGGGCGCGACGCTCAGATCTTCGGGATCGGAATCGGCGTGCGCAAGAAGAGTCTCAAGGGCCAGGAAAGAGTCCATGGCGCGAGCATGCAGGCCGATTGGCATTGTTTCCGATATCCAATCAGGGCAACATTGGACTGCATGGATGCCTCACCCCTGTCAGCCGGCCTCATCAGTGGCTCGTCCGGCCCGCTCTACCGACGACTGGCCGAGGGCCTTCGTGGCGCCGTGCGCCGGGGTGAGTTCGGCGCCGGTTCCAAGCTGCCCTCCGAGCGCGACCTCGCACGGTCGCTGGGCATCAGCCGGACCACCGTGATCGGCGCCTACCGGCTGCTGCGTGAGGAGGGTCTGCTGGAGAGCGCGCGCGGCAGCGGCACCCGGGTCGTCGCCTCCGGCCGCTGGATCGGCCCCCCGGTCCCCGCCGCGACGATGCCGTCGGCCAAACTGACGGGCGAGCCGGCCGCCGGTGTGGTGGACCTGTCCGGATCCGTCGTCGTCGGCCCCGAAGCGGTACCCCGCCCGACAGCGGACACCACCGACCTGTACGAGCTGACCGCCGACTTCGGCTACCAGCCGCTCGGCCTTCCCTCCCTGCGGGCCCGGATCGCCGCCCGCCACACCCGGCTCGGCTTGCCGACCACGGCCGACGAAGTGCTCGTCACCAGCGGAGCGCAGCAGGCGATCAGCCTGCTCTTCACGCTGTTCGGCCGCAACGGCGGCATCATCGTCACCGAGAACCCCAGCTACGCCGGCGCACTCGACGCCGCCCACGCCGCAGGGGCGAGGCTCCTCGCGCTGCCCATCGACGCCGAGGGCATCAAGGTACGTCCGCTGCGCGAGACGCTCGCCCGCCACCCCGTCTCGCTGCTGTACGTGATGACGACCTGCCAGAACCCGACGGGTACGGTCATGAGCACCCAGCGCCGCACCGACATCGCCCGGCTCGCCGAGCGCGCCGGTGTCCCGGTCGTCGACGACACGACCCTCGCCGACCTGGTCTTCGAAGGGCGCTGGCACCCCCTGCCGACCGCCGCTTCCGGTATCACCGTCGGATCCCTGAGCAAGCTGTTCCGGCCCGGCCTGCGGATCGGCTGGCTGCGGGCGCCCGGCGCGCTGATGACCAGGCTCGCCCGCCTGAAGGTCGTGGCGGACCTCGGGTCCTCACACGTCGGCCAGCAACTGGCCTCCCGCCTCCTGCCACTGTCCGAGGAGATGGCCACGGCACGGCGGGGGCAACTGACCGCACGGCTCGACCTGTTGAGCGAACTCTTGCGGTCACGGCTGCCGGCCTGGTCGTGGACCCGCCCGTCCGGCGGCCCCTTCCTGTGGGTGCGGCTCCCGTACGGCGACGGAGAGACCTTCGCCCAGCTCGCACTCGGGTACGGGGTTCAGGTACTCCCCGGCGCCCGAACCTCGCCCGACCGCGGCTTCACCGATCACCTCCGCCTGTCCTTCGTGAACGAACCCGCGACCCTGCGGATCGCGGTCGACCGGCTCGCCGAAGCGTGGGCCGCGTACGAGTCCGGCCACGGCCGAGGAGCGCTACGTGGTCAGCTCGGCCGTTTGCTGCCCGTTGACGCCACGGCGGTCCAGTGATCCGTACCCGGGGCTTTCGCGTTCCCGGCCTCAGGAGAGCACCCGGCAGAGGGCCTCCAGCGCGCCCGCCCAGGCGCTGTCGGTCGGTGTCCCGTAGCCGATGACCAGTGCGTCGCGCCCCGGCGGCGCCTGCGGGTGCCGGAAGCGCGAGAGCCCGTCCAGCGCGAGCCCCTGCCATGCCGCCGCCCGGAGCGCGGCCGCCTCGCCGCCCTCCGGGAGTTCGAGCACGGCGTGCAGACCGGCGGCGATACCGCTGACCCGGACGCCGGGGGCGCGTTCCGCGAGTACCGCGACGAGTTGATCACGACGGCGG
This sequence comes from Streptomyces sp. NPDC015032, assembly GCF_043080425.1. NCBI lineage: Bacteria > Bacillati > Actinomycetota > Actinomycetes > Kitasatosporales > Streptomycetaceae > Streptomyces > Streptomyces sp. NPDC015032. Next base: position 9,049 of record NZ_JBIBVN010000035.1, on the reverse strand, counting down.
CGGTAGCGCAGCCGCATCGCCCGCACATGGCGGTCGTACGCGCCCGACGCGATGAACTCCGTGAGCGTCAGCTGGTCCAGCGCACTCGACGACCAGTCGCTCAGCCCCTTCGCCTCGGTCACCTCCTCCACCAGGCTCTCCGGCAGCACCATCCACCCCAGCCGCAGCCCCGGCGCCAGGGACTTGCTCGTCGTCCCCAGGTGGACGACGCGTTCCGGGTCGAGTCCCTGGAGTGCGCCGACCGGCTGCCGGTCGTAGCGGAACTCCCCGTCGTAGTCGTCCTCCAGAATCAGCCCGCCCGTGCCGCGTGCCCAGTCGACCGCCGCCGCCCGCCGGTCGGCGTGGAGCGGCACGCCCGTCGGGAACTGGTGCGCGGGGGTCAGCAGGACCGCTCCCACCCCGCGCGTCCCGGCCAGTTCGCCGGTCCGGGCCCCGAGCCCGTCCACCGGCAGACAGGGCATGCGCAGACCGGCGTCCGTGAGCAGCTTCCAGTGGATGTCCAGTCCGTACGACTCGACGGCCACCTCCCGGACCCGCCGCCGGCGCAGCACCTCCCCCATCAGTTTCAGGGCCTGCACGAACCCGGCGCAGATCACGATCCGTTCCGGGTCCGCGTGCACCCCGCGGGCGCGGGCCAGATAGTCGGCGAGCACGGTGCGCAGTTCGGCGCGGCCGCGGGGATCCCCGTACCCGAAGGCGTCGTTGGGGGCGTCGGTCACGGCGCGCCGGGCCGCCTTGAGCCAGTCGGCCCGGGGGAAGGTGGAGAGGTCCGGCGATCCGGGCATCAGGTTGTGGGCGGGCCGGGGCCGTGCCGGCCGGGACCGCGCCGCCCTGGTGGCCGCCCGGCGCGGCTCGGCCCGCTGCGCCACCCGGGTACCGGAGCCCTGCCGGGCGGTGAGCCATCCCTCGGCGACCAGCTCCGCGTAGGCGTCGGCGACGGTGTTCCGGGCGATGCCGAGGTCGGCGGCGAGACCGCGGGAGGACGGCAGCCGGGTACCAGGGGTCAGCCGGCCGGTCCGCACGGCCTCGCGCAGGGCGTCCATGAGCCCGGTCCGCAGCCCCGCCGAGCCCGTCATCTCCAGATGCAGGTCGGCGCCGAAAGTGGCCCAGGAATCCATCATGGAATTGGACCATACCGCTGTGCCACCCACGCCGTAACGTCGTACCCATGACGACGAACGAGCACAGCCACCCGACCTCCGAACTCAACCCCGAGCACACCCCTCGTATGCAGCACTGGGCCGAGCTGGCCCCCGATGTCTACAAGGCCATGGTCCGGCTGGACGCGGCCTCCCGCCAGGGAGTCGACCCGGTCATCGGGGAGCTGGTGAAGATCCGCGCCTCGCAGCTCAACCACTGCGCGTTCTGTCTCGACATGCACACCAAGGACGCGCTCGCGGCCGGCGAGTCGATCGAGCGGATCATCCAGCTCAGCGCATGGGAGGAGTCGCAGCACTTCTACACGCCCAAGGAGATCGCGGCCATCGAGCTGACCGAGGCGGTGACCGTACTGACGGACGGTTTCGTGCCGGACGAGGTGTGGGAGAACGCCGCCAAGCACTTCGACGAGACCGAGCTCGCCCACCTCATCGCCGCGATCACGACGATCAACGCCTGGAACCGGTTCGCCGTGACCACCCGCATGGTCCCCGGCCACTACCGGCCGGGCGACATCAAGCACTGACCGGACCGCCGGCCCGGCCCGGACACCCGGTGGGCCCGGCCGTCCGGCGCCCGTTCCCCGACCGCCCCACCCCGGGAGTCCCGCCATGACCGCATCCGTTCTCCGCGCCCTGCACCACGACCGCACGCCCGGCGACCCGCTGGTCCTCCCCGGCCCGTGGGACGCGGCGAGCGCGCGCGTCTTCGTCGAGGCGGGGTTCCCGGCACTCGCCACGCCCAGCGCCGGGGTGGCGGCCTCCCTCGGTTACGAGGACGGCGCGACGCCCGCCGACGAGATGTTCGCCGCCGTGGCCCGGATCGTGCGCGCCGTTCCGGACACCGTCCCGGTGACGGCGGACATCGAGGCGGGGTACGGCCTGGCGGCCGGGGAACTGGTGGAGCGCCTCCTGGAGACCGGCGCCGTCGGCTGCAACCTGGAGGACTCGTCCGACGGCGCCCTCGTCGACGCCCGGCGGCAGGCGGACCGGCTGGCTGAGGTGCGGGGCGCGGCCGGGGACCGGCTCTTCGTCAACGCCCGCGTCGACACGTACGTGCGCGGTGTCCCCGACGGCACCGGCCAGGAGGCGGAGACCGTCCGCCGGGCCCTGCTGTACGTGGCGGCGGGCGCGGACTGCGTCTATCCGATCGCGGCCCCGCCCGAGGCCCTGCCCCGGCTGGCCGCGGCCGTTCCGGGCCCGCTCAACGCGCTCGCCCGGCCCGACGGGCCGGGCCCGCACGAGCTGGGGCTGCTGGGCGCCACCCGGATCACGTTCGGCCCCGGCCTGCAGCGCCGGGCCATGGCGGCCGTGCGCGGGATCGCCGACGAACTGCGCAAGGCGTGAGCGGTCCGCCCGGGGCCGCACGGTCACGCCGGTCTGCCGCCGAAGGCCGCCGGGGTCCGCTCCGGCACCGGCACGGCCCGCACCACGTTGCGGGAGCGGATCAAGCCGATCGCGCCGAGACCGGTGAACAGCGCGCCGGCGATCGACGCGAGGAACAGGGGGCGACGCAGGAGCGACAGGCCGATCACCGGGGTCGTGCTGCGCCGCTCGATCCGCGCGAACACCGCGGCCGGCACCACCGCCGCTACGGCCAACGAGACCACCGGTGCGCGCAACCAGCCATCCAGCCCCGGCGTCAGCGCGCTGAGCAAGGTGGCGAGCGCCGCTCCCAGCGCCAGGGCACCGGGCGGATCGGGCGGGCCGCCGCGCGGACTTTTGGATTCGCCGAGGACGCGGGCGGCAGCGGCGACCACGAGCAGGCCGACGGCGGCGCCGGGTCTTGCTCGGCGCCCCGTCGGAGCATCACGCCGGCGGCCACCTCGTCGCCGAGCGTTTCGCGCGGGATACCGAGGACCGCCACGTCTTGCAGGTCGGGGTGTTGGCAGAGAACGTCCTCGGACTCGCGTGGATGCGCCGAGCGCCTGCGGCATCCGGTGTCGAACCTCAGAGCGCCCGCTCCGCCTCGGGGTTCGCATCGCAGGCGCGTACAGCGGACAGGGGCTGCTTCTGCCGGCCGTCCGCATCGAAGTTGTCCGGCGAAAGCCACTCCCGCAGCGCCTTGCCGACCTGGGGCCACTCGGAGTCGATGACGGAGTACCAGGCGGTGTCCCGGCTGCGGCCCTTGTAGACCACGGCTTGGCGGAAGATCCCCTCGAAGGTGAAACCGAGCCGCTGTGCCGCCCTGCGCGAGGGCTCGTTGAGGCTGTCGCACTTCCACTCGTAGCGCCGGTAGCCGAGCTCGTCGAAGACGTAGGACATCAGCAGGAACTGTGCTTCCGTCGAGATCGGGGTCTGCTTGAGCAGGGGCGAGAACGCCACGTTTCCCACCTCGACGACGCCGTTGGACGGGTCTTGGCGCATCAGGGAGAGGGTGCCCACTGCCTTGCCGCTGCGCAGGTCGATGACCGCGTAGTGCAGAGGGTCGTCCGCCTGCGTCACCGTCACCACGTAGCCGCGGTAGTCGTCCCGGCTCCCGAACGGACCGGCCATCATGTATGTCCAGTCCCTGCCGTCCGCCGCGCGTGCGTAGGCGGAGTACAGGTCGTCGGTGTGCCGGTCCGCGTCCAGCGGTTCCACCCGGCAGAAGCGGCCGTCGAGGGTGACCCGGGCGGGCGCCGGACGGACCGTCCAGTCGGGCAGCGGGTGGCCGATGGGCTGGCCGTATTCATTCAGACGTGCGGACATTCTCTTCCCCCGCTTCGTGTCGGTTGCTGCCAGGCTAGGCAACGAGTGGACCCCCGGTAAGGTCCACAATGGACTCATTCCATAGGTCCACTCCCGTTCTGTCCGCGAGGGGGCAGGGTGCACGGGCAGTGGAAGCTCCGGACCGCTCGACTGCACGATCGTCGAACTCTCGGACGCACTGGCCCGGTTCAGGCGCACCCGGACTGGACTGAAGCCGGCGCGGCGCACCGGACTCGCGGCACACCTGCGGGTCAATACAGCTAGCCGGCCAAGCCGCTGGCTGCCCTACGACGGAAGTCGTCGGCGGTCAGGTCCCGCAGCCGGCGGCGTGTCCCGCGCGGCACGGTCGGCTCCGGGACCAGCAGGACGGGGGCCTGCGCCCGGGCTGTCACCTGGCGGCGTATCCCACCCCGCAGCAGCCTGACCAGCGGATGGCGCGGGCCGCCGCCGAGGACGAGAAGGTCGCCGGGATGGGCGGCGAGGGAGACAAGAACGTCGGCGACCGAGCCGCGTACCACAGTCGGCGCGACCGGTACGTCCTCGGGCATGCCCCCGAGTGCGGAGGCAATGGCGCGCTTCAGGCGCTCCTCGGCGGCACGCTCCGTCTGCGCGTCGAGCCCCGGCGAGGGTGCGCGCCGTGCTGCCGCCTCACCGCCCCTCGGGGTCCAGGCGCTCACCGGCACGAGCAGGTGTCCGCGGTGCCGGGCCTCCTGAACGGCCCGGGTCAGCGCGGCCAGGCTGCCGGGCGAACCGGAAACACCGACCACCACCCGGCTGGTGCGGCGAAGGGTTGAGGACTGACCACCGTTCACGGAGTCGTGCAGACGTGCAGACATTCTCTTCTCCCTGTGCGTGTCGCCCCTGCCAGGTTAGGCTTGGCGTGGACCCCCAACGAGGTCCACGATGGGGCCATTCCATGGGTCCACAAGGTCGGCCCTGGGGAGGCGGGCGTCGTACGAGGGGAGACGGAGCTGTGTCGACCTCCAGCAGCGAGGCCCTGAGGCCTCAACTCGACTTCCTCCAGCAGGAACCGCTGTCCCGAGCCCGCGACGGGGAGTCCCTGCAGAAACAGCTCCTGCACCGCATCCGCACCGCCGTCCTCGACGGCCGGCTGCCCGCCGGCAGCCGCCTGCCGGGCTCGCGCACCCTCGCCAGAGGGCTCGGGATCTCCCGCAACACCGTGACGCTCGTCTACGACGTGCTGGGCACCGAGGGCTACATCGTGCTCAGCAGACAAGGAACGCGGGTCGCCGCGCTGGCCCGACCGGAGCCCGACAGCCACGCCCACCACGCCCCCGCCCCACCCACGTTGTCGCAGCGCAGCGCCCGGATCCGCAAGCCCCTCCTGGGAGGCGTCGACTCCCTCGCCTTCACGCCGGGGGTGCCCGCCCTGGCCCAGTTCCCGCTGGCGGCCTGGCGACGCTCCCTCGACCGGACGCTCCAGCAGGGCGGAACGGGTCTGCTGGGCTACGGCCCGCCCCAGGGGGAGCCGGCGCTGAGAACCGCGGTCCTGCGCCACCTCGCGCTGGCCCGCGGCGTGCGCTGCGCCCCGGAGCAGGTCGTCATCACGGAGGGAGCGCAGGAGGCGCTCTCGCTGTGCGTCCGGCTGGTCACCGACCCGGGAGACACCGCCTGGATCGAGGACCCCGGCTACCGCGGCGCACAGACCGCTCTGGCCTCCGGCGACCTGGACGTCCTCCCCCTGCCGGTCGACGCGGAGGGCCTGCGTATCTCCGCGGCCGACTGGAGGGACCGCCCACCGCGCCTCATCTACACCACCCCCGCGCACCAGTACCCGACGGGTTCGGTCCTCACGGCCTCCCGACGCCTCGACCTGATCGAGAAGTGCCGCGACCACGGTGCCTGGATCATGGAGGACGACTACGACAGCGAATTCCGCCACAGCGGAGAACTCCTGGCCTGCATGCAGGGCATGACGCCGAACGCACCCGTGTTCTACGTGGGCACCTTCAGCAAGACGCTGTTCCCCTCGCTGCGCCTGGGATTCCTCGTGCTGCCCGAGGCACTGGTCAACCAGGCGGCACCGGTCGTGGACGAGATGCTGCGCGGCGGGCACCGCTGCGAGCAGCTGGCCCTGGCGCACTTCATGGAGAGCGGCCAGTACAGCAGGCACCTCGCACGCATGCGCCGCCTGTACCGCAGCCGCCGGGACGCGCTCAGGGCGGCGCTGGCCGAACACCTCGACGTGCCGCACACCCTGACCGGCGGCGACAGCGGCATGCACCTGACGGTCCGGCTGCCGGCGGACTTCCCGGATCAGCGCGTGGCCCGGGCCGCCCGGCGGCACCGGATGGCCCCCTGGCCCCTGTCCCGCTCCTCGCTGCTCGCGGACTCCGCCCACAACGGGCTCGTCCTGGGATACGGCAACACCCCCGAGTCATCGTTCGTACCGGGTGTGCAACAACTCGCGCACCTGATCAGGAAGTCCGGCTTCGAGGGACGTGGCTAAAACTCGGCGCCCAGCAGCTCCCAGAAGGCTTCCGGCCTCATCGCATCTCCCTCTCAAGGAGGGCCCGGAAGGTGCGCGGGGGCCGACCGGTGAGGCGCTGGACGGTGTCGGTGATGCGGTCCTCCGTGCCTTCGGCGATGGCACGGTCCATGTCGGCCAGCATTGCGGCGAACTCCACCGGCACCTGCTTCGTGAGGCGATCGCGCATCTGCTCGTAGGACAGACGGAGGTGGACCACGGGCCGGCCGGTGACCTCGGTGATGATCGCGGCGATGTCGTCGTAGCCGAGTGGCTCGGGTCCGGTGAGGAGGAGATCGGTGTTGGGGGCTTGCTCGTCGGTCAGAGCGCAGACGGCGACGGCCGCGATGTCCTCGGCGTCGACGAAGCCGACCCGGCCGCTTCCAGTGGCGGTCCAGATGATGCCCTCTTCGTGGATGCTGCGAGCGTGCGCGTGCGTGCCGGTGAAGTTCTGCATGAACCACGAGGGCCGCAGTACCGCCCACTGTTCGAAGAGATCGGGCAGGGCTTGGTGCACGGTTCCCACCGCCGGGCCGCCCTCGGGGATGGCCGAGGAGCTCAGCAGCACCGCGCGGTGCACGCCGGCGGCGCGGGCCTGATGGAGGAACGGCAGCATGGTCGCCGCGGGGTCGGAGTCACCCAGGGGCGGTATGAGGTAGACGCGGTCGACGCCGTCGAGGGCGGCCGCGTGGGTGGCGGGGCCGTACCAGTCGAAGGGGACCGGCTCGGTGCCGGCGACCGGGGTGGCCCGGCGGCTGGCGGCTTTGACGCGGTGACCCGCGGCCGTCAGCTGTGCGGCGGTGCGGCTTCCGGTGGTGCCGGTGGCGCCGATGACCAGTGTGGTGCCGGTGGTGGTCATCGGCTGCTCCCGGTGAAGTCGGCGCCGGGCTCCTGGACGGCGAGGGGGTTCCAGTAGTCGCGGTAGGAGGTGATGTGTCCGTCTCGAACGGTCACGACGGCGATGTAGGTCATGTCGAAGGGAGCGTCGCTCTCCACCAAGCGGCCGACGCCGCGCATCTCGACCACGATGGTCTGCGGGTCGGCGGTCTGGTGGATCCGCAGGTCGGGGAAGTCGTGCAGGTCGATGTGGTCGGGGTAGTGGCGCATGTAGGCGGCGATGGCCTCCTTGCCCTCCAGCCGCCGGGGCCAGCCGTCGGGGGCGAAGGGGAACTCCATGAGGCCGTCCTCGGCCCACAGGGCGACCCACGCGGGTATGTCCTTGTCGAGCAGCAGTCGCAGGCTGTGGCGGTACAGATCCGCCGGGGAGGTCGGTGCGGACATGGGTATCCTCCAACTCATAGAATCCGGACCCTGAGTCCGCTTCAACGATATGGACCACGGGTCCGTTTTGCAAATGGAAGGAGCGGCATGCCCGAACGCCAGTCGTCTCGCAAGGACGCCATCCGCAACCGGGAGGCCGTGCTCGCGGCCGCCGATGCCCTCTTCACCCGCCGCGAGAGTCCCGAGGACGTCACCATGGCCGACGTCGCGGCTGCGGCCGGCGTCGGCAAGGGCACGCTCTTCCGGGCCTTCGGCGATCGCGCCGGGCTGCTCCGCGCGCTGTACGAGGCACGGCTCGAACCGATCAGGCAGGCCGTCGAGACCGGCCCACCACCCCTGGGGCCCGCGACCCCACCGCGGGATCGCGTACCCGCCCTGCTCGATGCCGTCCTGTGCTTCAAACTCGACAACCGGCGCCTCGCGCTGGCCCTGGAGGAAGGCGGGAGTGGCAGCCCGTACCGGGCGGAGCACTACGAGCGGTGGCACAGCCTGCTCCGAGCCGTACTGGAGCAGATCCCCGGCCTGACCGACAGCGACTTCACCGCCCACGCCCTGCTTGCCGCCACACGAGCCGACCTCGTCGAGCACCTGGCCGGAGAAGAGCGCATCCCACGGGAAAGCATGCGGCGACAGTTGGCGAACTTCGTCACCAGCGTCCTGGCCTCCGGCTCACCGCAAGGGTTGACCGCCGAGGAGTGATCGAGGATCGGGCGAGTCCTTGATCAGCGGGGCCTCTCGCAAACGACCCTTTGCCCGAGCGAGATCAATAAAAGGCCGCTGGGCCGCCGTTGATCTTCGATCGGTTCTCAGAACCCGTTCTCACATAAACGTGGGCCGGACCCCCTTCTGAGACTTGTGTTGTGCGAGGAGTCGGGGCTGTGACGGACACTCAGGACCCTGACCGTGGCCTTTGTCCGGCCCAAGGGACAGCGCGGTGAGACGAGCTACCGTCTGATCGTTCACTCGTCGTAGTGCTGATCCCGGTCTCGGTCCGTGCAACGCCCGTCGCCCCTGCCACCGGCCGCTGTCAGCCGATGCCGCACCTCTGAGATCACGTCAAGTGGCGCTGGGCGCGCGGAGCGTGCGGCGGACAGCGGTGCGGAGCCATTGATGGGCTCCGTCGGCTGCGTTGCGGGGGTGCCAGGCCATGCCGATGGTCAGGGGCGGTAGCGGCAGGGGAATGTCGAGGAGGCGCAGGCCGAGAGCGGTGGCGGTGCGGGTCAGAGGCGATTCGGGGTCGCCGGGAAGTGCGGCGGGGACGAGGCAGACGACGTCGCTGCGGGCCGCGAGGGTCATCGCCGTCAGGTGGCTGGGGAGGACGGCGGTGACGCGCCGGCGGAGGTTCCGCTCGGCCAGGGCGGTGTCGAGAGGGCCGGTGAACCGGCCTCGTCGGCTGACCGATACGTGTTCGGCGGCAGCGAGCCGCGCCGGG
>NZ_JBIBVN010000034.1:0-80354 GCF_043080425.1 Streptomyces sp. NPDC015032 | reverse complement strand
AGCGGGGCTGCTTTCCAGTTCTTCGCTTTCGCGTTTCCCTTTCCGGCGAGTCCGACTCTATCAGATCCTTTCGGGCCTGATTCCCAGTCAGCGGGATTTGTCTTCCCGGCCGTTGGGCCGTTCCGACGCCCAAACTCTAGCGGACTTTCCCCGCGACTCATAATCGAGCCTTCGAAATTAATTTCGGCATGCCGAAATCGTCCCGAGTGGGAGATCGTGCTGAATTTTGGTTGCCGCGTTCGCGGCGGGATCGGTTGTCCCGGAACCGTTCCGGCTCCGTGACAACTCGAAGTACCTTACGGATCGCGGATGGACGTGTCAACCCCGCCAGGTCAAGCCGTTTTCGCACGTGTCCGGCACGGGTTCAGTCCAGGTCGGTGAGGCGGCCGCCGGCGTCCGGCTGGGCGTGTTCCACGCGGCGAAGGAGGCGGATCAGCATGTCGCCGAGGACTCCGCGCTCGTCGCCGGTGAGGTCCTGGAGCAGTTCCTCCTCGAAGGCGGTAGCCATGCGCATCGCCTCCAGCCACTTCGCACGGCCCTCGTCGGTCAGCTCGACGATCACGCGCACCCGGTTGTTCTCGTCCCGGTCCCGGGTCACCAGACCCTCGCCGGCCATGCGGTCGATGCGGTGGGTCATCGCCGCCGGGGTGAGGCCGAGGCGCTTGGCCAGCTCTCCCGGGCCCAGGCGGTAGGGGGAACCGGACAGGACCAGGGTCTTGAGGACCTCCCACTCGGCGTTGCTGATGCCGAGGGCGGCGACCTGGCGTCCGTACGCCACGTTCATCCGGCGGTTCAGTCGGCCCAGGGCCGAGACGACTTGCTCGACCTGGGGGTCCAGGTCGCGGAACTCGCGCTGATAGGCGGCGATCTGCTCGTCGAGGCTCGGCTCCTGCGGGCCGGGCTGCTCGGTGGTGTCAGACATGGCGGGCAGTATGGCACGCCCTTCAAAGCCGTCGAAGTCCTTCGGTCTGAATTGTTGAGGCTCTAACTTTAGTGCTAAAGTCTTCGGGTTCGAGTCGTTCGGTTGGCTCGGCGCATCGCTACGAGACCTCGAGGTAGGTGAGTGTGACCAGGGAGATGGGTGCAGCACTGCGGCGGATCCAGCTGGGGAGCGCGCTGAGCGCGTTCGGGCTGGGGTTCACCGTTCCGTATCTGTACGTCTATGTGGCACAGGTACGGAATCTGGGTGCTGGCACCGCGGGAGTCGTTCTGGCGGTCTTCGCCATGGCGGCACTGGCCGTGCTGCCGTTCACCGGGCGTGCCATCGACCGGCGCGGGCCGCTGCCCGTGCTCGTCGTCGCCTCGGCCGTCGCTTCCCTGGGCGCTGTCGCCCTCGGTCTGTCGTCGGGCGTGACCGCCGCCGTACTGTCGGCCGCGGTCCTCGGCGCGGGTACGGCGGTCATGCAGCCGACGCTCGCCACCATGCTCGTGTGGTGCTCCAGCGCCGCCACCCGTACGCGTGCCTTCGCCATGCAGTTCTTCCTGCAGAACCTCGGGCTGGGTATCGGTGGACTGGTCGGCGGGCAGATCGTCGACACGAGCCGGCCGGAAACCTTCATCCAGCTGTTCCTCATCGAGGCCGCGATGTTCGTGGTGCTCGGTGTCATCGCCTCCACGGTGCGGCTGTCCCGTCCGTCCTTCTCCGACGCCAGGCCCGCCGACGGGTCCAAGGCGCCCGGCGGGCTGCGGGTACTGCTCTCGCACCGGGCCATGGTGCAGCTGTGCGTGCTGGGCTTCGTGCTGTTCTTCGCCTGCTACGGGCAGTTCGAGTCCGGGCTCGCGGCCTACGGCACCGAGGCCGCCGGGATCCAGCCCTCGACGCTCGGTATCGCGCTGGCCGCCAACACCGCCGTCATCGTCGTGGCGCAGTTCGTCGTACTGCGTCTGGTGGAGCGCCGCAGGCGCAGCCGGGTCATTGCCTGGGTCGGTCTGATCTGGGCGTTCGCCTGGATCGTGGCCGGGTACGCGGGGCTCGGGCACGGCAGCCAGACCATGGCGACGGCCGCGATGATCTCCACGTACGCGCTGTTCGGACTCGGTGAGTCGATGCTGTCGCCGACCGTGGCGCCGCTGGTCGCCGATCTGGCACCGGAGTCGATGGTCGGGCAGTACAACTCCGCGTTCGCTCTGTGCAAGCAGCTCGCGCTGGCGGTCGGTCCGGCCGTGGGCGGCCCGATGGGGGCGACGCTGCACGGGCCGTACATCGTGACGTTCGTGCTGTTCTCGCTGGGCATCACGGTGCTGGCGCTGCGACTCGGCCGACGGCTCACTCCCGTACAGGATCAGCCGTCGATCGAGGCGGCACCGTCCAGGGTGGTGGCCGTGTCGCTGCCGGAGGCCGAGCCGGTGGCGGCCGCCTCCACCGTCACCACCCGCTGAGGCAACAGGGGCGACGCTGCACGGGTGAGTAGGGGTTCCGTTCCGGCGGGGCCCCTACTGCGGCAGGACGAACTCGCACCAGACCGCCTTGCCGCCGCCCGGCGTGCGGCGGCTGCCCCAGGACGTGGCGATCGTCGCGACGATGGAGATGCCGCGGCCCGCTTCGTCCGCCGGATCGGCGCGACGGCGGCGCGGCAGGTGGTCGTCGCCGTCGGTCACCTCGATGATCAGGCGGCGGTCGGTACGGCGCAGACCCAGGCGCATCGGCGGTGTGCCGTGCTTGAGTGAGTTCGCCACGAGTTCGCCCGCGGCCAGGACGCCCAGGTCGCAGAGTTCGACCGGGAATCGCCACGACGTCAGGACGCCGGACGCGAAGGCGCGGGCGCGCGGGGCCGCCTCGATGCCGCCGAGGAGATCGAGCGAGGCGTTGTGGAACAGCTCGGCGTTCGCCCCCGTGCGGGCGGGGTGCTGGACCACCAGTACCGCCACGTCGTCGTCGTGCTCCGCGGTGACGCCGAGAGAGCGGATCAGCCGGTCGCAGACCACCTGGGGTGAACCCTTGGCTCCGGAGAGGGCGCGTTCCAGGGCGGCGACGCCCTCGTCGATGTCCTCGCTGCGGCGTTCCACCAGGCCGTCCGTATAGAGGACCGCGGTGGAACCGGGCGGCAGCGCGATCGTGCCCGACGTGTGGATCCAGCCACCGGTGCCGAGCGGCGGTCCTGTCGGGTCCTCGGCGCGGTGGACCGTGCCGTCCTCGTGGCTCACCAGGATCGGGAGGTGCCCGGCGGAGGCGTAGACGAGCCGGCCCTCGTTCGGGTCGTGGACCGCGTAGGCGCAGGTGGCGATCTGGCTGGCGTCGATCTCGGCGGCGAGACCGTCGAGGAGCTGGAGCACCTCGTGCGGCGGGAGGTCGAGGCGGGCGTAGGCGCGCACGGCGGTGCGGAGCTGGCCCATGACCGCGGCGGCCCGTACCCCACGGCCCATGACGTCCCCGATGACCAGGGCGGTGCGGCCTGCGCCGAGGGTGATGACGTCGTACCAGTCGCCGCCGACCGCGGCGTCCGTGCCGCCGGGCTGGTAGGTGGCGGCGATCCGCAGGTCGTCGGGCTGCTCCAGCTCCTGCGGGAGCAGGGAGCGCTGGAGGGTGACGGCCGTTTCGCGGAGGCGGCGCTCGCTGGCGCGGAGCCGTTCGGCCGCTTCGGCGTGGTCGGTGACGTCGACGGCGTAGACGAGCACGCCGTCTTCGGTGCCTCTGTTTCTTTTCCTGTCCTTGCCCTTGTTGCCGGTCTGCTTTTTGTTCCTGTCCCCGTCCTCGTCCGCCTCGGTTTCGGTCGCGGTGCCGCTGTCCCGGTGTACCGGGGTGCAGGTCACGGTGTACGAATTGCCGCCGCGGACCTTGCGGGACTTGACGGTACGAGGTGTGCCACTGCGCAGGACCTGGTCCATGAGGGGCAGCAGACTGAGTTCGACGAGTTCGGGCATGGCCTCGGCCGCGGTGGCGCCGGCCGGGCGGGGGCCGAAGGCGGCGGCATAGGCGTCGTTGACATACGCGATCCGGTGGTCGGGGCCGTACACCAGGGCCACCAGGGCGGGCAGTTGGCCGAGGATGTCCCGGGCCGAGAGATCCTCCGGAGTGGGGCCGCGGTCCCCGGAAGACGTGCTGTGCGTGTCACTGTGCGTGTCGCTGTCCGGCGGGCAGGGTCCGGCCCCCGGCCGTGCGTACTCGGCGCGGGCCGAGGGCACGGAACTGCGGTCGTCCCGTGCGGCGGCGCGACGCTGCGTTCCGGGTAGGCGGGCGCTCCAGCGCGTGAAGTTCACGGAATTTCTGGCCTCGTGTGTCGGTCTGGTCCGCTCGGACGGGCTGCTCACTGTCGGTCACTGCCGGCCGGGTCACTCTGTGCAGATGTGGGCCCACCTATGGTCACACGTCCAGTGTGACGGACCGTACTGACAGGCGTCGGTACGGTCCGGTCCGGGCCGGTGAGGTGACGGGCCGACGGTCGGTCAGCCGCCGTTCCCCGGTGGGCCGTCGGGCTTCGGCGGGTTTCGGGGGCCCGGCGGGTGCCCCGGCCCCGGGTGTCCGCCTCCTGCGGCGAGTTCGAATTCGGCGCGCGGGTGTTCCAGCGAGCCGAGGGAGACGATCTCGCGTTTGAAGAGTCCGGCGAGGGTCCATTCGGCAAGGACGCGGGCCTTCCGGTTGAACGTCGGAACCCGGCTGAGGTGGTACGTGCGGTGCATCAGCCAGGCCGGAAAGCCCTTGAGCTTGCGGCCGTAGACATGTGCGACGCCCTTGTGGAGGCCGAGCGAGGCGACGGATCCCGCATAGCTGTGCCGGTACTCCTTGAGGGGTTCGCCGCTGATCGACGCGAGGACGTTGTCCGCGAGAACCTTGGCCTGCCGCACGGCGTGCTGGGCGTTGGGCGCCGTCTCCGCCCCCGTTTCCGCGGCGGTCAGATCGGGTACGGCCGCGGCGTCCCCGGCGGCCCAGGCGTGCTCGACTCCCTCCACGGTGAGTTCCGCCGTGCAGCGGAGCCTGCCGCGCTCGTCGAGCGGCAGATCGGTGGCGGCGAGGATCGGCGCGGGTCTGACGCCCGCGGTCCACACGAGGGTGCGGGTCGGGAAGCGGGAACCGTCGCTCAGCACGGCGATCCGGTCCTCGATGGACTCCAGCCGGGTGTGGAGGCGTACGTCAATATTGCGGCCGCGCAGCTCACGGATCGCGTATGCGCCCATTGCGTCTCCGACCTCGGGGAGAATGCGGCCCGATGCCTCGACGAGGATCCACTTCAGGTCGTCCGCCTTGATGTTGTGGTAGTACCGCGCGGTGTAGCGGGCCATGTCCTCCAACTCGGCGAGGGCCTCGACGCCCGCGTATCCGCCCCCGACGAAGACGAAGGTGAGGGCGGCGTCACGGATGGCCGGATCACGGGTGGCGGAGGCGATGTCCATCTGCTCGATGACGTGGTTGCGCAGGCCGATGGCCTCCTCGATGGTCTTGAAGCCGACGCCGTGGTCGGCAAGGCCGGGGACGGGGAGCGTGCGCGAGACGGAGCCGGGCGCGAGGACGAGTTCGTCGTACGGGATCTCGACGGCGCCGGTGCCGTCCTCCCCCGAGGCCAGGGTGGTCACGGTCGCCGTGCGCTTGGCGTGATCGATGCGTTCGGCCTCGCCGATCACCATCCTGCAGTGCGCCAGGACCCGGCGGAGCGGCACGACGACATGGCGTGGCGAGATCGAACCGGCGGCGGCTTCGGGCAGGAACGGCTGATACGTCATATAAGGCTCGGGGGTGACGACGACGATCTCGGCCTCACCGCTTCTGAGTCTCTGCTTCAGCTGCCGCTGGAGGCGCAGTGCTGTGTACATCCCGACGTAGCCGCCACCGACGACGAGAACGCGCACACCCGGCGGGGGGCCGGGGGGTGTTCCCCCGGAATCTGAAGCCATCACCACCCCATGACGCAACGGGCTCAAGGGTTTGTCCACAGCCCCGGCAAATTGTGTGACCGGAGGTTCTGGATGGGCCGGCGCTGCTGATCACCGCGGGGATACGGAAGCTGCGCAGGTCAGGGGTCGGGGTCGGGGCGGAGTGCCGGGGCCGAATCAATGACCAACCGGTCCTTGCTCCGATCGGGGGGCGCTCCGTGCGGAACTACCCCCTTCTGAATTGACCCGGGCTCAACTATGTTCGTATGTCGTCGGGGTACAGGGTCGAGACCAAGATCCGCTCTCCGGCTCAAACGGCGGGAAGTCTCCGGGGGGAGACGTCATAACCGGGGGAACAGTTATGCACATTCAGGATTCTCATTGGCAGACTGCTGCGGCAGTCGCCTCCCATTCGTCCGACGGAAACGGACGAAACGGAGCAGTGGGGACAGTGGACGCGGCGGGTCCGGTCGGCACGGTCGTCACGGCAGCCGGAACCGGCGGGACGGGTGCGACGGTCGGGGCGGCTGCCGCCAACGGCCGCTCGGCTCCGCTCCGCGTGGACGCACAGCGCAATCTGGAACATGTGCTGCGCGCGGCACGTGAGGTGTTCGGCGAGCTGGGGTACGGGGCTCCGATGGAGGACGTGGCGCGTCGCGCCAGGGTCGGGGTCGGCACGGTGTACCGACGGTTCCCGAGCAAGGACGTGCTGGTGCGGCGGATAGCGGAGGAGGAGACCTCCCGGCTGACAGACCAGGCCCGGACCGCGCTGGGTCAGGAGGACGAGCCGTGGTCGGCGCTGTCGCGCTTTCTGCGGACGTCCGTGGCCTCGGGCGCGGGGCGGCTGCTGCCTCCTCAGGTGCTGCGGGTCGGAGTCGACACCGAATCCGGCATCGATTCCGGCATCGACTCCGCCGCCGCTTCCGCTGTTTCTGCCTCCGCGTCCGTGCCTGCATCTGTGTCCGTGCCTGCATCTGTGTCCGTGCCGACGTCTGCCTCTGCCTCGGTCGACAACTCGGCTGTGGTCGGGGAATCGGAGGCCGTAACAGACTCCGTGCCGGGCTCGGACAGCGTTCGGGACGAGACGCGGGTGCCTCAGCAGCGGCAGGGTGCGGGTCAGGCCGACACCCGGTCGGCCGACGGGCGTTCCGCCGCGGAGACCGGGCGCGATGACGACGACGCCGGAGCCGGCGAGCTGCTGGAGGTCGTCGGCCGACTGGTGGACCGGGCGCGGGAGGCCGGTGAGCTTCGCCGTGACGTGACGGTGGCGGATGTGCTGCTGGTCATCGCGACGGCGGCGCCTTCGCTGCCTGACGCGGCCCAACAGGCAGCGGCTTCGAGCCGGTTGCTGGACATCTTGCTGGAGGGGCTGCGCTCGCGGCCCGGCGCGTGAGCGGAGTGTGTTCGCTGCCGGCTACGAGAACGGGCGCATGTGGGTGTGGTGCGTTCGCTGCCGGTTGTGTGGGCGGGGGCGCGCGTGAGCGGAGTGCGTTCGCTGCCGGTTGTGTGAGCGGGGCGCGCACGGGTGCGACGGCGCATGAGCGGGGGCGCGTCTGAACGTCACGGCGTCGGTGCGGCGAGCCTGGCGGCGCGTGAGTGTGGTGGTGCGCGGGCGTGTTGCGTGCGCGCACTGCTTCTCCGGGGCCGGTGCGGGGTGGCCGGTCGGGGTGCGCAGTCGGGGCCGGCTGCCGGGGCACACAGGCGGCATGGACGGCCGGTGCACATGGCTGGTTTGAATCGCTGGCATGAATAGGCTGCCGCGCCCGGTGGTCAACGACCCGCGTGGCCCGTTTCGGCGGGTCCTACTCGGCGACTCATGGCCGCTTGTCCGAGCTCACATTCGGCTTAGTGTCCGGTTGTGTGTCCGGTTATGTGTCCGGCTTTATCGCCCCGCCCTCTCGGCTCCGACTCCTGCGTCCGCACTCGGCCCATAACCCGCTGACCGGCACTTTGCGGCTTCCGGTCGGTGTCCGTACGGCGCCTGATCGGCGTATGACCAGCGGTGCATCGGTTCTCGTTGCTGGAGCCGCTGCCCGTTGACTTCAGCCTGCCCGTGCAGAACAGCGCATTACCCCTTCCCCGAATGAGCGACCTCTAGTGCTCACATTCGGGAAAACGCCCCGGATGAGTGGTTACGGGGGCTGAAGGTACGACGTGATTGCGCCATGTGGCACGCTTGCCCGGTGTTCGGGTCCGACAGCGCAAACGGGGGCTTCCGCGATGAGCGGTGACGGGCAGCAGGAAGAGTCGTTCGACGACGTCTCCGCCATGGGCGGGGTGACGGAGGCCGGTGAACTGTCCTCCCGACAGGTGCCGAGCCAGGCCGGGCCCGGGCGATCGGGTGGTGACGCCGGGGGCGACGCCGTCCTGCCCGTCCCGTGGCCGGCCCCCGTCGACGCCGGTGCCGGGGCCGAAGCCTTGGTGCCGATGCAGCGGGAGGGCGGCAGCAGCACTGGCGACGCCTCCGGCTCCGTGGTCTCCGACGCCGATCTGATCGGCCGTATGCGGGACGGCGACGATCTCGCCTACGAGGAACTGTTCCGACGGCACTCGGACGCGGTGCGCCGCTACGCGCGGACCTGCTGCCGGGACGCGCACACCGCCGACGACCTGACGGCCGAGGTCTTCGCGCGCACCCTGCAGGCGGTACGCAGGGGCAAGGGGCCCGAGGAGGCGGTACGGGCCTACCTCATGACGGCGGTCCGGCATGTCGGAGCCGCCTGGACCAAGACCGCGAAGCGGGAGCAATTGGTCGATGACTTCGCGGTGTTCGCCGCCCAGGCTTCCCAGTCCTCCCAGGTATCGGACGCGGACACGCTCGACCTCGGCGCGGATGTGCTGGCGATGCACGAGGCCGAGCAGTCGATGGCGATGCAGGCGTTCCGCAGCCTGCCGGAGCGCTGGCAGGCAGTGCTGTGGCACACCACCGTCGAGGAGGAGTCACCCAGCGAGATCGCCCCCTTGTTCGGGCTGACCGCCAATGCCACGGCGGTCCTGGCCAGCCGGGCCCGTGAGGGGCTCAAGCAGGCTTACCTGCAGGCGCATGTGAGTGAGGCGCTCACCTCGGGCGGCGACTGCGCACGCTACGCCGACCGCCTCGGCGCCTATGCCCGAGGTGGGCTCCGGATGCGTGCCGAGCGGGGGTTGCGGGGGCATCTGGACGAGTGCGTGAAGTGCCGGCTCGCCGCAGGCGAACTGGCCCATGTCAACGCCGGGATTCCCGCGCTGCTGCCGGTCGCGGTCATCGGCTGGTTCGCCGCCGGGTATGTGCTCAAAGCCGCCGGAGTCGTCGCCGGTGGCGCGGCGGGAGCCGCGGGTGCCGGTGCCGCAGCGGCGGCGACCGGCAAAAGCGCGTCCGGGGGTGGTGCCGGTGGTGCCGCGGTCTCGGAAGGGCTCGGTGCCCCGGCCAAGGCCGGTATCGCGGCGGCGGTAGCCATGGCGGTGACGGCCGGGCTGGCCTGGGCGCTGGTCGGCGACGACCAGCCGAAGCCCGAGACCAGACCTGCGGCCAAGCCGGCTGCCGCGGCTCCTGCGGCGCCGACGCCCGATCTACCGAAGTCAAAGTCGAAGTCGAAGCCGCCGCCGCCGAAACCCGGTGCGCCGGCGCCACCCGCACCATCTGCCCCGGCCCCGACTCCCCCGCCGAAGGCGCAACCGAAGCCGACGCCCACCCCCACACCTGCTCCGACACAGAAGCCCGCTCCGAAGCCGACGCCGAAGCCGACGTCCAAGCCGACATCGAAACCGACATCGAAGCCGACACCGCCACTGCCTTCCGATCCGGCGGAGCCGTCGCCGTCCGATCCGGCTCCGCCGCCCGCACCGACCGTCTACCAGCTCAACGAGCTGGGCTACTCGATGTCGGGGGATCACACCCAACCCGAGGTGGTGATCAACGAGAGCAACTGGGTCTGGCAGCGTTCCGGTCTGTCGGTCGGCGGCACGTGGTACGCGCACGGAATAACCGTCCACAGCAAGTCCTCGGTCACCATCCAGTTGAACCAGACGTGCACGCGTTACGAGGCCATGGTCGGGGTCGACGACATGTCCCTGGGACTGGGCTCGGTGCGCTTCTCCGTCCTCAGCGGTGATGGGAGGCTGCTGTGGCAGTCTCCGGTGATGAACGGTAATGATCCGGCCGTACCCGTCGCGGTCGGTATTGCCGGGCAGGACAAGATCCGGCTCGTCGCCCAGCGGGCGCATCCGGGTGGCGGCGCGGCGCTGGCCGACTGGGCGGACTCGACCATCAGTTGCCGGTGAGGCGACCGAGGACGGCGGGATGGATCCGGGGGTCAGACGACCGGGGTGTCCGGGAGTTCCGCGGTGATGCGGGTCAGGAGCTCGATGACGTCGTCGACCGTCAGTGTGCGGCCCGCGGCACGCTCCGACTCGTACCGCTGAGGACCCAGTTCCTCGCGCGCCCGTCGCCCGACGTCGTCCGCCTCGGCCTGTTGTGCTTCGGTCCTGGGACCGGCCGGGCGCCAGCCGTCGGCCGCCGCCAGAATCCGTACGGCGGCTCCGTGACGGCCCAGCATCGACAGCACGGCCGCCACACTGTCCGCCAGGTGCCCGGTGACGAGCTCAGCGCACCGGGCCTCCCGCGCCGCGCGGAGTGCGCGCACCAGTCCGCGTACCCCGGCCACCGGGCCGCCCATGGGCCCCTCCTCGTGCACGGCGATCCGGGCGGCGAGCCCTTCGACCACCACCGTGAAGTGCGACGGTGAGCTGCCTCGTCCGATCGACGCCTCCGCCTCGGTGACCAGCCGTCGCGCCTCCGCGATCTCGCCGCGGTCCAGGGCGAGGGTGGCGCGCAGGAAGTAGGTGTAGCCGCGGGCGTCGTGCACCTGGTAGCGCTCCGCCTCCGTCTCGGACTCGGCCAGGATCCGCTCGAAGCCCGCCATGTCTCCGGTCCGGTAGGCGAGTTCGGCGAGGCGGGCGAGGAGGAACGGCGCCTCGGCGTACGCCCCGACCTCGCGGGCGAGCAGCAGCGCCTCCTCGTACGCCGCACGCGCTTCCTCGTACCGTCCGCGCGTCACGCCGGCCTCCGCGGCCGCGCCCACGGCCTGGGCGCGCAGCCAGCGGTCACCGACGCGGCAGCCCAGCTCGCGCAGTTCGGCGAGGTCGTTGTCGATCCCCGGCATACCGCCGGGGGTGTCGATGACCATGTGCGTACGGAACAGCAGCGCGATGCCGTACTCCCAGGCGCCGCCGTGGATACGGGCGTTGTCGACCACCGCGTCGATCATCTCGTGGGCTTCGGCGGCGGTACGGCTCATGAACAGAGCCGTCGGCCAGAGCAGTCCCGGAAAGCGGGCGGACTGCGGACCGGAGGAGAGGAACGCGTCGGCCACCCGGCCCATCAGGGCCCGTCGGCTGTCGTCACCACGGAGGTCGTCGGCTGGTCGGCTCTGCGCGGCGAGGAAGTACCGCAGTATCTCCAGATGCATGCGCGGCCAGAAGCGGGGGTCGCTGCCGTCGACCGGTTCCGGACCGAGTTCCACGGCCCGCTCGGCCCAGCCGAGGCCCTCGGAACGGAAGTTCCGCAGAAACCAGAACCACCCCAGGCCGAGAACCAGACGCACCGCGTCCGATTCGGACGGGGTGGTGACGACGGTGCGGTGGAGGACGGCCCGGATGTTGTCGAGGTCCGTCTCCAGGCGTTCGATCCAGGGGAGT
Source organism: Streptomyces sp. NPDC015032 (assembly GCF_043080425.1). Taxonomy (NCBI): domain Bacteria; kingdom Bacillati; phylum Actinomycetota; class Actinomycetes; order Kitasatosporales; family Streptomycetaceae; genus Streptomyces; species Streptomyces sp. NPDC015032. The sequence goes on along the minus strand of NZ_JBIBVN010000034.1, from coordinate 68,873 downwards.
TGGTCACCGGGGCGGAGACGGGGCTCGGCAGCTTCGACCAGTGCGACGAAGTACGCGGTGTGCGCCCGCGCGGCGGCGGCGCGTACGTCCGGGGTCTCGGCCGCGCGTTCGGCGGCGTACTCGTGGATGGTCTCCAGAAGGCGGTAGCGCATCTCGCCGGAGGCGGCCGGGGCGGCGACGACGAGGGACTTGTCGACGAGAGCACCGATCAGGTCGGCCGTGGAGGGCCCGGCCGGGTCCGGGCCGGCAGTTGCCCCGGTGACGGGTGCTCCGGTGACCGGGGCTCCGGCGGCGAGGGCTTCGGTGGCGGGGGGTGCTTCCGCCGCGGTCACGGCCTCCGCGGCGGGCAGGTCCCAGCCGCCCGCGAAGACGGAGACCTGCCGCAGAACCGTGCGTTCGTTCTCGTCGAGCAGGTCCCAGGACCAGTCGACGACGGCGCGCAGCGTCTGCTGGCGCGGCAGTGCGGTCCGGGCTCCACCGGTGAGCAGACGGAACCGGTCGTCGAGCCGGTCCGCGATCTGGCGTGGGCTGAGCAGCCGCAGCCGCGCGGCGGCGAGTTCGATGGCGAGCGGCTGCCCGTCGAGCCGTCGGCAGATCTCGGCGACGGCATCCGGATCGTGTACGGCCTCCCGCTCGGGGTCGAAGTCGGAGCGGACGGCGCGGGCGCGCTCGGCGAACAGGCGGTGGGCGGGGTCGGCCGGGAGCGGTCCGACCGGGCGTATCGATTCGCCGGGGACGCCGAGGGGTTCTCGGCTGGTGGCGAGGATGCGCAGCTGCGGGCAGTGGGTGAGCAGGGTTTCGGCGAGGGCGGCGACCGCGCCGATGACGTGTTCGCAGTTGTCCAGGACGAGCAGGAAGGGGCGGACGCGGGAGCAGTGCGCCAGGTGCTCGACGAGGAGGCCGGCCGGGTCGCCGCGCAACGGCTGCCCGTCACGACCGCTGTCCCGCAGGAGCGTGGTCTCCCGCAGCCCGAGAGCGGAGAGTACGGCTCCGGGGACATCCACGGGGGCATCCACCGGAGCGAGTTCGGCGATCCAGGCGTCCGCGGGGGCCGGTGCCGCCCGGCCGCTACGGGCGGCGGCCTCCTCGGCGAGACGGGTTTTGCCGGAGCCACCGGGGCCGGTGAGGGTGACCAGGCGGGACCGGGCCAGATCAGCATGGATGGAGCGCAGTTCCGGCTCGCGGCCGACGAAGGAGTTGAGCCGGGGCCGGATGTTGCCCCGGACCACGGCGGCGTCGGGTGTACGGGGCGGGCCCGATGCGGCGGATGCGGCGGATGCCGCTGAGGGGGAAGAGAGGGAAGAAGGGGGCGGCGGAATGGAAGTGGCTGAGGGGGACGGGGTGGCCGGTGCGGCCGCTTCGGATGGCCCCCTCGACGGAGGGGTGAGCAACTCCAGGTGGAGCGCGGTCAGCTCCGGTCCCGGGTCGGCACCGAGGCCGTCCGCAAGGGCCCGGCGAGCCTCCTCGTAGGCGGCCAGCGCCTCGGCCTGACGGCCTTCGGCGCGCAGGGCGCGGACCAGCTGGGCCCGGAAGCGTTCGTCGTACGGGTGGTCGGCGGTCAGTTCCCTGAGCTCCGGTACGAGGGTGCGCGGGCCGGCACCGGTCGCGACGCACCGCAGGTCGGCCTCGATGCGGCGTTCCAGCGTGGTCAGACGGTGGGCCTCCGGACGCAGGCCGTGACCGTGCTCCCGGTCCGGCAGGTCGGCCAGGGCCGGGCCGCGCCACAGGGCGAGCGCGGTACGGAGTGTGCGGGCGGCCGCCACGGAGTCCCCCGCGTCGAGCTCGTCGGCGCCCTGCCGGGACAGCCGCTCGAACACGTGCAGGTCGACGTCCTCGGGCGTGGCCTCCAAGCGGTATCCGCCGTGGCCACTCGTGATCGCGTCCCTGCCGAGCGCCCGGCGCAACCGGCCCACGAGGGCCTGGAGCGCGGCGGGGCGTCGTACGGGGGATCGGCGGCCCATACGTCGTCGACGAGATCGGCGACGTGCGCGGGCCGGCCCGCACGCAGGGCGAGGGCGGCGAGGAGGGCGCGCAGCCGCGTACCACCCACGGGCAGCACACTGCCGTTCTCGTCTCGTGCCTCGGTGACGCCCAGGATCAGGTACCGCATCCGGCCATTCTGTCCTGTGGAACGCGCGGGAGCAGACGTCCGGCGGCAACAACGCCCGGCAGCGGGCGTGGGGTGGGGAACGCGGTGCACCCGACGGCGGGAGGAACACGGCCGCGCCCGGCGAGGGACACCCGTCGTCGGGAGGGACCCGACGCACCCGGCGACAGGCCCCCGACCGCACGCGGCCGGCGGCGGGCGCGAGTCCGCCTCGGCGGCCCCACCCTGCCCCGCTCACGCCTGCGCCTGCGCCTGCGCCTGTAGCGTCCGCCTCGCCGGAACGACCCCGCCCGCGACCGCGCGCTGGCGCGGTGCCGCCGTACCCGTCCAGCAGGTGCCGCGCCGTGACACGAGTCGGCGGAGCCAGAGTTCCATCGACGCCAGATGCGCCAGGCCGTCCAGCGGGAGCGGTTCGCCTTCCGAGGCCGCGCGCAGGGCCTTCCGTACGACGCGGGCCTCGACCAGGCCCGCGTCGGCGAGCAGGGGTGCGTCGAAGAGGGCGATCAGGTCGGGGAGCGCGGCGCGCAGGCCGGTGCGGGCAGTGGCGTTGGCGGTGGCGAGGGAGGGGGTGCCCCAGCCGGGCGGCAGCTCGTGGATGCCCGCGCCCGCGAGCACCCGCCGCAGGATCGCGGCGCGCGCGCCCGGCTGGACGCGGAGCGATTCGGGGAGCGCGCGGGCGGCGCGCACGACCTGATTGTCGAGGTACGGGGCGTGCAGCCGCTGGCTGCGGTTCTCCGCGGCCTGCTCCAGGATCCGGTGGTCGGCGGCGAACCGGGCGAGGGCCGCCCGGGCGCGGGCCTCGCCCGGCCGCTGAACGGAGGCGGGGCGGATCGCCGCCTCCTGCAGACGTACCGACACCTCGGCGAGCGCTTCCCCCGTCAGCCAGCGCGCGGCCGGTCCCGGCCGCGACCAGGCGAGGGCCGCGAGCGACGCGTCGGCGGGCGTGTCGAGGGCGGGGGCCTGGCGGTTGGCGTCCGGCAGCCGGTCGGCCGCCGTTTCCAGGCCGGTGCGGTACGACGTACGGGACAGGCGGCGGGCCGCCCGGTAGACGGTCAGCGGGACGAAGAAGGAGTGCGCGGTCGGGCCCTCGGCCTTGGCGAGGGCGGCGACCGGACGCAGCAGATGGCGTCGGCGACGGTCCATCAACAGGTCCGCGAGACGGGCCGGATGGGCATCGAGCACCTGCCGGGCGCCCCCGCCGACGAAGTGGTCGGCGCTGCCCGAGGCGAGGCGGCGGCGGTGCCGCTCGGCGACGACGAGGGACGGGGCGGGTTCATCGGTGAGCGGGCCGCCGCCCAGGTCGGCGTAGGGCAGGGCCTCCTCTCCGGCAGCGACGACGACATGGTGCAGGCGCGGGTCGGCGGCGATGACGCGGGCGCGTTCGAGTTCGTCCTCGTGCCCGTGCGCGGTGAGGTCGTTGAAGGTGACGGCGAGCAGCCGCTCCCCCGCTTCCGCGCCGTGGCCGAGGAGGGTGCCGGGCAGGCCCGGCAGTCCGGCGGCCAGGAGGGCGAGGGTGGCGGAGGCGCTGCCTCCGGAGAGGTCGGCGCCGATGCCGGGTACGGGGGCGCCGCGGGCGGCGCGTCGTTCGGCGGGGCCCATGCCGGGGACCGGGCCCGGGTCGGGCGGCAGGGTCCCGGGGGCGTGGCGCGGGGCGGTGAGTCTGGCGCGTACGGCTTCGACCAGGGCGTCGCGCACCCCGTCGACGGCACTGACGGGATCGATCTGGGGAGCCGCGACGGCCAGGGAGGCCACCGCCTCGTACCCGGTGATCTCGCGCGAGCCCTCGCGCAGGATCAGCGCGTGCCCCGGCGGAATGCGCTTCACTCCGGCGTACGGGGTGCCGTCGCGCAGTGCCTCCGGTGTTTCGGGGCAGGCGAGCAGGGCGGCCAGGTGGCCGATGTCCAGCTGGGCTTCGATGAGGTCGGCGAGCGGCAGTGCGGCGGTGGCGTACGCCGTGCCGCCGGCCCAGGGAGTGTAGAAGACCGGGCGGGCTCCGGCGAGGTCCCCGATGACGGTGATCCGGCGGCCGACCTGGACGACGGCCGTGTAGCTGCCGGGCCAGGAGGTGAGATGGCGCAGGGCCCCGCCGCGGGCGGCGAGGAGACCGACGCGCAGTTGTTCGTCGGTGGCGCTGCAGCAGCCGAGGACGGCGAGCCGGGCGGTGGGCGCGCCTTCGGCAGTCTCGACCGTGCTGGTGCGGATCTCGTCGGGGCGCCAGTCACCGACGGCCCAGAGCGGATCCGGGTCTCCCCACAGGAGTTGGGATCCGACGGGGTGCATCGTGCGCCCCTCGTCGGCGTCTCCGACGGCACCGGCCGTGCCGAAGCTCGCGGCGATACTGCTCCACCCCACCAACCAACGCATCGCCGCCTCCACAGGCTGTGGACAATTCGGCGCAGCAGGACATTATCGGGAGAACTCCGGTAGCGCGCGGCGCCGTTGCGAACATGCTGCCACGACAAAGGCACACCGGAGGGGCTACGGACGGCGCACGTCGGGAGGGCATGCGCCCCCGGCAAAGGCCGGACCGGGGCAGGTGGCGGCCGGGTGCGGACGGGCGCACGCCGGACGGCAACCCGCGCCGGGTTCCCCCCGGCGACGACCGACGCACGGCCCTCGCGAGGCGGTTCACCCGCCAACGGGCATACGGGTCAGGCGTGTTGCGCACCCCGCCCGGACACGATCCACCAGGCCGGAACCGGCCACTCCTCGGAATGGCCACGACTGGTGATTGCCCGGCCACGGGCGATCGCCGGACGGTCGACGGGATGTCCGCGAAACGGTCGACCCAACCTCGACCGACCGACGACATTCAGCCATTTTCAGTGCACGCGGCAACCGGGCGACAGGGAACTCACCGCACCGGAAAACCCTTTTCGCCCACCTTCATCCCCCGTGCCACGTCCCGCTTCGCCGACTCCGTACCGGCCTCCCGCCGCTTCGGCACACAGTTCGACGCACAGTCCGGGAGGTGTCGTTCACCTCCCGGACCGGTCCGCCGCCTGCGGGGAATGAGGCGGCAGTGTCCCCCAGCCCACTGAGTCCAATGCAGTGGGCCGACCCACGCAGCACCCATGGAAGCGCTTCCGAAACAGCCGGACGAGAGCGCACGACCGGGCGCACGACCACACGCCAGGGGCACGTACGGGGCTCGGCGGGCGGTGCCACCAACACGTCCGAACAGGGCGTCGTGCGGGGTTCCGGGCCGGGTCCGGGAGGGGGTCCGGGCCGGCCCCGGGGCGCTCCGCGCGACGCCCGGAGCGACACCGCGAGGCCGTCCGCGTCCGCACCGACAACATTCCCGCCATACGAATGTCTGCCCCTTAACGGTAGGGATGCGGCGAACTACGCTGGGTTTACTGAGGTTCTCGGCAGGAGGCATATTCCTCGGGGCTCGGCCATATGCTCGTGCGGCCGGAGTGCCGGGGCTCGCCCCTGGGGAGGACACGGTACGAATGCCGCGCGCCGCAACGGTGACGCGGCGGCCGTCTGTGTGTCGAGGGGTGGCGCATGTCCAGGGAGCAACGCGGACCGAACGAGAAGCTCGGAACCGTTCTCGCCCTCGCGGGAATCAGCAACGCCGGGCTCGCCCGGCGGGTCAATGACCTCGGGGCGCAGCGCGGACTGACACTTCGTTACGACAAGACCTCGGTGGCCAGGTGGGTCTCCAAGGGCATGGTGCCGCAGGGCGCCGCGCCTCATCTCATCGCGGCAGCGATCGGCGCCAAACTCGGCCGGCCGGTCCCGCTGCACGAAATCGGGCTCGCGGACGCCGATCCGGCACCGGAGGTCGGGCTGGCCTTTCCGCGCGACGTGGCCGAGGCGGTTCGCTCGGCGACCGAGCTGTACCGGCTGGATCTGGCCGGACGGCGGGCGGGCAGCGGCGGAATCTGGCAGTCGCTGGCCGGCTCGTTCTCGGTGAGCGCGTACGCGACGCCCGCGTCCCGCTGGCTGATATCCCCCGCCGATCCGTCGGTGGAACGCGACGCGACAGCCGCCGAGGCAATCGTCCTCGGCACCCAGGGCCCAACGGGCGCACGCACCGGCGCAGGGGCGCAGAGGGTGTCGGACACGACGGAGAAGAGCGCGGCGGAGTCCGGCGCACCGGTCGCCCCGAGCACGGCGGGGGCTCCGGCCACGCCCGGCGCACCCGGCACGTCGAGCGCTGGAGCCGTTCCCGGCGCGGCGGGGACTCCGGCCTCGCAGGAAGCACGGGGAGCGCTGCGGGCGCGACCGGCGCTCGGCACCCGGGCGACAGCCGGAGCACAGGCACCCCAGACGGCACAGACGGCACAAACGGCACAAACGGCACAAACGGCGCCGACTGCCCTGAACGCACAAGCGGTTCAGGCGGCACTGGGAACCCTGGGCGCTCTGGGTACGCAGCGGGCACCGGCCATCCCCGCCCAACCTGGCCCGGAGACCCCGTCCGCGTCCCCTGCCCCGTCCGTGTCCCCGTCCTCCTCCGCGCCCGTCCCCTCCGCGCCGATCGGCCCGGTCACGAGCGACATCTCCCCGCTGCGGGTCGGCCACAGCGATGTCTCCAAGCTGCGCGAGGCGGCCCAGGACGCCCGCCGCTGGGACTCCAAGTACGGCGGCGGCGATTGGCGTTCCTCGATGGTCCCGGAGTGTTTACGGGTCGACGCCGCGCCGCTGCTGCTCGGTTCGTACAGCGACGAGGTGGGCCGGGCGCTCTTCGGCGCAGCGGCCGAGCTGACCAGGCTCGCCGGGTGGATAGCCTTCGACACCGGCCAGCAGGAGGCCGCGCAGCGCTACTACATCCAGGCGCTGAGGCTCGCGCGGGCCGCGGCCGACGTACCGCTGGGCGGCTATGTCCTCGCCTCGATGTCGTTGCAGGCGACCTACCGCGGTTTCGCCGACGAGGGGGTCGACCTCGCGCAGGCCGCCGTCGAACGCAACCGGGGGCTCGCCACGGCCCGGACCATGAGCTTCTTCCGCCTGGTGGAAGCGCGCGCCCATGCGAAGGCGAGCGACGCACCGGCCGCGGGGGCCGCGCTGAGGGCCGCCGAGGGCTGGCTGGAGCGTTCCCGGGGCGGTGACGCGGACCCGTCGTGGCTGGGCTTCTACTCGTACGACAGGTTCGCGGCGGACGCCGCGGAGTGCCACCTCGACCTGAAGGCGCCCCGGCAGGTACGGCGCTTCACCGAGCAGGCCCTGTCCCGGCCGACCGAGGAATTCGTCCGCTCGCACGGGCTGCGGCTCGTGGTGTCGGCGGTGGCCGAGCTGGAGTCGGGGAACCTGGACGCGGCCTGCGCGGCAGGCACTCGGGCGGTGGAGGTGGCGGGCCGTATCTCTTCGGCGCGGACCACGGAGTACGTACGGGATCTGCTGCACCGGCTCGAACCGTACGGGCACGAGCCGCGCGTCGCCGAGCTGCGCGAGCGGGCCCGGCCGCTGCTGGTGGCACCCGTGTAGCCGCACCGGGCCGGCCGGACGGCCAAGAGCCCCGGGCCGGCCGGACAGCCGTCCCCCATGCCCCGCCCCCGGGGCGTCGCCGCCACGTTCTCACGGTGTACGGACGGTGCCCGGCCGGCCCCCTGCGTGCCATCCGGTCGCCGTGGGCGTAAAGATCGGCGCCACGCTGGGATTCACTGGTTTGAGTACGTTGTCAGTGGGTCAGTGCACTATCGGGGTGGGAGGTGGCGTGATGATGACGCACGCGGCGTACGACTGCGATGTGCTGGTGATCGGCGGCGGCATCGTCGGCCTGTCGACGGCGTATGCGATCACGCGCACCGCTCCGGGCGCCCGGGTGACGGTGCTGGAGAAGGAGTGGGGCCCCGCTCGTCACCAGACCGGGCGCAACAGCGGCGTGGTCCACAGCGGCATCTACTACCGCCCCGGCTCGCTCAAGGCCCGATACGCCGTGCGCGGTGCCGCCGAAATGATCGACTTCTGTGCCGAGCACGGCATCGCGCACGCGGTGACCGGCAAGCTGATCGTCGCGACCGAGCGGTCCGAGCTGCCCCGGCTGCACTCCCTGGTCCAGCGCGGCCGGCAGCACGGGCTGCCGGTGCGCGAGCTGGGGCCCGCCCAGATCGCGGAGTACGAACCGCAGGTGCGCGGGCTCGCCGCGATCCGCGTCGGGACGACCGGGGTGTGCGACTTCGGGGCGGTCGCGGCGCGGTTCGCCGCCGAGGTGAGCGGGGCGGGCGGGGTGATCCGTTACGGGGCGGAGGTCACCGCGATCGACCGGCGTCCCTGGGGCGTGGCGGTGCGCACGGCGGACGGCGCGGTGGTGCGGGCCCGGGTCCTGGTCAACTGCGCGGGGCTGCACTGCGACCGGGTCGCCCGGCTCGCGGGCGACGACCCGGGGATGCGGATCGTGCCCTTCCGGGGGGAGTACTACGAGCTGGCGCGGCCGGAGCTGGTGCGCGGCCTGGTCTATCCGGTGCCCGATCCGGCGTTCCCGTTCCTCGGCGTGCATCTGACCCGCGGCCACGACGGCAGCGTCCACGTCGGCCCGAACGCGGTGCCGGCGCTGGCCCGGGAGGGGTACGGCTGGCCCGTCGTGCGTCCCCGTGAGGTAGCGGACACCCTGGCCTGGCCGGGCACCTGGCAGATCGCGCGCAGACACTGGCGGTACGGGGCGGGTGAGGTGCACCGTTCGCTGTCGAAGCGTGCGTTCACGACAGCCGTGCGGCGGCTGCTGCCCGAGGTCACGGAGGCCGATCTACGGCCCGCCCCGGCCGGGGTCAGGGCCCAGGCCGTGCTCCGGGACGGCACCCTGGTGGACGACTTCCTGATCCGTGAGGCACCGCACACCGTCCACGTGCTGAACGCTCCGTCGCCCGCCGCGACGGCCTCCCTGCCCATCGGGCGGGAGGTGGCACGCAGGGCGCTGCTCCGGGCAGGCGGAACGGGGTGGAAGCCGCCCGCCGTAGAATCGGGGCATTGTGTCTGAGCCCTTGAACCCCTCCGCAGATTCCTCCGCGAACCCTTCCGTCCCGGCACCGGGCGAGGCCGCCGCCGGAACGAGCAGCGCCGTGGCCGGGACGGGCAGTGTCTCCCCGGCCGGCGCCACCTCCCCGGCCCACAGCCCTTCCTCCCCCGCCGCCGGGATTCCGGACGATCTGCGCGCCGCCTCCTTCGAGCGGCAGCGCAGGCTGCGCCAGGAACCGCGCTTCCCCGGCGGGCCCGCAGTCGATCCGGCCGGATCGCACCACGAGCGCCGGATCCGCAGCTTCCAGCCGCGCCGCAGCCGCGTCACGCCCGGCCAGGAGGACGCGCTGCTGCGGCTGTGGCCGAAGTGGGGCCTGGACATCGACGGGCAGCGCGTCCTCGATCTGCCCGAGCTGTTCGACGGGCTCCCGGTCGTGCTGGAGATCGGTTTCGGCATGGGCGAGGCCACCGCGCAGATGGCGGCCGCCGACCCGGGCACGGGCATTCTCGCCGTCGATGTGCACACCCCGGGCCAGGGCAATCTGCTCGGCCTCGCGGACCGGAACGGACTGTCCAACGTCAGGGTCGCCAACGGTGACGCGATCATCCTGCTGCGCGAGATGCTGAAGCCGGACTCCTTGGACGGGCTGCGGGTGTACTTCCCCGACCCCTGGCCCAAGAAGCGCCATCACAAGCGGCGGCTGATCCAGCCGGAGTTCCTCGATCTGGCGGCACAGCGGCTGAAGCCGGGGGCCGTGATCCACTGCGCGACCGACTGGGAGCCGTACGCCGAGCAGATGCTGGAGGTGCTGTCCGCACACCCGCTGTTCGAGAACACCCAGGTGGACGGCGGCTATGCACCGCGGCCGGCGTTCCGTCCGCTGACCCGGTTCGAGGGGCAGGGCCTCGACAAGGGCCACGTCGTGCACGATCTGCTCTTCGCCCGCCACTGAGGCCCGCGCGCGGAGCCTGTGGTGGAGTCCGGTGCCACCTGACGGACCGGACGGGCCCGACCGGAGCGGACCAGGGGACCGGCGAGATCGTTCCGACCGGACCTGAGAGACCGGTCTGGCCGGTCCTGAGAGACCTGACCGGCCGGACCTGAGAGACCGGTCCGGCCCGGCCCGAGGGACCGGCCTTCTGGAGCTGGTGGCCCATGCGCCCCATGGCCAGGTGTCAGTGCTGCTCGTTAGGGTCATCAGGTGGTGTCCGACGGGTCTGTCCAGCAGCGGCAGTCACAGCCGGCCGTCCCCTTGCTCGAGGAGCAGCGGGTCGGCGAGATCCTGGCTGCCGTACCGGAGCGCAGGCACTGGCGTTACCGGCCGCGCCGCGTCGGGATGGTGTGGCGCAGCAGGACCTTCCGCATCGTGGCCGTGTGCACGGTGCTCGCGATATGCGGACTGGCCATCCTGGCCCTGGTCCGTGATCAGACGGGCACCGAGGGGTTTCTCGTCGGTCTCGGTCTCGCCGTGCTGCCCGTCCCGCTCCTGATGGCCGCGTTCCGCTGGCTGGACCGGGTCGAACCGGCGCCCTGGCGGAATCTGCTGTTCGCCTTCGCCTGGGGTGCGTTCGCGGCCGCTCTGATCGCGATCCTGGCGAATTCGTTCGCGACCCGCTGGATAGCCACGGCCACCGCCGACCCGTCGAACGCCGACACCCTCGGGGCCACGGTCATAGCACCGGTGATCGAGGAGAGCGCCAAGGCCGCGGCCGTCCTGCTGATCTTCCTGTTCCGAAGACGGGAGTTCAACGGGATCGTCGACGGCATCGTCGTCGCCGGCTTCACCGCGAGCGGCTTCGCGTTCACCGAGAACATCCTCTACCTGGGCAACGCCTTCGGCGAGGATCAACAGATCGGTACCTCGGGCGTCGTCTCGGTGACGGCCGCGACGTTCTTCGTACGAGCGGTGATGTCGCCGTTCGCGCATCCTCTCTTCACCGTGCTGACCGGCATAGGCTTCGGGCTCGCCGCGGCCAGTGCGCGGCACCGCCGGATCCGGCGCATCGCGCTGCCGCTGCTCGGTCTCGTCCTCGCCATGGGCATGCACGCCCTGTGGAACGGGTCGGCGTCGTTCGGCCCATACGGTTTCTACGCCGTGTACGGGGTGTTCATGGTCCCGGTCTTCGGCCTGGTGACCTGGCTGGCGATCTGGTCGCGCCAGCGGGAGCTGCGTACGCTCGCCGCCGAGCTGCCCGCCTATGCGGCGGCCGGCTGGCTGACCCCGGCCGAGCCGCTCGCCCTCTCCTCGATGCGGGCCCGCGGCATGGCCCGCGACGCGGCACGCCAGCGACACGCGGCGGCGGCCGGGGGAATCCGGGTGGGTCCGTACGGACCGGGACACTGGCCACCACCGTACGCGCCGGTGTACGAGCCGGGACACGGACCCGGGCACGCGCCGGGACACGCGCCGGCATACGGACCCGGATACGGACCGGGGCACGGATACGGGCCGGGGCACGGATACGGGCCGGGGCACGGATACGGGCCGGGGCACGCCCCGAGGCGCGGGCCATCGGCCCAGGTCAGGGCTCATGTCGCAGCGCAGGCCAAGGCCCATGGCAGGGCCGCCGCCCGCGCCGTCGCCGAGTACGAATCGTTCGCGACCTCACTGGCCTCGCTGCGTCGGCAGGCCCGCCGCGGGAGCGCGGGCCCGGACTTCGCCGAGCGCGAGCTGGAGCTGCTGCACCATCTCTGGCAGCGCCGGAACGTGGCCGCTCCCGCCCTGACATACGCGGCGCAGGCGACGGGCCGCCTGCGCCCCCATCGCTTGCCGCCGGCCCCGCACGCCTACCCGTTCCCGCCGCACATGCAGCCCGGCGGGAACGCGTACAACCCCTACCTGAACCCGCACCGGCCACCGCCCCCGCAGTAGAGCCGTTCATGGGCACGGAGAGCGCCCGGGGAACACAGCTCTCCCGGGGCGTTCACAAACAGTCGACCGCGACCACGATCGATGGACGGCCGCCTGTACTCGTACTCGTACCGATGCTGGTGCTCTCGCCCGTGCCAGTGCTCGTGCCCGTGCTCGTGCTCGTGCTCGTGCTCGTCAGGCGGATGCCTCGGTGAGTTCCGCCAGTTCCTGCTCGGTCAGCCGGAGATCCGCGACGGCCACCAGCGCGGGCAGCTGCTCGACCGTACGGGCCGAGGCGATCGGCGCGGCGACGGTCGGCCGGGACGCGAGCCAGGCCAGCGCGACGGTCGCGACCTCGGCGTCGTGCTCCCGGGCGACCTTGTCGAGCGCGGCCAGGACCTTCTGCCCCCGCTCCGACTTCAGGTACTCACCGGCCTTCTCGGCGCGGGCGCTCTCCACCGAAGCACCCGGACGGTACTTACCGGTGAGGAAGCCGGAGGCCAGGGCGAAGTACGGGACGGCGGCGAGCCCGGCCCGGGCCGCCGTGTCCTGGAGCTCGCCCTCGTACGTGTCGCGCGAGACCAGGTTGTAGTGCGGCTGAAGGGCGATGTACCGGGCGAGCCCCTCACGCTCCGAGAAGTCGAGGGACGCCTGGAGTCGCTCGGGGCTGATGTTGGAAGCGGCGATCTCCCGGACCTTGCCCTCCTTCACGAGCTCGTCGAGGGCGGTGATGATCTCCTCGACCCGGACGGTCTCGTCGTCGAAGTGCGTGTAGTAGACATCGATGTGGTCGGTGCCGAGCCGGCGCAGCGACTCCTCGGCCGCGGCCTTGATGTTCGTGGCGGAGAGCCCCTTGTACGAGGGGTGGGCGCCGACCTTGGTGGCAACGACGATGTCGGAGCGGTTGGAGCGGGCCGCGAGCCACTTTCCGATGACGGTCTCCGACTCGCCGCCCTCGTTGCCCGGGATCCAGGCGGTGTAGGCGTCAGCGGTGTCGACGAAGTTGCCGCCCACTGCGGCGTAGGCGTCCAGCACCGCGAACGACTGCGCTTCGTCGGCGGTCCAGCCGAAGACGTTGCCGCCGAGGGCGAGTGGGAAGACCTCGAAATCGGAAGAGCCCAGCTTACGAAGAGAAGTCATAAACGGGTCAACGGATTCCGGCGGCACCACTATTCCGACGGGCCGACCGCTCCGACGGGCCGACCTCCCCGGTGGGCCAGCCACTCCGGCGACTGTGCCGCTCCGGCGGCTGTGCTGCTCCGCCAGACCGGCAGTCCCGACATCGGGAAGGCCCGGCAGACCGGCAACCCTGACATCGGGAAGGCCCGGCAGACCGGCAGCCCTGACGTCGGGAAGGCCCGGCAGACCGGCAGCCCTGACGTCGGGGGGAGCGTCAGGGCTGCCGGGGTTCGGCGGCCGGCGAATTGGCTCGGATCACGCGGGCCGGGAAGGTGGCCTGCGGATCAGGGGTTGAGGCCCTTGCCGCGCAGCCAGGCCATCGGGTCGATGCCCGTACCGTCGGAGGTGTGGACCTCCAGGTGGAGGTGCGGGCCGGTCACGTTGCCGGTCGCGCCGACCCGGCCGATGGTCTCACCGGTGGTGACCTTCTGACCGACGCTGACGCCGATGGAGGACTGGTGGCAGAACCACACCTCCGTACCGTCGTCGAGCTCCAGCACCGTGCGGTAGCCGTACGAACCGGACCAGCCGGCCGACTTGATGGTGCCGCCGTGCACGGCCTTGATCGGCGTACCCGTCGGCGCGGCGAAGTCGAGGCCGGTGTGGTAGCCGGAGGACCACATCGAGCCGGCCTGGCCGAAAGTCGAGGTGACTGTGTAGGAGGAGGTCGGAATGGCATAGCTGGCGGCGAGCTTGGCGAGCCGCAGGGCCTCGGCCTTCTTCTTGGCCGCTTCCTCCGCCTTCTTCTTCTCGGCGGCGACCTTGGCCTCGGCGGCGTCCTGCTGCTTCTTGGCCTCGGCGGCGGCCTGCTCCGCGGCCGCCTTCTCCTGGGCTGCCTTCGCCTCGGCGTCGGCGGCGTCCTGCTGCTGCTCGGCCTGCTGGAGGATGCGCGCGCGGAGCGCCTCGCCCGCGTCCGCCGTGCCCTGTTCGGCCTCGGTGGTGGTGAGACCGGCGGTGGTGAGCGGCGCGGCCGCGGCGGCGGCCGCGGCCTTTTCGGCTTCGGACTCCTCGGAGAAGAGAGAACCCACGCCCGGAAGGGACTTCGCGTCGGGGAGGTTGTCCGCGATGGAGTCGGGAAGGGAGATGGAGACCGGCGGCTTGCTCTGCGCGGTGGCCATGCCGCCCGCACCGACCGCTGCGATGACACCGACCCCGAGCACCGTGGAGCTGCGGGCAAGTCCGTTGCGCTGCTTGGCGACGCGGTGCTTGCCACGTACGGGGCGGACGGACTCCTCGGTGGGGTTCCACTCGTCCCGGCCCCGCTCGGGCTCGCCATTGCCGTCGGCGCGGAATTCGCTGCCGAACCCACCGGCGAAGTCGCCGCCCGGCTCGGTGCCGTAGGCCGTTCCCGTCGCAAAAGTGCCGTAGTCGGTTCCAGTACCGGAACCGAAGTCGGGGCTGAACCGAGAGGGGGCCTCGGGGGCAGGCTTGTTGGACGCCACGGGGGCGCACTCCTTTCCTTCCTTCTCGCCTACCGGGTTAGCTGACGGGTTCGGAGCAGGAAGGTCTCCTACGGGCCCCTCCGTCTCTCACAAGACGCAGGCATCCGATTCACCCCATGTAGGTGGTTCCCCGGTTCCCTTGCGGGATTCGGCGCTCGCGCACGGTGCCGCCACTGACGACGGCTGGGACGACCGCGCTGCGTTATCGAACGTTAATAGACACCCGGGCCTGATTCCAAGCCGTTCCCACTGATCGTTCACGTCTTTGGCCTGGACTTTACGGGACACAATCGGGCGGATCAGTACGAGTTGATCGGGGCTCAGCCATTACTCAGATTCTGACGTTGCGTCAAATGTTATGCGGAGCGGCGTCCTTCGGTTACGTACGGTGGCATCCCCCGTCCGAGGTCGCGCCCGGCTCGCACCGGGTTCACGCCCTCGCCCGTCACATCTCTTCCAGACCCACGATCGTCACGGTCCTGCGCCGGTCCGGCTGCCCCTCCGCAGGACGTACGACCGCGAGCAGCGCCATGTCGTCGGTCGTCTCACCACCGGTATACAGCCGTACGTCATCGGTCAGCGCGGACAGCAGCTCCTCGGGCCCCGGGAAGATCCGCCCCCGCAGCCGGGCCGCCGGGTCGTAGAAGACGCCGTCGGCGTCCCGCGCCTCGGAGAGGCCATCCGTGTACAGGAGCAGAGTCGTTCCCGCCGGCAGATCCCACTCATCCGCCCGGTCCGGCCACACGCCCAGGTCCATCCCGAGCGGCAGCGCGGGCACCGTGGGCCCCAGCACCTCCAGCGCCCCGTCGGGGTGCAGCAGGATCGGCTCGGGATGACCGCGGTTGACGATCCGCACCCGGGACCCTCCGGACGGGATCTCGGCCAGCACGGCGGTGATGAAGCCCTCGACCGCATCGAGCCCGCCCCGCCGCGTCCCCTCCCGCGCCAGCGCCCGCTCCAGCCGCTGCGCCACGCCCTCCAGCGACCGCTCCTGCTCGGCCGCCTCCCGGAACGCCCCGATGATCACCGCCACCGACTCCACGGCGTCCAGCCCCTTCCCCCGCACGTCCCCGACGACCAGCCGCACCCCCTGCGGGGTGTCCGTCACGGCGAACAGGTCACCGCCGACGAACTCGTCCGCCTGCGCCGCCTCGTACCGCGCCGCCACATGCAGCCCGCCGATCCGGTCGGACGGCTTCGGCAGCACCGCCCGCATGGCCGTCTCCGCGATGACCCGCGCGGAGGCCAGCTGCTCATTGCCCCGCCGCACGACCCCGTTGATCACGACCGCGAGGACCGAGACGGTGGCCAGGGTGAGCAACTCGATCAGCGGCACGACCTCCGGCAGCGTGCCGCTGTACAGCCGCAGCGCGACGACGGCCAGCATGGAGGCGGCACCGGTGCAGATGGTCCTGGACAGCGAGAAGAACGGCGCGGCGATCAGCGGCGCCGCCACGAACAGCGGAACGGCGGTGAAGGTCGGCGGCGTGAGGAGATCGAACACCAGCCCGCCGAGAATCATCAGAGCGGGCAACGCGCGGACGAACCGCCGCGTGCGGGTGCCGCCGCCCTCGGCATGCCTGCCGCGCCGCTTCAACCGCTTCCACACCTGTGGTCTCCTGCCCGGTACGCGCGCGGCTGCGGACGGTACCGCGCCCCACCCCCAGGCTCACCGGAGCGGAGTCGCGCGGCGACTCCTCATCGGCCAATGGGGGTACGTACGTGGCACAGCTCACACACCGCCCGGACCTGCTCCTTCGTGGGCCGAGGGGTCAACTGGAACGAGTCAGGCCCAGCACGCTGTATGCGTGCCGGGCCTGACTCTTCAGTAGCGGGGACAGGATTTGAACCTGCGACCTCTGGGTTATGAGCCCAGCGAGCTACCGAGCTGCTCCACCCCGCGTCGGTGAATACAACTGTACGGCATGCGCGGCGGTCTCATGACCACGGGGCGAATCATGGCCGCCCGATGCCCACCGATGCCCGCCGGGAACCTGCCCGGCGCCCGCCCGTCACCCAGCGGCCGGTCCGTGCGCCTCCGCCCCGCGGCCCCTCCTCGCCTCCTCGCCTCCTCGCCTCCTCGCCCTCCTTCTCGCCCCCGCCGTTCTCAATTCGTCTCGGTGATACGGGGCGCGACCTTCCCGTCGACCGCCGGGGACTTCACAGGGTTCGCGCCCCGTTGCAGGGAGTGGAGGATCGCCAGCCCCTGGCCGACCACGCCCGCCGCCATCTCGTTGACGCCACTGGTGCCGTTCAGAACGGTGAGGTCGGCTCCCGACATGCCCCGGGCGGCCGCGTCGGCCAGGGCGGGCAGGTTCTCGACGATGCGGTTGGCCGCGATGAGTTCCTGGTTGCCGTCGCGCAGCGAGGCGGCGCGCGCGCTGTTGGCGTCGGCCTGCGCCTGGGCGAGGGTCCGCTCGGTGTACGCGTTGCCGTCGGCCTCGAACTTCACGCGGTCACGGGCCGCCTCCGCAAGAGTGCGCTGCCGGTACGCCTCGGCGTCCGCCGGACGCCGTACCTCCCCTTCGAGCCGTTGCGCGGCAAGCCCGGCCTGCCGCTCCGCCAGCGCGGTCTGCTCCTCGATGACCTCCTGCGAGGCCTTGGCCTGGGCGAGCGGTCCGGCCTGCGCGGCGCGGGCGTTGTACTGCTCGGTCTCGGCGAGGAATCCGGCCCGCTTGATCGCGGTGTCGCGTTCGTACTCCGCCTTGAGCGCGGCGGCCTGCTGCTCGCGCTGGCTGGCCTCCTGGTCGGCCTTGGCCTCGGCGATGCGGGCCTGGCTGGCGACTGCGGCGGCATGCGGGGCGGCGAGGTTCTTGATGTAGCCGGTGGCGTCGCCGATCTCCTGGATCTGGAGGGCGTCCACCACGATGCCGAGCTTCTCCATCTCGCCGTGGCTGCCCGCGATGACCTCCTGGGAGACCCGGTTGCGCTCGCGGATGATCTGCTCCACGGTCAGCCCGCCGACGATGGAACGCAGGTGGCCCGCGAAGATCCGGCCGGCGAGCTCCTCCATCTGCTCCTGCTCGGTCAGGAAGCGGCGCGCCGCATTGGCGATGGACACCGCGTCGTCGCCGACCTTGAAGACGGCGACGGCCCGGACGTTCAGGCGGATGCCCTGCTGCGTCACGCAGTCCTCGGTGATCTCCGCCTCGCGCAGCGCCAGGGAGAGCATGCGCGCCTTCTGCTTCACCGGGAGCACGAAACTGCCGTGGCCGGTGACGATCCGGAACTGGGTGTCCGTCGTCTGCCCCTTGGAACCGGATATGAGCATCGCCTCGTTGGGGGCGGGAACGTGCCAGAAGAACATCGGAAGACTCCTGCCGTACGTGTCTCTCACGCGGGTGCGTGAGTGCTCGACATGGGTACGCGAGCGCTCGACGCGCGTACGCGGACGTCCGACGCGGGTACGCGAACGTCCGACGCGGGTGCGTCACTTCCTCGGCATCGATACGTCACCGCCTCGCGCAGGTATGTCACTGCCCGGCGCCCGCAGGACCGCTCGAAGTCCCCGCATCGCCTCAGGGCGGCAGAGGCTCCACGATCACGCCACGCGCCGAGACCGAGTCGACGACAACGACGCGTACGTCCCTGTCGATCGACGTCGCCGACCATGCGGTGTAGGCCTCGGACCCACCCCGCACGGCCACCAGCACTTCCCCCGGGCCACCGACCGGGATCGGCACGGTGACACGGCCGATCGCTCCGACCGGACTCCGGGCGGACTCATCTGCCGTGTGCATGTGCCCTCGCGAGCGTCCATGCGCAGGTCTGCTCACACTGCCGCTCACGCCGCTTCTCACGCCGTTTCACGAACACGGGGCGACCCCGCCTCCTGGAGGCCTGAGCCTCCCGGGCCTCCCTCGACGTTCCCACGGTACTCCGCACGCGCGACGGAGGACGGCCGGAGACCACCCGGAGGCAAGGCCCGAGATCTGGTGATATGACTGATTTACCAGTCTGCCAGCCGACGCGATGAACTCGCGGTGCTCAGGGAGCCGACCGTGGACAACTACCCCCTGCTCAACCTCTTCTGGACCATGCTCTGGTTCTTCCTCTGGATCATGTGGCTGTTCCTGCTCTTCAAGGTCGTCGGGGACATCTTCCGCAGCGACGACCTGGGGGGCTGGGGCAAGGCGGGCTGGCTCCTCGTGGCCCTGCTGCTGCCATACATCGGCGTCCTGCTGTACGTGGTCGTGCGCGGCAAATCCATGGGGAAGCGGGACATCAAGGAAGCGCAGGACCGTGAGGCGGCCTTCAAGGCGTACGTCCGGGAGGCCGCCGGCACCTCCGGGGCGAACGCCCCGAAGGAGGGCAGGCACGTCGACGACCTGGCGAGACTCGCCGAGCTCAAGGACCGGGGCGCCATCACGGACGAGGAGTACCAGCGGGCAAAGACGAAGCTCCTCGTCTGAGCGAGCGCCACCCCTGCCCCGTGCCGTGGGGTCTGTGCGTCCCCGGGCCCGTGAGGTCCGTGGCGCGCATGCCGCTCCTCACCCTCTGGGCGGCGAACTGGCGCAGCACCCGGACTGCGGGGACGCTTGAATCATCAGGCCGGGGTGACCGCTTCCGCCCCGCGGTTCCCGGGGCCGGAGCGCCGGCACACCGCCGCGTACCCCAACGGCCCGGCGGCGAGGCCCGGCAGTGCGCGGTTCCCGGTCGGCGTGCGAGGAGAGGGCCGGACCATGAACGGCAACGGCACCACGCTCGAAACCCCGGACGAGCTGAGGAGGGTGCTGCGCGGGCCCGTCATCGGCCCCCGGGACCCGGAGTACCGCGACGCCCGCACGATCTACAACGCCATGATCGACAGACGTCCGGCAGCCGTGGTGCGGTGCAGCGACGCGGCGGACGTGATGGCCGCGGTCGATGCCATCCGCGACAAGGGGCTCGTGCTCGCGGTCCGCGGCGGCGGACACAGCGGTTCCGGCCTGTGCCTGGTGGACGACGGCGTCACCATCGACCTGTCGCCCATGCGCTGGGCGCACATCGACCCCGCGGCCCGTACGGCCACGGTCGGTGGCGGCGCCACGCTCGGCGACCTCGACCACGCCGCCCACGCCTTCGGACTGGCCACCCCCGCCGGAATCCAGTCGACCACCGGTGTCGGCGGCCTCACCCTCGGCGGCGGCCACGGCCACCTCACCCGCAGATACGGCCTGACGGCCGACAATCTGCTGGCCGCGGACGTGGTCCTGGCGGACGGCACCGCGGTGACGGCGAGCGGCACCACGCATCCCGACCTGTTCTGGGCGCTGCGCGGCGGGGGCGGGAACTTCGGCATCGTCACATCCTTCACGTTCCGGATGCACCCGGTGGACACCGTGGGCGTCGCCATCACTCTCTGGCCGGTCGACCGGACCCCCGACGTGCTGCGCTGGTACCGCGACTTCCTGCCGGCGGCCCCCGAGGACCTGAGCGGCTTCTTCGCCGCGCTCACCGTGCCGCCCGGTCCTCCGTTCCCGGAGGAGATCCACGGTCAGCGGATGTGCGGGGTCGTGTGGTGCTGGACGGGCGGTCCCGCCCTCCTCGAAGCCGCCCTGAAACCCGTCGGCGAACCCGGCCCGCCCGCCTTCCACTTCATGACGCCGATGCCCTATCCCGCCCTGCAGTCCATGTTCGACGAGCTGCTCCCGGCCGGCCTGCAGTGGTACTGGCGCGGCAACTTCTTCGACCGGATCACCGACGACGCCATCGCCGTACACGCCAAGTACACCGAGAACCTCCCCACCGACCTGTCGACCACTCACCTGTACCCGGTCGACGGCGCCGCCCACCGGCCGGCCCCCGACGACACCGCCTGGGCCTACCGGGACGCGGTCTGGTCCGGCGTCATCGCGGGCATCGACCCGGACCCGGACAACGCCGGGAAGCTCAGGCAGTGGTGCGTCGACTACTGGGAGGAGCTCCACCCGCATTCGATGGGCGGTACGTACGTGAACTTCATCGGCGCGGGCGAGACCCCGGACCGGGTACGCGCCACCTACCGCAACCACTACGACCGCCTGGCGGCCGTCAAGCGCACCTACGACCCCTACAACCTCTTCCACAGCAACCAGAACATCGAACCGGCGGCCTAGCGCGGACCGCGCCCCTGCGGCGCGAACAGGCCCGGCGGCCGGTGGCGTTGGGCCGGGAATCCTCCGGGCGAGGCGCAGACCGATGACGACGTCTCCGTGGGCCCCGGAGACGGCCTCCGCCCACCGTGAGACTCCCCGGACCGCCACGAGTTCACCTGTCACGGCTCATCGCTCCCGCCGGGGAGATCGTCGCCCCTCACCGGTCCGGCGAAGCGCCGCCGTACAGCTACAGCCCTGATGTCCGGTCCGCCACAGTCCCGCCCCGAAGGGGGTATCCGCTCGCGCACGAGGTCCAAAACGACGGAGGTAGCGCCCCGACCGGCAGAAACCGGTCGAGGCGCTCCCCAGCAGGTCAGAGGGGGTTTTCCCCCTCGCCGCCGCACGTAGGCCGTGTGGGACTCGAACCCACAACCAACGGATTAAAAGTCCGCTGCTCTGCCAATTGAGCTAACGGCCCTCGGCGAATCACCCCTGAGCATAGCCCGCCGCGGCCCGGCCGCCGATCGGGTATCGGTTACCGGGCCCGGTCGTGACGGAATCAGCGGTGGGATCGCAGGGGACGGGCGGGGTCCTCCACGGTGATCGTGCGTTTGTGATCCGGTTCGAGGAACCAGTGCCTCGCCGACACCAGCCACCACGTCGTCGCGAACCCCAGGACCACCAGGACTGCGACCGGGGCGTAGTTGAACGTCTCCCAGGTGACCGGTGAGAGCTGCGGCAGCATGAAGAGCACCGTGATGATCAGGACCCAGGTCACCGCGACGATGCCGATCGGGCGGGACCAGCGGCCCAGGTGCCAGGGGCCCGGGGTGAAGTCGTCGCCCCGGAGCAGCCGGAGCAGGGTGGGGATGACGTAGGCGATGTACAGGCCGATCACCGCGATCGAGGTCACCGCCGCGTAGGCCGTGACGTTGATCAGATAGGGGAGGCCCAGGGCCAGAGCGCCGATGGCGGCGAGCCAGACCGCGGCGACGGGGGTGCGGGTCCGGGGGCTGACCGTGTGCCAGACGCGGGAGAAGGGCAGGGCCCCGTCGCGGGAGAAGGCGTAGATCATGCGGCTGTTGGCCGTGACGGACGCCATACCGCAGAAGAGCTGGGCGCCGATCACGACCAGCAGCAGAAGCTTGCCGGTGGTGGCGCCGAGGGCGTCCAGGAGGATCTGGGCGGGCGGGGCGTCGGTCGGGGAGTTCAGCGCGCCGTCGTACGACTGGATGGCGAATGTGAAGCCGAGGAGCAGGACGAAGCCGGCGATCCAGGAGGTCCAGATGGACTGGACGATGCCGCGCGGGCCCGCCGTGGCCGCGTCGTGGGTCTCCTCCGTCATATGGGCGGAGGCGTCGTAGCCGGTGAAGGTGTACTGGGCCATCAGCAGACCGATCATCACGACGTAGAAGCTGCTTCCCCAGCCGGTGTTGTTCACGAACTCGGTGAAGACGAACGACGCGGACTGGTGCGAGTCCGGTACGAAGGTCAGGGCGCCGACGATGACGGCGACGCCGATCACGTGCCACCACACACTCACGCTGTTCAGGATCGCGACGATCCGGACGCCGAAGGTGTTGAGCAGGCCGTGCAGCAGCAGGATCACGGCGAAGAGCAGGATCGTACGGGTGGGAGTGACCCGGAAGTCGAACTGGAGGTTCAGGTACGCGCCGAGGAACGACGCCGCCCCGAAGTCGATCCCGGCCGTCACGGCGACCTGGCCGAGGACGTTGAACCAGCCCGTGAACCAGGCCCAGGCCGCCGCCGAGCGCGGCGGGGCCAGCCGGTGGGCCCAGAAGTAGAGGCCGGCGGAGGTCGGGTACGCCGAACAGATCTCGGCCATCGCCAGGCCGACGAACAGCGTCATCAGGCCGACGCCGACCCAGCCCCAGGTCATGACGGCGGGACCGCCGGTGTTCATGCCGAAGAGGTAGAGCGTGAGGCAGCCCGAGAGCACCGAGATGATCGTGAACGAGACGGCGTAGTTGGAGAATGCCGACATCCGGCGGGCGAGGACCTGGGTGTATCCGAGCTCGGCGAGCCTCGCCTCGTCGGATCCGGGCGAACTCGGGGGTGGTGCCGGGGAGTTGGTTGTCATGCCCCCAGCGATTCCCCCACCGGGGGTGCGGCATGTGCCGGATCCCGTCCCAAATGATGGCTCCTTGCCCTGCCGCGGTTCGCAGGGCGTGCCCCATGCAGCTGCGAACGTGCCCCGTACGGCTGCGAAGAAGAGCGGGCCCGTCCGTGAAGGACGGGCCCGCTCTCAACAGACCCTCAGCAGGTCATGGTCACCGCACTCAGCCGTTGCGCTTCCAGCGCGGCTTGTCGTCACGGCGGCCGAAGGAGCCGGTGCCGGTGCCGGTGCCGCGGTGGTCGTCGCGGCGGCCGGTCGGACGGTCGCCGCCGGAACGGAAGCCACCGGACGGACGGTCGTCACGACGGTCGCGGTTGAACGGGCGGTCGCTGCCGCCGGAGCGGAAGCCACCGGACGGGCGGTCGTCACGACGGTCGCGGTTGAACGACGGACGGTCGTTGTCGCGGCGGTCGAAGGAACGGCCACCGCGGTCGTCACGGCGGTCGTTGGAACGGAAACCGCCCGAGGGCCGGTCGTCCCGACGGTCGCGGTTGAAGGACGGACGGTCGTTGTCGCGGCGGAAGCCACCCGACGAACGGTCGTCACGGCGCTGGAAACCACGGTCACCACCGCGGTCGTCCCGACGGTCGCGGTTGAACGACGGACGGTCGTTGTCGCGGCGGAAGCCACCCGACGAACGGTCGTCACGACGCTGGAAACCACGGTCACCACCGCGGTCGTCCCGACGGTCGTTGCCACCGCGGTAGCCTCCGCGGTCGCCGCCGCGGCTGTCCCGGCGGTCGAAGTTGCCGCGGTCGTCGCGACGGTCGTCACGTGCGGCGGGCTGCGCCGGTACGGAGACGGCGGCCTCGATCGCGGCCTCCGCCTCGGCGACGGCCTCGGCCACCGCTGCCTCGGGGTCGTCGCCCCGCTCGCGCGCGGCGCGGGCCACGAGGCGGTCGGCCTCCTCGCGCAGCTCACCGGCACGGCGCTGGACGCGCTCCAGCTGCCTGGTCAGGTCGGCGACCTCGCGCTCGGCCTGCTTGGCGGCGTTGTTCGCGGAGTCGGCCTGGACCTCGGTCAGCGAACGGGCGCCGGTGATCTCGGCGACCTCCGGGTCGAAGGCGCCCGCGCCGCCCACGATGTGACGCGAGGCGTCGACGCCCGCGTCCTCCATCAGGCGGAAGATCTGACGGCGCTGGTGCGGCAGCGCCAGCGAGACGACGACACCGGACTTGCCGGCCCGGGCGGTACGGCCCGAGCGGTGCAGGTAGTCCTTGTGGTCGCCGGCCGGGTCCACGTTCAGCACCAGGTCGATGCCGTCGACGTGGATACCGCGGGCGGCGACGTCGGTCGCGACGAGCGCGTTGACGTAACCGTCCTTGAAGTCCGCGAGCACCCGGGTACGGGCACCCTGCGTCATGCCGCCGTGCAGCGCGTCCGCCTTGACGCCCGCCTCGACGAGCTGCTCGGCGATGCGGTCGGCGCCCAGCTGGGTGCGGACGAAGATGATGGTGCGGCCCTTGCGGGCGGCGATGGCGGAGGTGACCGGCGCCTTGTCCTTCGGCTTCACGACGAGGACGTGGTGCGTCATGGTCGTGACGTTGCCCTGGGCGCTGTCGACCTCGTGGCTCACCGGGTTGTCGAGGTAACGCTTGACCAGCGTGCCGATCTCGTTCTCCATCGTGGCGGAGAAGAGCATGCGCTGACCGCCGACCGGAACCTGGTCGAGCAGCTCGGTGACCTCGGGCAGGAAGCCCAGGTCGGACATCTGGTCGGCCTCGTCGAGGACGGCGACCTGGACGTTCTCCAGGGAGCAGGCGCCCCGGTTGATGATGTCGCGCAGCCGGCCCGGGGTGGCGACGAGGATGTCGACACCGCGCTCCAGCGCGTAGATCTGGTTGCCCATCGACGTACCGCCGCAGACGACCTTCATCTTCAGGCCGAGCACGTCGCCGTACGGCTGCAGCGCGTCCGCGACCTGCATCGCGAGCTCACGGGTCGGGGTGAGGATGACCGCGCGGGGCTTCTTCTTCTCGGTGTGGCCACCGGCCAGCGTGGCCAGGGTCGGCAGACCGAAGGAGAGGGTCTTGCCGGAGCCGGTACGGCCGCGGCCCAGGATGTCCTTGCCGGCCAGGGCGTCCGGGATGGTCGCGGCCTGGATCGGGAAGGGCGCGGTCACACCGTTCTGCCCGAGCTTGCGGACGATGCCCTCGGGCAGGCCCAGGTCGGCGAAGGTGATGGACGACCCGGTGTCCGCGTCGTCATCCGCGTCGACGGCGGAGCCGTTACGGGCCTGCTCGGCACGGGGCGCGTCGCCCTCGGCGGAGGCGGCGGACTCGGCGACGACGGCCTCTGCGGCCTCGATGAGCTCGTCGTTCTCGACGTTCTCGGGCATGACGGTGTGGTCAGAACTGGAAATTGACATGCGAAATGCGAAACCTTCCGGAGTCTCGGCACGCGCCCGTAACTCCGTGATTCGCAATTTCGACCGCCTCAATGCGGTCCAGCCACGGCAAGGGAGAGTACGCGCCACACGGCGCGCTTCTGTTTCGGCGCCGGGCAATGGGATCAAACGATCTACCACCATACGCACTCCCCCCCACATCGCGCAAACCGCTCTCCCCCGGCCCCTGGCTACACCGGCCCCACCTGTGGTGATACCTCCGGCGTCCGCAGCAGCGACGACCCCCTCGGCATCCTCATCGCTCCGTGGCGGAACTGAGCCGCCGACGAGGCGGACGGCTGCGGCGACGGCTCCGAAGGCTCCGGTTCCGGCTCCGGGGAGGCGGGCGGCTCGGGGGTGGCCGGTTCGGACGGCTCCGGGGATTCGGGCCGCTGCGGCCCCCCGGGGCTCGGTTGCGAGGCCGAGGGCGCGGGCAGCCCGCCACCTCGCGGCCCCGAATCGCCCTGCTCACCCGATTCACCCCGATCGCCCGGCTTCGCGCCGGGGCGTGCGCCGCGGGGGGCGCCCGAAGGGTCCCCGGAGCCGCCCGGCTCCGGGGATTCGGCGGCCTCCCGCTCGGAGTGCGCCTCGGCACGGCCGCCACCGGTGCGGGCGGCGCCCGTCCCCGCCACGGTGCCGCCGTCCGGTCCGGACCCGTTCCCCTTCGGCCCGGACGACGGCGTCGGCTCCGGTTTCCCTCCGTCGTCG
This sequence comes from Streptomyces sp. NPDC015032, assembly GCF_043080425.1. Classification (NCBI taxonomy): domain Bacteria; kingdom Bacillati; phylum Actinomycetota; class Actinomycetes; order Kitasatosporales; family Streptomycetaceae; genus Streptomyces; species Streptomyces sp. NPDC015032. The sequence goes on along the minus strand of NZ_JBIBVN010000034.1, from coordinate 43,103 downwards.
CCGACGCTCATACAGCCTGTGGACGCGGCGACCGTCACTGCGATGACGGCCGCCCACCGGACGGGGGCGGGGAACTGGCGCACGGGAGGCACCTCCGGGGAACGAGGAAGGGCGGGCGGTACGGGACACGCGAGGAGACGGACGGAGACGGGGGGACACCGTGCCCAACTCCCGTCGCCCCGCCGGGGACACGCCCCGCCTCCGGCCCGCACATCACCCGCACACCACCCGCACCGCGCCCACCCGTCCACGAAACGCCCGCACCGCGCTCGCGCGGCACGCACGGCGCCCACGCGGCACACACGCGCGCTCATCCGTAGCCGAGCGCGTGCAGCCTCTCGTCGTCGATGCCGAAGTGATGGGCGATCTCGTGGACGACGGTGATCTCGGTCTCGGCCACGACGTCCTCGTGCGACTCGCACATCCGCAGCGTGGGCCCGCGGTAGATGGTGATCCGGTCCGGCAGCACCCCCGCGTACCACTCGCCGCGATCGGTCAGCGGCGTGCCCTCGTACAGCCCGAGCAGCTCCGGATCACCCGGGTCCGGTTCGTCCTCGACGAACACCGCGACGTTGTCCATCAGCCGCGTCAGCTCCGGCGGGATCCGGTCCAGCGCCTCGGCGACCAGTTCTTCGAACTCTTCGCGCGTCATCTCCAGCACCCGGCCATTGTCCCGTAAGGCCGTGCGGTGCGCCCCGGGCCGCACCGCACGTACGACCGCCTCGCGCCCCCTCCCCCACCTCTCCCCCACACCCCCTCACACCCGCCCCGCGACCTCGCCGTAAACCGTTTTGGCGATACCTGCTGCCATCCCATATGCTTCTCACGTCCCCGACGCGCTGGAAAGCGCGCAGGTGGGCCCTTAGCCCTCATCGTCTAGTGGCCCAGGACGCCGCCCTTTCAAGGCGGTAGCACGGGTTCGAATCCCGTTGGGGGCACGCATTAACGTGTGCGAGACTTGTCTCGCACATTGCTTGGTCCTGTGGAGCAGTTTGGAGTGCTCGCCACCCTGTCAAGGTGGAGGCCGCGGGTTCAAATCCCGTCAGGACCGCTGCAGCCCTAGTGAGCTGCGTGGCTGGGTAGCTCAGTTGGTACGAGCGATCGCCTGAAAAGCGATAGGTCGCCGGTTCGATCCCGGCCCCAGCCACCACCCGAAGGCCCCGTCCACCGGACGGGGCCTTCGTCGTATCAGGCTTCTTCCCGGTCGGCCGAGTTCGCCACCCGGCCGCGCCATGCCCGCACCGCCAGGGCCAGCAGCACCACCGCGACCACGGCCACCAGCACCATGGCGTCCGTCACGTGCTCGCCGATGCGCTGGGCCCACCGCTCGACGGCGAACGAGTCGTCCACGTCCAGCAGCCCGGGCAGCGCGGTCGTCCCGTCGTATACGAGAAACAGCGCGCCGAGTCCGATGAAGAAGAGTCCCGACAGCAGCGTCGTGGTGTGCAGCTCGAAGCGGCCGAGCCGGAAGGTGCGACCGCGCAGCCAGGCCCGGCGGCCCAGGTCGAAGCGTTCCCAGAGCAGGGCGAGCAGAAAGAGCGGGACGGCCATGCCCAGGGCGTAGACCGCGAGCAGCAGTCCGCCGTAGACCGGGCTGCCGCTGACCGCCGCCACGGTGAGGACGCTGCCGAGGATCGGTCCCGCGCAGAAACCGGCCAGTCCGTATACAGCGCCCAGCGCGTAGACGGACACGGCGGTGGTCGGGCGGATCCGGCCGCTGAGGGCGGCGATCCGGCGCGAGGCGAAGCCCAGGCCCACGATCTGCGCGATGCCGAGCGCGATGATCAGCCACCCGGCGCCGAGGACGAGCGCGTCGCGGTGGCTGTAGAAGAGCCGTCCGGCGTACGAGCCCGCCGCGCCGAGCGGCACCAGGGTGGTGGCCAGGCCGGCGTAGAAGATGCCGGTACGGGCCAGAAGCCGTGAGGTGGAGTCGATGGAGTACGCGAAGAACGCGGGCAGCAGCAGCGCGCTGCACGGGCTGACCAGGGCGAGCAGCCCACCGAGGAAGGCCGCGAAGTAGCCGATGTCAGGCGTCATTTCGTGCCGCCCTCGGCGCCCCGGGCGTTGCCGTCGCCCTTGGCGTCCTCGGTGGTGCGGGCCTTCTCGGCCGCCGCCTCGATGGCCTGGGTGAAGGTCTCCATCGGCTGGGCTCCGGCGATCGGGCGGCCGTTGATCAGGAACGAGGGGGTGGAGGTCGCCCCGATCCCGTACCCCTGTTCCTGGTCCTTGCTCACCGCGGCGGAGGCGGCGGAGCTGTCCGCGTCGCGTGCGAACCGGTCGAGGTCCGCGACGCCCGCCTGCTCGGCGAGCTCCTTCAGCCGGTCCTTGCCGAACCCCTTCTCCTTGGCCCCCTCGGCGTAGGCGGCACGGTGGAACTGCCAGAAGCGGCCCTGTTGTCCGGCGGCCCAGGCGGCGCGGGCGGCGGCCTCGGACTCGGCGCCGAAGATCGGGAAGTTGCGCCACTCGATGCGCAGGGTGCCGTCGTCGACGTACTTCTTCACCAGGGCGGGTTCGGTGTCGCGGGCGAACTTTCCGCAGTAGCTGCACTTGAAGTCGGCGTACTCGATGAGGACGACGGGCGCGTCCGCCCGGCCCTGCGCGAGCTTGTCACCGGCGTCGCGGCGCGCGAGCTTCGCCAGCTCCGGGTAGACACCGGCGTCCGGATCGGTGGTGGCATCGGCGCCCGAGGAGGGCGACGAGGACGAGGAAGACGACTCGGACGACGCGGACGAGCCGGAGTGGTCGGGGGCGGTGGCCCGGTAGGAGACGAAGCCGAGCAGCGCCGCGGCGAGGACGACTCCGGCACCGTAGATCAGCGGCTTCTTGGACGACGCGGTACGCGACGCCTTGGACTTGGGCTTGGGCTTGGACGTGGACATGCGTGACTCCGTGCTGGCGATGCGGGCGGGAGGGAAGAGGAACGGCCGGAGGAGCGGCGGCCGTCTACACCCTCAGTACGGAGAGCTCGACCGGAGTGGGCGCGGCGGACGCGGGGCCGCGCAGCCTTATCCGTACGGGCGGATGGACCGGTCCCTGTCCGGTGGCGGCGGGCAGGCCCCACTCGGCGAGGCCGGGCGCCTGGTCGTACGCCGCACGGGCCCGGCCCGGCAGGGCGGGCTCGCCGCCGCCGCGCTTCCCGCCCTTGCCGCAGCCCGGAGTCTTGTGCTGGTCCACGGCCGGGGCGGCGGCCGGGGCGGGGTCGTCCGGAAGGGCCGCCCTTGCGGGGCCGGCCCCGGCGGCCATGGCAGTCGCCCGCCCGCCGTCGCCGTTCCCCGCGGTCACACCCGCGACAGCCGTCGCCGGTCCGCAGAACAGCCCCAGTACGACCGCGAACAGCACCATCAGGCAGCACCACTGCGTACGGGACACGAACACGGCGACCGGCCTTTCCGGACGGGGGACGACGGTTGGTCAGCTGCCCGAAATGGTACGTGCTGTGATCCCGCGGCCCCGCGCAGTGCCGGTCAGGTGACCGGGACCGCACGAAATGCGTTCGCCGTTCGCCGCGCCCGGGTGCGATCCTGGGACCCGTATGTCTACTTCCTTCGCTGATCTCCAGTACCGGCTCGGACAGCTCTCGCTCCGCGATGCGCACCGGCTCGGCCGCCGTCTCGAAGGGGCGCGCCGGATCCGCAAGCCCGAGGCCCGCCAGTCCGTGCTGGACGAGATCGCCACCGAGGCCGGAAAGGCAGCCGAGCGGCTCGCGCTGCGTGCCGGGCGGATGCCCGCCGTGTCGTACCCGGAGCAACTCCCGGTCAGTCAGAAGAAGGACGAGATCCTGGAGGCGATACGCGACCACCAGGTCGTGATCGTCGCCGGGGAGACCGGCTCGGGCAAGACCACGCAGATCCCGAAGATCTGCATGGAGCTGGGACGCGGCGTCCGGGGCATGATCGGGCACACCCAGCCGCGCCGGATCGCGGCCCGTACGGTCGCCGAGCGCGTCGCCGACGAGCTGAAGACGCCGCTGGGCGAGGCGGTCGGCTGGAAGGTCCGCTTCACCGACCAGGTGAACCCCGACGCGACGTTCGTCAAGCTGATGACGGACGGCATCCTGCTCGCCGAGATCCAGACGGACCGCGAGCTGCGCGCGTACGACACGATCATCATCGACGAGGCCCACGAGCGGTCGCTGAACATCGACTTCCTGCTCGGCTATCTGGCCAGGCTGCTGCCCAAGCGGCCGGACCTGAAGGTCGTCATCACGTCGGCGACGATCGACCCCGAGCGGTTCGCCCGCCACTTCGGCGAGGCGCCGATCGTCGAGGTCAGCGGGCGTACGTACCCGGTCGAGGTGCGCTATCGTCCGCTGCTCGAAGGAGACGCCGAAGACTCGGCCGACTCCGACCGCGACCAGATCACCGCGATCTGCGACGCCGTCGACGAGCTCCAGTCGGAGGGGCCGGGCGATGTCCTGGTCTTCCTCTCCGGCGAGCGCGAGATCCGCGACACCGCGGACGCGCTGAACAAGAAGAACCTCCGCCACACCGAGGTCCTCCCCCTCTACGCCCGTCTCTCGCACGCCGAACAGCACCGCGTCTTCCAGCGCCACACGGGACGCAGGATCGTGCTGGCGACCAATGTCGCCGAGACCTCGCTGACCGTTCCCGGCATCAAGTACGTGATCGACCCGGGCAACGCCCGGATCTCCCGTTACAGCCACCGCACCAAGGTCCAGCGGCTGCCGATCGAGCGGATCTCACAGGCCAGCGCCAACCAGCGCAAGGGCCGCTGCGGCCGTACGTCGGACGGCATCTGCATCCGGCTGTACTCCGAGGACGACTTCCTGACCCGCCCGGAGTTCACCGACCCCGAGATCCTGCGTACGAACCTCGCCTCCGTCATCCTCCAGATGACCGCGGCCGACCTCGGCGATATCGAGAAGTTCCCCTTCATCGACCCGCCGGACCACCGCAACATCCGCGACGGCGTCCAGCTCCTCCAGGAGCTCGGCGCGCTGGACCCGGAGGAGAAGGATCCGAAGAAGAGGCTCACCCAGCTCGGCCGGAAGCTCTCCCAGCTGCCCGTCGACCCGCGCCTGGCCCGCATGGTCATCGAGGCCGACCGCAACGGCTGCGTCCGCGAGGTCATGGTCATCGCGGCGGCGCTCTCCATCCAGGACCCGCGCGAGCGTCCCTCCGAGAAGCAGACGCAGGCCGATCAGCAGCACGCCCGCTTCAAGGACGAGACGTCGGACTTCCTGGCGTTCCTGAATCTGTGGCGGTACATCCGTGAGCAGCAGAAGGAGCGCGGCTCGTCCAGCTTCCGCCGGATGTGCAAGCAGGAGTACCTGAACTTCCTGCGCATCCGCGAATGGCAGGACATCTATACGCAGCTGCGCACCGTCGCCAAGCAGATGGGCATGCACCTGGAGGAGCCCTCGGCGGACCTGGCCGCGCCGGAGCAGGCGGTGCACACCTCGCTGCTGGCGGGGCTGCTGTCGCACATCGGTTTGAAGGACACCGAGAAGAACGAGTACCTGGGTGCCCGCAGCGCCAAGTTCGCGATCTTCCCCGGATCGGCGCTCTTCAAGAAGCAGCCGCGGTTCGTGATGTCGGCCGAGCTGGTCGAGACCTCCCGGCTGTGGGCGCGGGTCAACGCCAAGGTCGAACCGGAGTGGATCGAACCGCTGGCCCAGCATCTGCTGAAGCGCACCTACAGCGAGCCGCACTGGGAGAAGGACCAGGCGGCGGTGATGGCGTTCGAGCGGGTCACGCTGTACGGGGTACCGATCGTCGCCCAGCGCAAGATCAATTTCGGCCGTATCGACGCCGAGACCTCCCGTGATCTGTTCATCCGCAACGCCCTCGTCGAGGGCGACTGGCGGACGCACCATCAGTTCTTCCACGACAACCGCAAACTCCTCGGCGAGGTCGAGGAGCTGGAGCACCGCGCCCGGCGCCGCGACATCCTCGTGGACGACGAGACGCTCTTCGACTTCTACGACCGGCGCATCCCCGAGCACGTGGTCTCCGGGGCGCACTTCGACTCCTGGTGGAAGCACAAGCGCCGCGACGAGCCGGACGCGCTGGACTTCGAGCGCTCGATGCTCATCAACGAGAAGGCCGGGGCCGTCACCAAGGACGACTACCCGGACTCCTGGCGGCAGGGGAAGCTCAAGTTCCGTGTCACGTACCAGTTCGAGCCCGGCGCGGACGCCGACGGCGTGACCGTCCACATCCCGCTCCAGGTGCTCAACCAGGTGACCGCGGAGGGCTTCGACTGGCAGATCCCGGGCCTGCGCGAGGAAGTGGTCACCGAGCTGATCCGCTCGCTGCCCAAGCCGGTCCGCCGGCACTACGTTCCCGCCCCCGACTACGCGGGCAGGTTCCTGGACCGGGCCGTTCCGTCCGCCTCCGGCGGCCCGGTGTCCCAGCAGGAGCCGCTGCCGGTCACGCTGGCGCGGGAGCTCCAGCGGATGGTCGGCGTCCCGGTCGCTCCCGACGACTTCGACCTGACCCGCGTCCCGGACCACCTGAAGATCACTTTCCGGATCGTCGACGAACGGCGCCGGAAGGTGGCCGAGGACAAGGACCTGGAGGCGCTGAAGCTCCAGCTGCGCCCCAAGGCCCGTCAGGCCCTCTCCAAGGCCGCCGCGGCCACCGCGGGCCCCTCGGGCGAGTCCATCGAGCGTTCGGGCCTCACGGACTGGACGATCGGGACGCTGAACCGGGTCTTCGAGACACGCCGGGCCGGGCAGCCGGTCAAGGCGTACCCGGCCCTCGTCGACCAGGGCGGGACCGTCGCCGTACGGCTCTTCGACACCGAGGCCGAGCAGCAACGGGCGATGTGGCTCGGCACCCGGAAGCTGATCATGCTGAACGTGCCGGTGAACCCGGCGAAGTTCGCCTCGGACAAGCTGACGAACCAGCAGAAACTGGCCCTGTCCAGCAATCCGCACGGCTCCATCCAGGCACTCTTCGAGGACTGTGCGACGGCGGCCGCCGACCGGTTGATCGGCGCGCACGGCGGCCCGGCCTGGGACGAGGAGTCGTTCCGGAAGCTGTACGACAAGGTGCGCGCCGACCTCGTCGCCCTGACCGAGCACACGGTCAAGCAGGTCCAGCAGGTGCTGGCCGCGTGGCAGGCCTGTGAGCGGCGCCTCAAGGCCACCAACAGCCTGGTCCTGGTCAACAACGTCGCCGATGTGCGGGACCAGCTCGCGGCCCTGGTGCCGCCGGGCTTCATCACCACGACCGGGTTGCGCAGACTGCCCGACCTGATGCGCTACCTGGTCGCCGTGGACCGCCGGCTCCAGCAGATGCCCACGGCCGTCCAGCGCGACACCACGCGCATGGAGAAGGCCCACGAGATGCAGGACGAGTACGCCTGGCTGCTCGAACAGATGCCGCAGGGCAGGCCCGTGCCGCAGGAGGTCCTGGACATCCGCTGGATGATCGAGGAGCTCCGGGTCAGCTATTTCGCCCACGCCCTGGGGACGGCCTACCCCGTCTCGGACAAGCGGATCATGAAGGCGATCGACGCGGCGGCCCCGTGAGACGGCCCGGGCCGTAGCTGTGCGCGGTCCGTGCCGGAGGCGCACGGGCCAAAGGCCCGGACCGTAACGGAGTCACCACCTTCGGTGAGGTCGACCGGACCCTCTGACCTGCTGTACAGTCTGTCTTCGCAGCCAGCCGCAAGGCAGCAGCGAAAACCTGGTCCTGTGGAGCAGTTTGGAGTGCTCGCCACCCTGTCAAGGTGGAGGCCGCGGGTTCAAATCCCGTCAGGACCGCAGTATCGAAAGCCCGGATCCTTCTGGATCCGGGCTTTCGCGCGTCTTGACTCCGGCAACTGCCGACGAGTACTCAGGCAGCAGGGCTGCCCCTGTTCCTCTGCGCGGGGCGGTGGTCCACCGGGAGGTGGCGCGCATGACGACATCGGCCGGACACGAGACCCGCGCGCTTCTGCGCGCCCATCTGGCGGCCGCTTCCGGCTTCCGCCACCTCACTCGCCACTGCGCGGTCTGCCATCGGCTCCTGCGGCTCGCCACGGAGCCCCTGACGGCCTCCCGGACCCCTCCCCCGCCCGACCCGCCACCCGATCCGCCGGAGCCGTACACGCGGCGCGGGGACGGCGCCTCGGAAGCCCAGGACGAAAGTCCCTCGACCGGGTGACCAATGGCGGAGCGACCCGCTTCCCGAAAGTGGCAGGCTCGCCCCTGACAAGACTCATGCACTGTGACGGGAGTCACTGCATGAGTTTTGCCGAGGGGTGACCTTACGCCCTTCCTACAACTAGTGAATTTAATATGTGCAATTGCACCACTCGGACGGGGTCACCGCGGAACCTTCCATACCGTCACGGCCCGGCCTCCCCGGGGCGGTCGGGAACAGTCCCGCACAGACCCGCTCAAGCCCGCGCGGCACTCCGCCCGGAGCCAACCGGACGCCCGGTTTCCAACGGCGCCGGAGCCGCTTCGCGGGGCACGGGTTCCGAGGCCGCAGAACGACGGCGAAGACCCCGGGGCGGCCGCGAAGAACCCGCGGCGGCGAGGGTTCGGGGCCGTGAGGGCACAAAAAAAGACCGCGCTGGACCCGGCGGAGTCCAGCGCGATCGAATGACGCACCCATGGCACAGGTATGGCGCCCGTTGGGGCGGGCGCCCGTCATGTGGAGCTATGGGCGGGCTTGTACGGGTTGGGGGACCCGAATACCCGGTTGTGGTGCGGCGACAGGGGTGTGTCAGGCCTCGCTGCGCTGCTGCGGAATACCCGCAAGCAGTGCGCGGACCTCTGCCTCGCGGTACCGGCGATGTCCACCGAGCGTGCGGATGGACGTGAGCTTGCCCGCCTTGGCCCAGCGGGTCACCGTCTTCGGGTCCACGCGGAACATCGTGGCAACCTCAGCCGGGGTCAGCAGCGGCTCGGCATCAGGGGTGCGAGCGGTCATGAGCGGCCTCCTCGGGAGAACCGAACCATCTCGGTTCTTTCCTCTAAATTCTGCACCTTGACCCACGTTGCCCGAAATGGCAGACGTGGGCCGAGTCGGTTATAGGACGAACGGCTTGTCCTCGGCACTACAACTACACCATCCGTCCAGCCACGTCGGCCAAACCGATGGAATTGCCCTCCCAGGTGTTCATCAGCGACGGAAGCCGATGGACCATGCCATAGCGGACAGTCACACCCCTGTGACGATCAGTCACAGAATGATCAGGAGTCGTCGGACCCCCATAGCGTGCAATGCTGAGCGATCCGCCCTCAGTTAGACGGATGGAGCCCTCCCCGGACTCCTTGTCCTATTTTGGCACGAGGAGTAGGGAAGGGCGCAAGGGCCCCGTTAGTGCTATCCATCACGCTTGAGGCAAAGGCCCGGTTCGGGACGTAGGTCCTGCGGCCACTGCGGTACCCTTCCGCCTCTTTGTACGCGTCACACCGGCCAGAGGTTCAGACGCGGACGGGGCCTCGTCAGTTCGCGAATTGACGGTCTCTTACCGCCCGCCAGCGCTGCGCCAGCCGCCCGTACGCCTCACTCGCCCCTTCCGTGTCGCCGGCCCGCAGCGCCGCGACGCCCTCGGCCACATCGGCGGCCGACCGGTCCCCGGCGAGCTGGTCCGCCGGGAGCGCGTGCACCAGACCGCCGTAGTCCAGTTCGACCAGAGCGCGGGGGTGGAATTCCTCCAGCCAGCGCCCCACCTCCACGAGCCCCTCGGTCAGCGGGCCTTCGTCCACGGTCTCGCGCAGCGTCTTCAGCGTCCGGGCCAGCCGGCGCCGGGCCTGGACCATCGGCGTCCGGTAGCGCAGCACGGGCGGCTCACCGCCCTCGCCCGCCTCCGCGTACTCCCGCTCCTCGTCGCAGAAGAGCACGAACCAGCGCACCGGGACCTGCCAGACGGAGGTGAGGATCCAGGGCCTGGCGTCCGGATTGCTCTCCGCCCACCGCTCGTGGTCCGCGACCGCCTGCCCGCGCACCACCGGCGGCAGCACCGCGTCGAGCACCGGCCCCGGGAACATCTCCACCAGCTCGTCCAGCGCCAGCCAGCCGCGCAGCCTGGTCCGCCATGGACACACGCACAGCACGCCGTCCACCTCCGCGACGAACGCGTCCCCGCTCTCGTGCACCGGCACACCGACCGGCGGCGTGGCCACCAAGTCGGCCAGCGAGCGGCGCAGTTCGTCCTGGGCCGTGGGAATGCTCGAACGCCCGGCGTAGCCGGCCCAGTGGGCGCGCTCGGGCTCCGGGAAGGCGGCCAGCGGCTCGTACACCCGGAGGTAGGACGCGTAGGGGACGAGCACCGAAGACACCACCGACATGCAGCAAATCGTGTCATGCCCGTACTCCGCCGGGGGGTGATCCTCGGCACTGGAACAGATCTACGCCCGCGTAGGACTTACGCTCTTGCCCAGTCGGACCGGCCGTACCTGCCGGTCCACGGCCCTCCCCACCTTCAGGAGGGTCTTCCGCCGCTTCGTACTTGGGAGTCACCACAGTGACCGATGTGACCGGCGTGCCTGTCGATGTGCTGCGTACCCTGTTCCACTCAGATCAGGGGGGCCACGAGCAAGTCGTGCTCTGCCAGGACCGTGCCAGCGGCCTCAAGGCCGTCATCGCCATCCACTCCACCGCTCTGGGCCCGGCCCTCGGCGGCACCCGCTTCTATCCGTACGCCTCCGAGGAGGAGGCCGTCGCGGATGCGCTGAACCTGTCGCGCGGTATGTCCTACAAGAACGCCATGGCCGGTCTCGACCACGGCGGCGGCAAGGCCGTCATCATCGGCGACTCCGCACAGTTCGAGGGCGCTCGCAGGACGGAACTGCTGCTGGCCTACGGCCGGTTCGTGGCCTCGCTCGGCGGCCGGTACGTGACCGCCTGCGACGTCGGCACCTACGTCGCCGACATGGACGTCGTCGCCCGCGAGTGCCGCTGGACCACCGGCCGCTCCCCCGAGAACGGTGGCGCCGGCGACTCCTCGGTCCTCACCGCGTTCGGTGTCTTCCAGGGCATGCGGGCCTCCGCCCAGCACCTCTGGGGCGACCCGACACTGCGTGGCCGAAAAGTGGGGGTCGCCGGAGTCGGCAAGGTCGGTCACCACCTGGTCGAGCATCTGCTCTCGGACGGTGCGCAGGTCGTGATCACGGACGTGCGGGACGAGTCCGTCCGCCGTATCACCGGGAAGCACCCCGAGGTCGCCGTCGCCGCGGACACCGACGCGCTGATCCGTACCGAGGGGCTCGACGTCTACGCCCCGTGCGCGCTCGGCGGCGCGCTGAACGACGACTCCGTTCCGGCGCTCACCGCAAAGGTGGTGTGCGGCGCGGCCAACAACCAGCTCGCGCACCCCGGCGTCGAGAAGGACCTCGCCGACCGGTCGATCCTGTACGCACCCGACTACGTGGTGAACGCGGGCGGCGTCATCCAGGTCGCCGACGAGCTGCACGGCTTCGACTTCGACCGGTGCAAGGCCAAGGCGTCGAAGATCTTCGACACCACGCTGGCCATATTCGCACGTGCGAAGGAAGACGGCATCCCGCCGGCGGCCGCGGCCGACCGGATCGCCGAACAGCGCATGGCCGAAGCGCGCCGCTCCGCTTCGTAGCCGACGGTCACCGGGCGTCACGCGATGCCCTCACCGTTGCGCGGCCCCTGCGACCCGCCGACCGACGAGACAAGACTCACGCCGGTCGGCGGGTCGCATGCCAAGAAGAGGTTAAAATCGCAGTTGACCAGCGAGGACGGGGCTTCTCGCCGGTCCTCTTCCGGGGTGCGTGATGCGGGCGGCGTACCGTATGGCCGCGGAAGCAGGTACCGTTAAAGCCCTACGGGCACGGTCTCTCTACCGAGAGTCCGTCCTGAAACATGAACGCGTGTCAAGACTCTGGGGCCGTCGAGCCCCGTCACCGAGGGGGTCGAGCCATGGGGCGCGGCCGGGCAAAGGCCAAGCAGACCAAGGTCGCCCGCCAGCTGAAGTACAGCACCGGCGGGACTGACTTGTCGCGTCTGGCCAATGAGCTGGGCGCATCGCCTTCGAGTCAGCCACCGAACGCAGAGCCGTTCGAGGACGACAACGAGGAAGATGACCCGTACGCACAGTACGCGGATCTGTACAACGACGACGAGGACGAGGACGAGGACGACAAGTCCGGTCCGTCGTCCAAGCGCCGCGGCGCTTGACCTCGCACTGACACATCAACCCGGTCCGGGCCTGCCCCGGACCGGGTTCTGTGCTACCCCGTTCCGGATCCGGGCCACTCGGGCGGATGTTGCCGTCCTGCCCTGGACCCGTCTGTCCTGAACCGCCGGTCGACGACGGCGTCCGGCGCACGCCGGGCAACGGAACCCCGCCCGTGCGGCGACCGGGAACAGCGATCGAGGCATCGAGAACTTCGCAGGCCGGAGCGGCCACCGGGCGTCCCCGGTGGCCCTTCTCCTTAACGGGCGTACCCGCCCACCAGCTCCGCGCCCGAGACGTGCGACCCGCGTTCCGTGATCTCGCCCGCGACCCAGGAATCGACCCCGCGGTCGGCCAGCGTCGTCAGGGCCGCGTCCACGGACTCGGCCGGGACGATCGCGATCATGCCGACGCCCATGTTCAGCGTCTTCTCCAGCTCCAGCTGCTCGACCTGACCGGTCTTGCCGACCAGGTCGAAGACCGCGCCGGGGGTCCAGGTGGAACGGTCGACCCGGGCGTGCAGTCCGTCCGGGATGACCCGGGCCAGGTTGTTGGCCAGGCCGCCGCCGGTGACGTGGCTGAAGCCGTGCACCTCGGTCGTACGGGTGAGGGCCAGGCAGTCCAGCGAGTAGATCCTGGTGGGTTCCAGGAGCTCTTCGCCGAGCGTCCGGCCGAACTCCTCGACCTCGCGGTCCAGCGCCCAGCCGGCCCGGTCGAAGACCACGTGCCGGACGAGCGAGTACCCGTTGGAGTGAAGGCCGGACGACGCCATGGCGATCAACGCGTCACCCTTGCGGATACGTTCCGGGCCGAGCAGACGGTCGGCCTCGACCACGCCCGTACCGGCGCCCGCGACATCGAAGTCGTCCGGACCGAGGAGGCCCGGGTGCTCGGCGGTCTCGCCGCCGACCAGGGAACAGCCCGCGAGGACGCAGCCTTCGGCGATGCCCTTCACGATGGCCGCGACACGCTCGGGGTGCACCTTGCCGACACAGATGTAGTCGGTCATGAAGAGCGGCTCGGCGCCGCAGACGACCAGGTCGTCGACGACCATGCCGACGAGGTCGTGGCCGATGGTGTCGTACACGCCCATCTTCCGGGCGAGGTCGACCTTTGTGCCGACGCCGTCGGTGGCGGAGGCGAGCAGCGGACGCTCGTAACGCTTGAGGGCCGAGGCGTCGAAGAGTCCGGCGAAACCGCCCAGGCCGCCGAGGCCCGCGACCTCGGGGCGCTGCGTCTTCTTCACCCACTCCTTCATCAGCTCGACGGCACGGTCGCCGGCCTCGATGTCGACGCCCGCTGCCGCGTAGGAAGCACCTGTTGTCTCAGACATTGCCTGGGATCTTTCGTGTGGAGATACGGGGCTGGTGGCCAGAGGTGTACGGCTGGGCCGTCACGGTCGACGCAGCGCGTCGGACGCGGCGGTCGCCGCGGGGCCTGCCGCCAGCTCGGTCTCCAGCAGCTGCTTGCCGAGCAGCTCCGGGTCCGGCAGCTCCATCGGGTACTCACCGTCGAAGCAGGCGCGGCAGAGGTTCGGCTTGGCGATCGTCGTCGCCTCGATCATCGCGTCGAGGGAGATGTACGCGAGCGAGTCGGCACCCATCGACGTGCAGATCTCGTCGACCGACATGCCGTTGGCGATCAGCTCGGCGCGGGTCGCGAAGTCGATACCGAAGAAGCAGGGCCACTTCACCGGCGGTGACGAGATCCGGATGTGGATCTCGGCGGCCCCGGCCTCGCGGAGCATCCGGACCAGTGCCCGCTGGGTGTTGCCGCGGACGATCGAGTCGTCGACAACCACCAGACGCTTGCCCTTGATGACTTCCTTGAGCGGGTTCAGCTTGAGACGGATGCCCAGCTGGCGAATGGTCTGGGACGGCTGGATGAAGGTCCGGCCGACGTAGGCGTTCTTGACCAGACCGGCACCGAACGGAATGCCGCTGGCCTCCGCGTAACCGATGGCGGCGGGGGTGCCGGACTCCGGTGTCGCTATGACGAGATCGGCCTCGACGGGGGCCTCGGCGGCCAGCTTGCGGCCCATCTCCACCCGCGAGAGGTAGACGTTGCGCCCGGCGATGTCGGTGTCGGGGCGGGCCAGATAGACGTACTCGAAGACACAGCCCTTGGGCTTCGCTTCCGCGAAGCGCGAGGTGCGCAGTCCGTTCTCGTCGATGGCGACGAGCTCACCCGGCTCGATCTCGCGGACGAAGCTGGCGCCGCAGATGTCGAGGGCGGCGGACTCGGAGGCCACCACCCAGCCACGCTCCAGACGGCCGAGAACCAGCGGGCGGATGCCCTGCGGGTCACGGGCGGCGTAGAGGGTGTGCTCATCCATGAAGACGAGGGAGAAGGCGCCCTTCACCTCGGGGAGCACCTTCGGCGCGGCCTCCTCGATGGTGAGAGGCTTGCCGTCGTCGTCGGTCTGGCCGGCGAGCAGCGCCGTCACCAGATCGGTGTCGTTCGTCGCGGCGACCTGGGTGGCGCGGCCGTCCTTGCGGGGAAGGTCGGCGACCATCTCGGCGAGCTGGGCCGTATTGACCAGGTTCCCGTTGTGTCCCAGGGCGATCGAGCCGTGCGCGGTCGCACGGAACGTCGGCTGCGCGTTCTCCCACACCGAGGCACCGGTGGTGGAGTAGCGGGCATGACCGACCGCGATATGGCCCTGGAGAGATCCCAGAGACGTTTCGTCGAAGACCTGCGAGACCAGTCCCATGTCCTTGAAGACCAGGATCTGGGACCCGTTGCTCACTGCGATGCCCGCGGACTCCTGTCCACGGTGCTGCAGGGCATACAGTCCGAAATAGGTGAGCTTGGCGACCTCTTCACCCGGAGCCCAGACACCGAAGACGCCGCAAGCGTCCTGGGGGCCTTTCTCTCCGGGGAGCAGGTCGTGGTTGAGTCGTCCATCACCACGGGGCACGCCACCGAGTGTAGGCGAGATCGACCACTGGTCCGAATTCGGGATGCCCGGCCCGAGCACCATGGAAGCGCTCCCAGGGGTGGTTCGAAGGCCCGTCCGGTTGGTTACTGGGAGTGATCGTGCCCGAGGTGCCGACGGGGCGCGGGGCGGGGGCCGGAACGGCCACAGGGCGGCGGACGCCCGGACCAGCGGCCGGTTACCGGCTAGTTCCGGCCACTTGGTGGGCAGCGGTCGCCGGGGCGGACCGTGGCGCTCAGTGAGGCGATCGGTGCTCCGGCGCGACATCCGGCCGAACGCCCGTTTCGTGGCGAGCCTCACACCGGAGAGCCTGGTTCGCGTGCCTCTCAGGGGGATGCGGCGGAACGGTTCCGGGGGCCGCGGGCCGTGGAGAGCCGACGGGCCGACGGGCCGACGGGCCGACCGGGCCACCGCGGAGCCGGCGCCGCCGGCCGGGCCGCCCGCGGCGCTGGGCCCGTGCGCGCGGCCGTCTCAGAGCCTGTCGGGTGACCTTCGATCGGGTAGCGGACGCGGTCTGGTGCGTGCGATTCCAAGGCGCGCCGGGATGTCCTCGGTTGAGGTCTCCCCTGCTCGAACGAAGCTGAGAGCTTGGGGAAGGAGCTACTTGGGCATTTCGGCAACGCGGGAAGCGTGCGTGCCAGGGCGTGGCCGCCCGATCAGAGGTCACCCGACAGGCTCTCAGCCCATCAGGGGCAGCAGCGCGGCGAGATCGGCCCGCTCACCGCTGGCGCCGACTTTCGCCGCGTCGAGGGCCGACGCCCACTCCGTGCGCCCGGTCGCGAGCCGGATCCAGGTGAGCGGATCGGTCTCGACGACATTGGGCGGCGTACCGCGGGTGTGCTTGGGGCCCTGGACACACTGGACGACGGCAAACGGCGGGACGCGCACCTCGACCGAGCCGCCCGGCGCCTTCTCCGCGAGGGCGTCGGCGAGCAGCCGGGTACAGGCGGCGAGGGCCTGCCGGTCGTACGGGATGTCGAGACCGGCCGCCTCGTTCAGATCGTCGGTGTGCACAACGAGTTCGACGGTACGGGTGACCAGGAAGTCGGCCAGCCGCATCGTGCCGGCCCGGGTCGGCAGCAGCCGGTCCCCGGGGTCGCCGGGCACCA
The DNA here is from genome assembly GCF_043080425.1 of Streptomyces sp. NPDC015032. Classification (NCBI taxonomy): domain Bacteria; kingdom Bacillati; phylum Actinomycetota; class Actinomycetes; order Kitasatosporales; family Streptomycetaceae; genus Streptomyces; species Streptomyces sp. NPDC015032. Next base: position 26,948 of record NZ_JBIBVN010000034.1, on the reverse strand, counting down.
GCGCCTCGAACTGCCCGGCGACCTCCGCGTAGAGCGCGTCCGGATCGGGATGGCCCGCGGCCGTGGCCATGGTGTCCTCGGCGATGCGGGCGGCCCGGTCGGCGGTCGAGAACGGCCATGCGAGAAGCGTCAGGTCGGGCTTGGCCGGGGCCGGTTCGGGCAGCTCGAGACCACGGGTGACGTGCGAGAGCCCCATCGCCAGATGGACGGCCAGTTCGCGCACGGTCCAGTCCCCGAGCCGGGTCGGCAGCACGAGCTGCTCGGGCGTCAGTACGCGGACGGCTTCCCGGACGTGGGCGAACTGCGCCAGGACCGCGGCGCGGGTCCTGACCGGGTCGTAGCGTCGGGCTCGTTTCTGGGACGGCGGCATGGTCCAGGAGCCTAATGGGGACGGCGGCAGGGTCCAGGGGCCGCAGGGGTGTCCGGCGGACCTCGGCCGGACGTGGCCGGGCCGGGCTTCGGGGCCCGGCCCGGAGCCCGGCCGCCCCGTCGGAAATCGACGCCGGGAATCAGCGCCATGGATCAGCCCCGGGAATCGGCCTGAGGTTCAGCCCCGGGAATCGGACTGGGGATCAGCGCCGGGTGGCGAAGTCGCCCAGTCCCTTGTCGAGCAGGTCGAAGCCGCGCTCGGCGAGTGCGGCGGCCCCCGGCGCGACCGCGTCCGCCGGTTCCCCCGCGAGCAGCCGCAACTGGTTCGCGGAGATGAGGGAGTTACGGGTGGCGATCAGCTGGGCGGCCGCGATCCGGACGATGGACGGCTCCTCCCCCTCCTCGACCAGGACTTCGGCGAGCAGGTCGAAGGAGCGCATGGAGAACGCGTGGGCCCGGATGAGCAGCGACGGGGTCTCCTGGATCAGCCGGCGCAGCCCGAGCACCACCGGTGCGTCGCTCATTCCGACGGAGGGGTCACGGGCCTCGATGGCTGCCAGGAAGTGGCGCCGCACGGCGTCCGTGGCGGACTCGCCGTGGGCCCTGTCCCGTACCACCCGCGCGACATCGCCTATGTGCTCCGCCATGGGAGCGAGGACCAGGTCCTCCTTGCCGGCGAAGTAGTTGAAGACGGTCATCTTCGACACCTCGGCCGCTTCGGCGATCTCGGCGACCGAGACCTTGTCGAAGCCGCGTGCGGCGAAGAGTTCGGTGGCCGCGGACAGCAGACGGTGTCGCGTCTGGAGCTTCTTGCGCTCGCGCAGGCTCATCCCCTCAGTCATGGCTTCACTGTACCAGGATGAATATTGAGCCTATATTAATTCTTGACTCGATATATTTTTCAAACAAGGACTGCCCCGCCCGGGAACCGGGCGGGGCAGTCCTCCACAGCGGCAGTGCGTCAGGCGAGCAGACCCGGAATGGTCTCCTCGTGCGCCGTGCGCAGCTCGCTCAGCGGAATGCTGAACTCGCCCTGGATCTCGATCTCCTCGCCGTCCACGACACCGATGCGGGCGACGGGCAGACCCCGCGCCCCGCACATGTCGTTGAAGCGGAGCTCCTCGCTCCGCGGAACGGAGACGACCGCGCGCCCCGCCGACTCGGAGAAGAGGAAGGTGAACGCGTCCAGACCGTCCGGCACGACCAGCCGGGCACCCTTCCCGCCGCGCAGGCAGGACTCGGTGACCGCCTGGATCAGACCGCCGTCGGAGAGGTCGTGCGCCGCGTCGATCATGCCGTCGCGGGAGGCCGAGATCAGGATCTCGCCGAGCAGCTTCTCGCGGCCCAGGTCCACCTCGGGCGGCATGCCGCCGAGGTGGCCGTGGACGACCTCGGACCAGGCCGAGCCGCCGAACTCCTCGCGCGTGTCGCCCAGCAGGTAGAGGAGCTGGCCCTCCTCCCCGAAGGCGACCGGCGTACGCCGGGTGACGTCGTCGATCACACCGAGCACGGCCACGACCGGCGTCGGGTGAATCGCCGTCTCACCGGTCTGGTTGTACAGCGACACGTTGCCGCCGGTGACCGGGGTGCCCAGCTCCAGGCAGCCGTCCGCGAGGCCGCGGGTGGCCTCGGCGAACTGCCACATGACGTCCGGGTCCTCGGGCGAACCGAAATTCAGGCAGTCCGAGATCGCGAGCGGCTTGGCACCGGAGGCGGCAACATTGCGGTACGACTCCGCCAGCGCGAGCTGCGCACCGGTGTACGGGTCGAGCTTGGCGTACCGGCCGTTGCCGTCGGTCGCCATGGCCACGCCCAGGTTCGACTTCTCGTCGATCCGGACCATGCCGGCGTCCTCGGGCATCGCCAGCACGGTGTTGCCCTGCACGAACCGGTCGTACTGGTCCGTGATCCAGGACTTCGACGCCTGGTTCGGCGAGGCGACCAGCCTGAGGACCTGCTCGCGCAGCTCGGCGCCGTTCGCCGGACGGGCCAGCTTGCCCGCGTCGTCGGCCTGCAGCGCGTCCTGCCAGGACGGGCGGGCGAACGGGCGGTGGTACGTCGGGCCCTCGTGGGCGACGGACCGCGGCGGTACGTCCACGATCTGCTCGCCGTGCCAGAAGATCTCCAGCTGGGAGCCCTCGGTCACCTCACCGATGACGGTGGCGATGACGTCCCACTTCTCGCAGATCTCCATGAAACGCCCGACGTGCTGCGGCTCGACGATCGCGCACATGCGCTCCTGGGACTCGCTCATGAGGATTTCCTCGGGCGAGAGGGAGGAGTCGCGCAGCGGCACGGTGTCCAGCTCGACGCGCATGCCGCCGGAACCCGCGGAGGCCAGCTCGGACGTGGCACAGGAGAGCCCGGCGCCGCCGAGGTCCTGGATGCCCGCGACGAGCTTCTCCTTGAAGATCTCCAGGGTGCACTCGATGAGGAGCTTCTCCTGGAACGGGTCGCCGACCTGGACGGCAGGGCGCTTGGCCGGGCCGGTCGACTCGAAGGTCTCCGAGGCCAGCACCGAGACGCCGCCGATGCCGTCGCCGCCGGTGCGGGCGCCGTACAGGATCACCTTGTTGCCGGGGCCCGAGGCCTTGGCCAGGTGGATGTCCTCGTGCTTCATCACGCCGATGCAGCCGGCGTTGACCAGCGGGTTGCCCTGGTAGCAGGCGTCGAAGACGACCTCGCCGCCGATGTTCGGCAGGCCCAGGCAGTTGCCGTAGCCGCCGATCCCCGCGACGACGCCCGGCAGGACGCGCTTGGTGTCGGGGTGGTCGGCCGCACCGAAGCGCAACGGGTCCACGACCGCGACCGGGCGTGCCCCCATGGCGAGGATGTCGCGGACGATGCCGCCGACGCCGGTCGCCGCGCCCTGGTAGGGCTCGATGTACGAGGGGTGGTTGTGCGACTCGACCTTGAAGGTGACGGCGTAACCCTGGCCGACATCGACCACACCGGCGTTCTCGCCGATGCCGACGAGCATCGCGTCGTTGGCGGGAACCTTCTCGCCGAACTGCTTGAGGTGGACCTTACTGCTCTTGTAGGAGCAGTGCTCGGACCACATCACGGAATACATGGCGAGCTCGGCGCCGGTGGGACGGCGGCCCAGGATCTCGCGGATCCGGGCGTACTCGTCCTCCTTGAGGCCGAGCTCCTTCCAGGGCTGCGCGGTGTCCGGGGTTTCGGCCGCGTGCTTGACCGTGTCCAGGCTCATGCGTTGACCAGCTTCTTGATGATCGAGGTGAAGAAACCGAGACCGTCGGTACGACCGGTGCCGATCAGCGGCTCCACGGCGTGCTCCGGGTGCGGCATCAGACCGACGACATTGCCCGCGGCGTTGGTGATGCCGGCGATGTCGCGCAGCGAGCCGTTGGGGTTCATGTCCAGGTAGCGGAAGGCGACCCGGCCCTCCGCCTCCAGCTCGTCGAGCACGCACTCGTCGGCGACGTAACGCCCGTCCATGTTCTTGAGCGGTACGGAGATCTCCTGGCCCGCGGAGTAGTCCGAGGTCCAGGCGGTCTCCGCGTTCTCGACGCGCAGCTTCTGATCGCGGCAGATGAAGTGCAGGTGGTTGTTCTGCACCATCGCGCCGGGCAGCAGATGTGCCTCGGTCAGGATCTGGAAGCCGTTGCAGATACCGAGGACCGGCATCCCCGCCCGCGCGTTCTCGATGATCGTCTCCATGACCGGCGAGAAGCGGGAGATGGCTCCGGCCCGCAGGTAGTCGCCGTAGGAGAAGCCACCCGCCAGGATGACCGCGTCGACCTGGTGCAGGTCCTTGTCGCGGTGCCACAGCGATACGGGCTCGGCGCCCGCGACCCGTACGGCCCTCAGGCTGTCCTTGTCGTCGAGCGTGCCGGGAAAGGTGACGACTCCGATACGAGCAGTCACTTCGACTCCTCGGCCTTCTCCACCTTCACGGTGAAGTCCTCGATGACGGTGTTGGCGAGGAAAGTCTCGGCCATCTCGTGAATGCGACCGAGGGCGGCGTCGTCGACCGGCCCCTCGACCTCCAGCTCGAAACGCTTTCCCTGACGTACGTCCGCGATTCCCTCGAAGCCGAGACGGGGCAGTGCGCGCTGCACCGCCTGTCCCTGCGGGTCGAGGATCTCGGGCTTGAGCATGACGTCGACTACGACGCGTGCCACTGGCACTCCCGGTGGTGGTGTGGTGCGGCTGTTTCTCCGGGGGGTTCCCCAGACCCCCGCAGGTCCCCTCAGCGTACCTGGCCAGAAATTCTACGCGAGTAGATAAGGAGAGCCGTTGATCACGCCCAGATATCGACCGCGACAACACCTGAGGAAAGTCCTGCAAAAAAAATCCTCACCGGGGCCACACATAGAAGGCTGACACGCGGAGTTAATTGGATGGGCTTCACAATGCGGCACCCACCGCTGTACAAATGATTACCGGGGAATGCAGAATTGCCCCTAAACAGTCGACACCGGTCGACTCACATCCGCCCACATCCGCCTGACAGCCGGAAGGCCGGCATCAGCGCATGCCAGACGCGCCGATGCCGTAGGAAAGGACCGATATCCGTGGCTCAGCGCGTAGTGGTCACCCTCTTCGACGACATCGACGGGGGAGCAGCGACGGAAACGGTCACCTTCGCCCTGGACGGGAAGTCGTACGAGATCGACCTCAACCAGTCCAATGCAAAGAAACTGCGCAAGGCTCTGGCCCCGTACGTGACCGCGGGTCGAAAGCAGACAAATGCCAGTAAGCGCGGCAGGACCCCCGCTTCGTACCGGCACACCTCACTCGCACCCGACCCGGCGGCCGTGCGCGCCTGGGCCCACTCCCACGGGATGGAGGTGCCGGCTCGCGGCCGGATCCCCAAGAAGGTCTACGAGGCGTTCCGCGAAGCCAGTTGAGGCTCCGGCCCCCGAGGGCACGCCGACGGGCCGCCGGAGCATTCACGGTCGTGCGCCGCGAACGCTCCGGCGCACGCCTCGACGACACCCTGCGGCCACCGACTTGCGCTACACCCCCGCAGGTCGGCTAAAGTCTGGAGCACGCCGAGGGGCAAGGCCGAAAAGCCGAACCCCACGCAGCGTGCGGGTGTAGTTCAGTAGTAGAATATCCCCCTTCCAGGGGGAAGGCGCAGTGTGCAATTCCTGTCACCCGCTCTGCATCACTCTCGACGACCACTTCGGTGAATCGGGTAGAGTAGTGCTCGCACCGCTCAACAGATCTCCTTACACGGGGTACAATAGGCGGCAGCAATGCGGACGTGGCTCAGTTGGTAGAGCATCACCTTGCCAAGGTGAGGGTCGCGAGTTCGAATCTCGTCGTCCGCTCTTGATCGGTTTGTCAGAAGGCCCTGGTCGATATCGACCAGGGCCTTCGTCGTATTTCCGGACCCTGTTCTCCGCCTCGTGGTCCCTTGCCCGCGCGCTCATGACGTTTGTCATGAGCAGTGGTGACAGCTCGCACTGCTCACTGCGACGACCCGGCGGAAACCTGTAGGTATGACCAGCGAGGACATTCCCAGCAACCGAGCGGGCGGCGCCGTGGCGGACATCACAGCAGGTTCCGTGACCGGTCCCCGCACCGACTCCGTGATCGAGGCGAGCGATGTACGGCGGTGCTATGCCGGCGGCTTCACGGCCGTGAGCGGTGTCTCCTTCTCCGTGGCGCGCGGTGAACTCTTCGCGCTGCTCGGCACGAACGGCGCCGGAAAGACCTCCACCGTCGAACTGCTGGAGGGCCTGGCCCGGCCCGACGGCGGCACGGTGCGGGTGCTCGGCCACGACCCGTACCGCGAACGTGCCGCCGTCCGGCCCCGGATCGGAGTGATGCTCCAGGAGGGCGGCTTCCCGTCGGAGCTGACGGTCACCGAGACCGTACGGATGTGGGCGGGCTGCACCAGTGGCGCCCGGCCGACCGGCGAAGCACTGGATCTGGTCGGGCTCTCCCACCGGGCGCACGTACGGGTCAAACAGCTCTCCGGCGGCGAACGGCGCCGCCTCGACCTCGCGCTGGCCCTGCTCGGCCGGCCCGAAGTGCTGTTCCTGGACGAGCCGACCACCGGGCTCGACGCCGAAGGGCGTCGCGACACCTGGGAGTTGGTACGGCGCTTGCGCGACGACGGCCTCACCGTCCTGCTCACCACGCACTACCTGGAGGAGGCCGAGACGCTCGCCGACCGGCTGGCGATCATGCACAGGGGGCGGATCGTGACGGCGGGCACCACCGACGAGGTGACGGCGGCCCGCCCCGCCCGCATCCGGTTCGAACTGCCCGAGGGAGTACCGGCGGCGCGGCTTCCGCTGTCGCTGCCCGCCGCGGCCGACGGCAGCCGGATCGAGATCCGTACGCGGCGGCTGCAGGACTCACTGACCGAACTGCTGCTCTGGGCGCGGGAGTCGGGCGTGCAACTGCTCGGGCTCGATGCCCGGTCCGCCTCGCTCGAAGAGGCGTTTCTCGATATCGCGCAGAGCGCGGCGGAGACGGAGAAGGTGGCTGCGTGAAAACGACCACGACGACCAGCACGACCGGCACGGCTGGCACGACTACGGCGGCCGGCACGACGTGCCGGGGCCGGCTGACCGCCCTCGGGCGCGCCGAGGTCTCCCTGCTCGCGCGCAACCGGACGGCGATATTCGTCGCGCTGTTGATGCCCGCCGCCATGGTTCTGGCGATGAAGTCGACGCTGAAGCCGTCCGTTCTCGACGGGACCGGCCTGTCCGTCGCCGCGGCGGCGCTCACCGGCGGCATCGGTATCGTGCTGATCCAGGCCGTCTACATGAACCTGGTCTCGGCCTATGTGGCGCGGCGCGAGGACCTGGTCCTGAAGCGGCTGCGTACCGGTGAGGTCACCGACCGGGAGATCCTCATAGGGACCGCCCTGCCGTCGGTCGCGCTGGCTCTGGCGCAGACCGCGGTGATCGTGGTGGCGGGGACGGCCTTCTTCGGCCTCGCCGCGCCGCAGCGGCCCGAACTGCTCCTGGCGGGCCTGCTGCTGGGTCTGGTGCTGCTGGCGGCACTGGCCGCGGCCACCTCCGCGGTGACCCGCACCGTGCAGACGTCGCAGCTCACCACCCTCCCGCTGTTCTTCATCTCGATGATGGGCTCAGGGCTCTTCGTGCCGCTGGAGATCATGCCCGACCCGATGGCGTCGGTGTGCGAGCTGCTGCCGGTGACCGGGGTGATGACACTCGTGCGGACGGGCTGGCTGGGCGGTGCCGAGGGCTCCGACCTGCTCGTGGCCGCCCTGACGGGACTGGCCTGGACCGCATTCGCCGTGTTTGCTGTGCACCGTTGGTTCCGCTGGGACCCGCGACGCTGAGGAGGGACGTGCCGTGTCGGTGCTCGTACGGGGCTGGCGCCGCAGCTGGCAGAAGCGCAGCAAACTGGAGCGGATCGATCTGTACTCGCGGCTGACTCTCTCGGTGATGCCCTGGCTCTTCACCCTGTCGTGGCAGCTGGCCCCCTTCAGGTCGGACATCCGCCATACGCCGCTGCCGATCGCGCTGGGCTTGGCACTGCTGCTCGTCGGTCTTGCGCAGTGTCTGCTGAGCAACCGCAACGTGGCACTGTCGTACACCCACTACCTCGGCACCGCGGTCTTCCCCCGTCGGCGGCAGCTGCCGCCGCTGGTGCTGCTGCTGGTGAACCTGGGTTTGCTGGCGGCCATGGCCGGGGTTGACGGGATCAGCGACCCCGGGCTGCTCCTCATGACCATGAACGCGCCGGTGGCATTCGCGATAACGCAGACCCTGCTGGTCCCGGTCCGCACCTTCCTGATCCAGTCGTTCTCCGTCACCGCGCTGAGCGTCGGCGCCTTGGCCGCGGTCGGAGTGCGGGGCGGGACACTGGCCGGGGTGGTGCCGACTTCGCTCTTCGGCTGCGTGCTCGTCCTGATCTCGGTACGGCCCAGCGCCTGGAGCCTGGGCGTGATGTGGCAGGCCGAGGAGGCCCGGGATCTTCAGGCCCGGCTGGCGGTCGCCGAGGAGCGGCTGCGGTTCGGGCGGGACATGCATGACGTCCTGGGCCGGAACCTGGCCGTGATCGCGCTGAAGAGCGAGCTGGCGGTGGAACTGGCCCAGCGCGGCAGACCGGCGGCCGCTGACCAGATGGTCGAGGTCATGCGCATCGCCCGCGCCTCCCAGCAGGAGGTGCGCGATGTCGTGCGGGGCTACCGGGAGGCCGATCTGAGCACCGAACTCGTGGGCGCGCGCAGCGTGTTGCGGGCGGCCGGGATCGGGTGCGAGGTGGCGGGGGACGGCGGCGGCGAACTGCCCGCGCCGGTGCAGGCGGCGCTCGGCTGGGTGGTGCGGGAGGCGGCGACCAATGTGCTGCGGCACGGCGATCCGCGGCACTGCACCATCCGGCTCCGGGCTTCGGCGGACGCGGTGGTGCTGGACGTGGAGAACGACGGGGCGCCGCCGGCCGTCGCCGGACCGGGCGAATCGGGACCCGGCGAATCAGGACCGGGCGGCTCCGGGCTGGCCGGGCTGCGGGAGCGGCTTCGGGCACTCGACGGTTCACTGGACGCGGGTCCGGCGGGGAACGGTCTGTTCCGGCTGACGGCCACGATCCCGCTGGCACGCCCCGCCATGGCTCCAACCCCTGCCCCTGCCTTTCCGGTGGCTCCGCCGTCCCAGGCCCCCTCGTCCCTTCAGGAGGAACGACGATGACGGCGGTACGGGTGCTGCTCGCCGACGACGAGCATCTGATCCGGGGCGCGCTGGCCGCGCTGCTCGCTCTGGAGGACGACCTCGTGGTGGTCGCGGAGGCGGCGACCGGTCCGGAGGCGCTGGCCATGGCGCGGGCCCATCGCCCCGATGTGGCGGTCCTCGATCTGGAGATGCCGGGCGCCGACGGTGTGAGTGTCGCCACATCCCTGCGGGCCGAACTGCCCGGCTGCCGGACGATGATCGTGACGAGTCACGGCCGGCCGGGACATCTGAAACGGGCACTCGCGGCAGGCGTGCGGGCCTTCGTGCCGAAGACTGTCAGCGCCCGGCAGCTGGCCGGGATCATCCGCACCGTGCATGCCGGAAACCGTTATGTGGACCCGGAGTTGGCGGCCGACGCGATCTCCGCCGGGGACTCGCCGCTGACCACGCGCGAGGCCGAGGTGCTGGAATTGGCGGCCGACGGAGCACCGATCGCGGAGATCGCGGAGCGGGCGTCGCTGTCGCAGGGAACTGTGCGGAACTACCTCTCGGCGGCCGTCTCGAAGCTCGGGGCGGAGAACCGGCATGCGGCAGTACGTCTCGCACGCGAGCGCGGATGGGTATAGTAGGTCTCGCGCTTCGGCGCTTGCGGACGTAGCTCAGTTGGTAGAGCGCAACCTTGCCAAGGTTGAGGTCGCCAGTTCGAACCTGGTCGTCCGCTCGGTTCAGCAAGAAGCCCCCGGCCCTTCGGCCGGGGGTTTCTTCGTGTTTCAGGAGCGGGGCCCGTCCGGCCCCGGCGGGCAGGCCCTACTGCCAAGGCATACCGGTGAGGTGTTCGTACGCCTCCAGGTACTTCGCCCGGGTCGCGTCCACGATCTCCTGGGGCAGTGCCGGGGGCGGCTGCTCGCTCCTGCGGTCCCAGCCGGAGGCCGGGGAGGTCAGCCAGTCGCGCACGAACTGCTTGTCGTAACTGGGCTGGGCCCTGCCCGGCTCCCAGGTGGCGGCGGGCCAGAAGCGCGAGGAGTCCGGAGTCAGCACCTCGTCCGCGATGATCAGCTCCTCGCCGCCGTCGGCCGTGGGAGCGAAACCGAACTCGAACTTCGTGTCGGCGAGGATGATCCCGCGCTCGCGCGCGATGTCACGGGCCCTGCTGTACACGTCCAGCGTGGTGCGGCGCAGCTGGGCGGCGGTCTCCGCGCCGACCTGGCGGGCCACCTCCTCGTAGCTCACGTTCTCGTCGTGATCCCCGACGGCCGCCTTGGTGGCGGGGGTGAAGATCGGCGCCGGGAGTTCGGAGCCGTCGACGAGCCCCTCGGGCAGCGCGAGGCCGCAGACCGTGCGGGACTCGTTGTACTCGACGAGGCCGGAGCCGGTGAGATAGCCGCGAGCGACGCACTCGACCGGAACCATCCGCAGGGACCGGCAGATCAGCGTGCGGCCGGCCCAGTCCGCGGGGGCTCCGGCGGGGAGCTCCGTGGACAGGACGTGGTTCGGCACGAGATCGCTGAGCTGGTCGAACCACCACAGCGAGAGCCGGGTGAGCACCCGGCCCTTGTCCGGGATCTCGGTCGGCAGGACCCAGTCGTACGCGGACATGCGGTCGCTGGCGACCATGACGAGGTCGCCCGCCTCGTTCCGGTACAGGTCGCGCACCTTGCCGGTGTGGAGGTGGGTGAGCCCCGGGACCTGCACTGGCTCGGGCTTTTCTACAAATCCGGACACGCTGCCTCCGCGTAGGTTGATCCAGGAGTCGTTCCGATTCTCCCGTATCGGGGTGCGTTCTCCCGTATCGGGGTGCGGCGGAGTGGAGCGCGGGCGTCCGTGGCGCCGAGTGCCATGGCCCCGGTGGCACTTCTGGCCTGAGCCCCGAAGGCGCCTCGGGTGGCGCGCCTCAGGGACGTTTCAGGCGCGCTTGCAGATGCGGTCGAGGAGATTGGCGGTGGCGCCCTGGATGCGGGGGTCCACGTGGCCGGGGCGGTCCAGGGCCGGGGACCAGGCGAAGGTGCCGGAGGCGAAGACGAGTGCGCCGGACGGGGCCCGGTACAGGGAGGTCTCCTGGTGGCGCTTGACCCCTTCGCTGTCCAGGTACGGGGAGTGGGCGAGCAGGATGCGGCTCTCGTGCTCGGGGAGTGCGGTGCGTGGGAAGTACCGGTCGGCCTCGCCCGCGACCAGGCCGTCGATCTCATCGCCCTCACGGGCACCCGTCGCGTCCCACAGCCAGTGTTCGGCGTTCCGTACGACCAGTGGGTGCGGATCGGGGACCCGGCCCGCGTACTGGATACCGAGGAGCTGTTGCTCGGGGCGGTCGATCTCGCGCCAGAGGGCGGGCTTTCCCGGGCCGTGGCGCTTGCGGCAGGTGAGCAGCCGGTCCGGCACGCCGGACGGCGACGGGGAGAGACTCACCTGCCAGTACATGGTGTTGGCGGAGAGGAAGACGAGCGAGGTGCCGCTGTCGCGGGCGAGTTCGACGGTGTGGCGCATGGGCACCGACCAGTACTCGTCGTGGCCGGGGAAGATCAGGCCCCGGTAACAGCCCGGGTCGATCCGGCCCGCGTGCAGATCGCGGGTGTCCGCGTATGCGATGTCGTAGCCGTAGCGCTCGGCCCAACGGATGAAGTCGTAGGCATGACCGACATGGAGAGGCAGGCCCGCGCCCGCGTACGGGCGGTCGAAGGAGACGGTGACCGCCGCGTCCTCCTCGCCCAGAAGGCGGCCCTGCTCGTCCCAGGCGTGGTAGAGGCTGGCGCCGGTGTGACCGTCCTCCGGGTAGAGGTTGTACGCCTGCCAGGTGATGTCCGGCAGGACCAGCAGGAGATCGGCCGGGTGCGCGTCCCGGACCGTGAACGGGATGTGGGAGCGGTGCCCGTCGACCGTGGTGAGCACGGCGACGTACGCGCCGATCGACCAGTACGAGGGGATCTGCAGCCGCCAGGACTGCCACCAGTGGTGGCAGGAGACCGTGCGGTCGGCGGTGAGCGGGGCCGGCTGGACGATGCCGGAGATCCGGGGGCTCGTGGTGATCTTGGCGGCGCCGTCGCCCCCGTAGTGACCGATGCGGTAGATGTCCACGGAGAACTGCTGGGGCGGGTCCACGGTGATGTGGAAGTCGACCGCCTCGCCGGGGGCCGCGGCTCCCGTGGAGATGAAGCCCTTGATCTGGTTGTGCACATCGTCGGCCGTATGCGTGCCGCCGTCGGTGGAAGCGCGGGCCAGGGTGGGGTCCGCGTACCAGGGGACGACGTGCCCGGTGTCGTCGAAGTAGTTCTCACTGCCGCGCAGCCAGGGCAGGGGGCCCTGGCCGAAGGGATCGGAGACGGCGTGCGCGAGGGCACCCGACTCCCATCGACGAATCTGCTCCGCCCCCATACCGCTTCCCTCCCTCGGCTCCCCGGACAACAACAGTGAGACAACAGCTGGTCGTCACCGGTGACGGCCGACGGCGATGTGACCAGTGACCATCTCCGGCCGTGCGTCATCGGTGAGCCAACAGTGATGAGTCGACTGTCAGCGTCGATCCCCAGCACATCACATAACGCATGCAGTCCGTCACCGTTCGTCGCGAATTGACGTGAACGGAACGTATCCTTCCGGGTATTGAGGCGTGAAAGCCCCTTGCCGTGTCGCCCGCGACAAGGGTGGGGATGTTGTGGTCCGGCTCGGTCGTCGGGTCCGCCGACGGGTTCGTGGTTCAGACGAGACGGACGGGTTTGTCGGTGCGCACGCCGACCGACGCGAGCCAGGAACGCAGCGGTTCCGCGTCCCCGTCCTCGACCAGGCTGAGGACGGAGACGCCCAGATCCGCCCGGCGCTCGCCGTCGACCAGCAACGCGGGGCCGTCGAGCCAGTCGAGCCCGGGCGCCGCACCCGCCGTGTCGACGGCGGCACAGCACACCATCGCCGCGACGTGGTCGGCGAGCAGTTCGGTACCCGTACGGGGCGGCTGAAGCGGGAGGGGGCCGGGGCCCCAGATGTCCAGGACGTCCCCGCCCGCATGAGCGGCGCCGTGGGCGGCCGCCGGGCCGGGGGCCGCCGGGCCGGACGTGCCGCCGGGGCGGGGCCGTCGGGCCGCAGCCTCCTCGCGGGCCACCACGGCGCTGATCCGGGCCGCCAGCTCCTCGCCGCTGCCTCTCCGGCCCGCCAGATGCTCGACGACACGGGCCAGTGTGGGCAATCCGGCGTCGATGCCGGCGGCGTCAATATCGATGCCGGTGCCGGTGCCGGTGCCGGTGCCGGTGCCGGTGCCGAGAGGATCGGTGCCGAACCCCTTGGCGTCGAGAGGCTCGATGCCGGTGCCGCCGATGTGGTCGGCGTCGTTGCCGGCAGGAAACGCGGGCCTGCCGGAACCGGGCCCGGGGTCGTCGGTGGCCTGCGCGGGCGCCGTACCCATCGAGTCGAGGACATCGAGGACACGGAACAGGCGGGCGGCCTCGGCGCGCCACTTCCGGTCGACCACTTCTTCCGGATACTGCTGCCAGTCGACCGGCGACCAGTCGGGACCGGACTGCGCCGGGCCGCCGTGGAAGAGCCGGGCCGCCAGCAGCGACGCCGCCTCGTCGGCCGCGCCGGGCTCCTCCAGAAGGTCACAGGCGGGGCGTTCGCCCAGCCGCGAGGCAAATCCGTCGGCGAGCCGGTCGCGGCGGGAGAGCTCGGTGAGGGCGGATACGACGCCCGCGTCCAGCCGGGACGGCCAGCGGCCCATCTGCCAGGCGGGCAGCGCGACCCGGGTCAGCAGCCGGTCCCAGCCCGCGTAGGCGAGGCCGACCTGCTCCTGGGCGACGATCCGCAGACCGTAGTCCACACGCTGTGCACGGACCGACGCGGCGGCGGCGACACCCCGCTCCATCTCCGCGGCATGACCGCGACAGCTGCGCAGCAGCAGCCGGGTGATCCAGCCGATGAAGACGCGCGGCACCGAGCGCACCCCGGACAGCGGACCGGAAACGGGCACGGCCGCATCGGCGACCGCTCCGTCCAGCCCCCGTACGAAACGGCGCGCCGCGGCTATATCGGGATGCGCGGAGGAGCCCGTGCCGGCGACGACCGGGGCGAGCACCGCCCGTAGCTCCGCGACCCGCATCCACCACAGGAACGGCGAACCGATGACCAGCACGGGAGCCGCCTGGGCCCGGCGGCGGGACCGGCCCGCCTGCCACGCCCCTCGACCCGCTCCGGGGCCTGCCACGGGCTGTGCGGAGGGATGTGTGCGGTCCTCCAGCCAGCTGTCGCAGTCGGGCGTGAGGGCTATCGCCGAGGGCGCGGGAACTCCGAGCCGGTCGGCGAGGTCCCTGACCAGACGGTAGAGATCGGGAGCGGCTTCCTCGGCGAGCGGAACGGTCGGGCTCACCGCCGGCCTCGCCCGTACGATCGCCAGCGCGACCACCGCGGCGAGCAGGAGCACGACGACCGCACAGGCCGTCACGGCCCAGCGTGCCGTGTCCCAGCCGCTGCCGACGGCCAAACCCTCTGCGCCGGCGACGAGCAGCACGACAGCGACCGCCGCGGGCAGGATGGCCGCGGCGGTCGCTCTGCCGCGGATGCGCAGCAGAGCAAGAGCTCGGGCGCGCGCACTCTGCGCACCCAGCTCCTCACTTGCACCGGTATCGGACACGTCCGGACGTCACCCCCTCTGCCCCCGCAGCGGTGTTGTTCACTCCCCCACTGTGGCACCCGTCACTGACATCGCAATGCCAGTGGGCCAAGTGCCGGAATACCCGCGCCGCACCCTAGTTGGGGCCTCGGCGGGCGTCATCCGGATGGCTCAGCCGTCACTCGATGGAATGGCTTTGGGCAAAGGTGCTGGCGCGCCGCCGTCCTTGGGGCAAGGGCGCGTCAGCGGGTGTCGGCATCCGGTCCCGGGCTTTCGCGCCCGGCCCCGGCAGGTCCGGTTTCCAAGTGTCGGGTCCCGGGCTGTCCCGGGCTGTCCCGGCCGGGCCCGGACTCCCAGTCCCGGAGGCATCCGGATCCAGGCTCTCCGGCCCGGACCCGGCGCGCTCGGGCTCAGGCCTCCGCGGCCTTCTGGGCGATGTCCGTACGGAACTGCGAGCCGTCGAGCCGGATCCGGGACACCGCTGTGTAGGCCCGCTCACGGGCGGCGGCGAGGTCCTTGCCGGTCGCGGTCACGGACAGCACCCGGCCGCCCGCGCTGACGATCGTGTCGCCGTCCCGTCCGGTACCGGCGTGCAGGACGTACGCATGCGGGGCATCCTTCGCCGCCACGTCGTCGAGCCCTTCGATCGGGTCGCCCGTCCGCGGCGTACCCGGGTAGTTGTGCGAGGCGACGACCACGGTGACGGCGGCCTCGTCGCGCCAGGTGAGCGGCGGCAGCTCATCGAGGGTGCCGTTGGCGGAGCCCAGCAGGACACCGGCCAGCGGGGTTTTCAGACGGGCCAGGACCACCTGGGTCTCGGGGTCGCCGAAACGGGCGTTGAACTCGATCACCCGCACGCCGCGCGAAGTGATCGCGAGGCCCGCGTACAGCAGCCCGGAGAACGGCGTGCCGCGGCGACGGAGCTCGTCGACGGTCGGCTGGAGCACCGACTCCATGACCTCGTCGACCAGCTTGGGGCCGGCCCACGGGAGCGG
The DNA here is from genome assembly GCF_043080425.1 of Streptomyces sp. NPDC015032. Classification (NCBI taxonomy): domain Bacteria; kingdom Bacillati; phylum Actinomycetota; class Actinomycetes; order Kitasatosporales; family Streptomycetaceae; genus Streptomyces; species Streptomyces sp. NPDC015032. The sequence goes on along the minus strand of NZ_JBIBVN010000034.1, from coordinate 11,373 downwards.
GGAGTACGCGCCCATGCCACCGGTGTTCGGACCCTCGTCGTCGTCCAGGGCACGCTTGAAGTCCTGCGCGGGCTGGAGCGGCACCACGGTGGTGCCGTCCGTGATCGCGAAGAGGCTGACCTCGGGGCCGTCGAGGAACTCCTCGATGACCACGCGATCGCAGGCCAGCGCGTGGGCACGGGCCGCCTCGACGTCGTCGGTGACGACGACGCCCTTTCCTGCGGCAAGGCCGTCGTCCTTGACGACGTACGGGGCGCCGAAGGCATCGAGGGCGGAGTCGATCTCGGCGGGCGTGGTGCAGACATAGCTGCGGGCGGTCGGGACACCGGCTCCGGCCATCACGTCCTTGGCGAACGCCTTGGAGCCCTCCAGCCGGGCCGCCTCGCCGGAGGGGCCGAAGCAGGGGATGCCCGCGGCGCGCACGGCGTCGGCGACCCCGGCGACGAGCGGCGCCTCCGGGCCGACGACCACCAGTTCGGCGCCCAGGTCGGTGGCGAGGCGCGCGACGGCGTCGCCGTCGAGAGCGTCGACCGGGTGCAGTTCGGCCACCTCCGCGATTCCGGCGTTGCCGGGAGCGCAGTACAGAGCGGTGACGTCGGGGTCGAGGGAGAGAGAGCGGCACAGGGCGTGTTCGCGGGCGCCGCCGCCGATGACGAGGACCTTCACGAGGTGCAGCCTAGCCGCCGGTCCACGACGGCCTCGACGGACGGCCGCTCCGTGGACACTTCCGAGCACCCCGGCCGTCCGGTGCGGGCTCGTGCCCGGCCGACGGCGTCCGAACCACTCGTCGCTGCTCGTCGCTGCTCGTTGCTGCTCGTTGCTGCTCGTTGCTACTCGTTGGTGAACTCCTCCACGACCGTGGCGCCCAGTTCGCGGACGATGAGGTCGTGCCCGGAGAGCGCCGAGTCGACGAGATCCGGGTCGTCGGCCTCGGGGGTGTCGTCCTCGGGAGCGACCGGGCGCGGGGGCTCGGGCGCGGCGTACGACTGCGGTGCGGGCTCCGCGGCGGGTGCGGCATTCGGCTGCTGATGCGGGGCCGGTGCGGGCCGGGGTTCGTAACTCTGCTGGGGTGCGGGAGCCGGCCGCTGCGGTGGCGGCGGGGCGGTGGAGGGACGGCCGCCCCCGGTCTGCGGGGGCGCGCCCGCCCCGCCCGACGGGTCGACGATCGCCTCGATCTTCCACTGTGCGTTGAACCGCTCGGCGAGGGCCTGCCTCAGCACCTCCTCGCTTCCGCTGCTCGCGAAGTTGTCGCGCGCGCCCGCGTTCAGGAAGCCGATTTGGAGGGTGGTGCCGTCGAAGCCGGTGACCTGGGCGTTCTGGCTGAGCAGGATCCAGGTGAACCGGCGGCGGTTCTTCACGGCTTCCAGGATGTCCGGCCACATGTTCCGCACCTGGCCGGCGCCCTGCGTCATCCCGGGGCCCGGCTCGGCGGCGGGCACCGCTGCCGCGGGTGCGGCCTGCGCCGGGGCGGGGGCTGCCGCGGCCTGCGGGACCGGCGACTGGCCGGGGGCGGAAGCGGTCGGCCAGCCACCGGGGCGGCGGCCCGATTCCGGCGCGGCGGCGGTGGGCCAGGCACCGGGACGCTGCCCGCCCGCGGCAGGCGCCGCCGGGACCTCGGCCGCCTGCTGCGGGGTGATGGGCGCCACGGGCTGCGCGGTCGCCGGGGGCGTCGCCGCGGCAGGTGCGGGCGGCGGCGCGGGGGCCGGCGCCTCCCCCCGTACCGCCGCGCGCGCGGCGGCGGGCCCGGCGCCGGGCTGCACGGCAGGTGTGACGGGGGCGTGGGCCAGGGCCTCCGGCCCGGGTACGTACCCCATGGCGGGGCCCGTACCGGCGGTCGCGAAGGACGCGCCGCGCTCCAGCCGGTCGAGCCGGGCCTGCAGTGAACGCTCGTCGTCGAAGGCCGCGGGCAGCAGCACCCGGGCACAGATCAGCTCGACCTGAAGACGCGGCGAGGTCGCCCCCCGCATCTCCGTCAGCCCCTCGTTGACCAGGTCGGCGGCGCGGCTCAGCTCGGCGGCGCCGAAGACGGACGCCTGGGCCTGCATCCGCTCGACGACATCGGCGGGTGCGTCGATCAGGCCCTTCTCCCCGGCGTCCGGCACCGCGGCGAGGATGACCAGGTCACGCAGTCGCTCCAGGAGGTCGGCGACAAAGCGGCGCGGGTCGTTGCCGCCCTCGATCACCCGGTCCACGACCTCGAACGCCGCGGCCCCGTCGCCCGCCGCGAAGGCGTCCACGACGGAGTCGAGCAGCGAGCCGTCCGTATACCCGAGCAGCGAGGTCGCCATGGCGTATGTCACACCGTCGTCGCCCGCACTGGCCAGCAGCTGATCCATCACCGACATCGAGTCACGCACGGATCCGGCCCCGGCCCGCACGACGAGCGGCAGCACGCCGTCCTCGACGGGGCTGTTCTCCTTGGCACAGACCTCGGCGAGATAGTCGCGCAGCGTGCCCGGCGGAACCAGACGGAACGGGTAGTGGTGCGTACGCGACCGGATCGTGCCGATGACCTTCTCGGGCTCGGTGGTCGCAAAGATGAACTTGAGGTGCTCCGGCGGCTCCTCGACCACCTTCAGCAGGGCGTTGAACCCCGCCGACGTGACCATGTGCGCCTCGTCGATGATGTAGATCTTGTAACGACTCGACGCGGGCCCGAAGAACGCCTTCTCCCGCAGATCTCGGGCGTCGTCCACGCCACCGTGCGATGCGGCGTCGATCTCGATCACATCGATCGATCCCGGCCCGTTGCGCGCGAGGTCCCGGCAGGACTGGCACTCCCCGCACGGCGTGGGCGTCGGTCCCTGCTCGCAGTTCAGACAGCGGGCCAGGATGCGCGCGCTGGTCGTCTTGCCGCAGCCGCGCGGACCGCTGAACAGGTACGCGTGATTGACCCGGTTGTTCCGCAGTGCCTGCTGCAGCGGGTCAGTGACATGCTCCTGCCCAATGACCTCGGCGAACGACTCGGGGCGATAGCGGCGGTACAGCGCAAGGGACGACACACATACGAGGTTATCCGGGCGGACCGACAACCGGCCCCGGACCGGGACGAGCCGCCGCCCCGCACCCCGGAAACACAAGGGCCCCCCACGCACCCGCCAGAGCCGACCTACCCTTGCTGCCTTCCGGCCCTGGGGGAGTTCAGTCAGATAGCGCCACGTGAGGGGCTGGCCCCTACCTTAGCCGATCCCCGCCCCTCCCGGACCACAGCCCCACCCCCTGAACCACCCCGGACCCTCCCGAGCGGATGCTCGGGAGGAAGGGGTTCGCGAGCACTCCTCAACGTCTTGTATTGTTTGCCGCGGAGGATTCGCCTAGTGGCCTAGGGCGCACGCTTGGAAAGCGTGTTGGGGGCAACCCCTCACGAGTTCGAATCTCGTATCCTCCGCCATTGCTCTCACCGGGCAATACGTCGAAGGGCCCCACCGTTCGCGGTGGGGCCCTTCGACGTTCTCTCAGCCCTCGTTGTTCTGGTCTTTGTCCACAAGGCCGTTCGATGAGGGCCCCCAGATGGCGTCCGCGAGCTTCTGGGCCACGTCCTTCAGCATGGCGTCGGGCACATGCAGGTACCGCGCGCGCATCCGGTCGGACGTGCCCGCCTCCCACCCCATGATCTGGTCAATCACACGGTCCGGGACGCCAAGCAGCATGAGGACGGTCGCGGCGGTGTGCCGGGCGTCGTGCAGGCGCGCGTCACGTACCCCCGCATCGTTCAGCAGCCTTTTCCAATCGTGGTAGTCCGTGTTCGGGCTCAGCGGTCCGCCGAGCGGTTTCGTGAACACGTAGTCCGACTCGGTCCACAAGTTTCCGGCAGTCTTGCGCTCCCGGGCCTGGGCTTCCCTGTGCGTTCGCAGCATCACGACCAGGGGGCCCGGCAGGGGAACCGCACGGCGGCCGGCGCGCGACTTTGTGTTCTTCGTCTCGCGCCGCACCTGCTTGCGGTCCGGGCAGTACCCGGCCTTCCGGCCGCATGTATCTGCCTCCTTGCACCCGTGCTCGTACTTCGGGCGCAGCCGGTTCCGGCGCAGCTTCAGGTACTCGTGGTCCAGGTCCACGTCGACCCAGCGCAGCCCCAGCGTCTCCCCCTGTCGCAGACCGAGGGCCAGCGCCAGCATCCAACGAGCGCTGTTGCGGCGCTTGTTCACCTCGATCAGCAGGCTCTGCACCTCCTCGACCGAGTAGGGCTCGATCTCCTCCTCTGGCTCCTCCACCCGTGGCGGCTTGGCCAGAGCGGCGGCGTTCTTCGCGGCGTGGCCACGGCGGACCGCCTCACCGAGGGCGGTGCGGGCGGTGCGGTGAGCCTGGTGAGCCGTGGCTGCCTTGCTGCCGTTCTTCTGCATCCGGCGGTACAGGCTCTCCAGGTGCTCCGGCTCCAGGCGGTCGATACGGTGCTTGCCGAGGCCGGGTACGAGGTGCACGCGAACTGCTACTTCGTACCCGTCGTAGGTGTTCTCGCTGACGACGTCCTTGGCGATGTTCTCGACCCAGTGCCACAGCCACTTCTCGACCGTCCACAGCTTGCCAGGCTGCTGTGCGGTTCCCTGGTCGCGCTGCTTTTCCAGCCGCTTGACCTCTTCGGTCAGGGCGTCTTCAGAGGTGCGGGTGATGTGCCTGCGGTAGGGCTCGCCGTTGTCCTTGTAACCCATCGGCAACCGGGCGTGCCAACGGCCGTCCTTGCCAAAGTAGATGGCCGTTTCGCCATTGGCCCGGCGAGTTCGCTTCTTCTCCGCCACGGGCGGGATCTCCTTAAATCGGTGGGCAGAACGACCGGAGCGCCGCCCCAGCGGGGGCGGCGCTCCGGCGGGGGCGGCGCTCCGGTGTTGAGCTGGTCAGGCTGCGAAGCCCTCAGCGCGGCGGCGCGCGATGTACGCGGCCGGGGCGTCGGCAGGCACCCGGCGAAGTCGGCCGATCATCAGGGATTCCAGAGCCCCCGAGCGGATGAGGGTGAAGCAGGTGGTGCGGCCGATCTGGAGGCGGCGCGCGGCTTCCTCAACGGTGAGGAGAACGAGGGTGCTGTCAGCGTGAGCGAGATTGCTCATCAGGTAACTCCCTGTGAGTTGCCGGGGCCTCTTCGGCCCTTTCCTGTCAGGTCCGCTACTTCCGCTACCTCCGCTACCTCCCTGGTCAGGGGCGTGATCGTGGTAGCGGATAGGGGTAGCGGTAGCGGATGGGTGCCGCTACCGGCCTCACTTTTCGTGGTGTGGGGCCGGTAGCGGGTAGCGCTCAGGTAGCGGACGGGAAGAGTTCTGCCGCTACCGTTTCCGGGGCGCTGACCTGCGGGGTAGCGGAAGTAGCGGAAGTAGCGCCCCCTGCGGGGGGTAGGGGGCAGTAGCGCTGCCAGGCGTCGTGGAGATCGGCGGCGTAGTAGCCCTTGAGGACCGTTCCGGCCGTCTTGATGTTGCGGGCCTTGACCGGGGCGTTGTCGGTAGTCATGTACTCCGCGAGCATCTTGGCCAGGCCCCGGGAGTCGAGCGGCCGGCCGCTCATGTCGGCCCAGGGGGCTTCGTCCAGCGCGCACAGCCGGTCCAGGATGGCGACGGTCGGCATACGGTCGATGCCCGCCATGATGTGGTCGCGCAGGTCGGTCAGCAGGCGGATACCGAGACTGCCCTTGTCGTCAGCCCTGGCCGCGTTGACCAGCTCCACGCACGCCGCGCGGGCTCGCTCGGGCCAGTCGCCCCCGGCCGCGTCCGCGACGGAAAGCAGGGGTTCCCACACGTCGGCGGGGCGGTCGGTGACACCGTCGGGCATCTCGGGCCAGCGCCCGGCGACGTCCTCACGAACGGCGTCGGCCCACTGAGCGAGCCGGTCTCGCAGCGCGTGGCCCTCCACCTCGTGCAGCCGGGCCCGGAAGGGCTCGACCTTCTCGTTCCTGGCCCGGCGGCGCATGCGGATGATGACGGAGCGGGTCGTGATCGTGTCCGGCAGGTAGCCGAGCCCGCCGACCGCAACGGCGGTGTAGGAGGGGAACTCCACCACCGTCTGGTTGCCGCCGTCCCCGATGCACCGGTAAGTGACCCCGGAGCGGCGGTGTCCGGCGTTCAGGAACCCGCGCAGTTCCTCGTTGTCCCCAGCCTTGGGGCCGAAAATCGTGTCGATCTCGTCGAAGAGGATCGTCGGCCGCCCGGCCGGGTCGGAAACGGACCGGAAGAGAGCGGCGGCCCGGGCGTTCACCGCCAGCATCGGGCGGGGCACCAACGTCTCCACCACCTCCAGGGCCCGCGACTTCCCCGACCCCGGCTCCGGGGAGAGGAACGCCAACCTTGGCGTGGAGTCGAAGCAGTCGAGGAGGTGGGCGTGGGCGTCCCACAACGTGACGGCGACGTAGGCGGCCTCGCGGGGGAAGACGTTGAACCTGCGGTGGAACTGCTCGATCTCGTCGAGCAGGGCGGCGCCGTCGATGGACGGGGCGGGCGGTGTCGCGGTCATGACGCGGTCCTTTCCTCAGTGGTGCGCAGCGGGCAGAGGGCACGGTGGCGGGTGTGGTCGTCGATCAGGGCGAGCGCCTTGCGCTGACCTGCGGCGAAGAGCGAGCGACCGCACTGACAGGTGCTGGTCACGGTGGGCACGGCGCCGCGTGGGGCGGAGATGGTGAGCCATGCGATCGGGTACCGGCCGTCCCCGGCCTGCGGGTCAGAACCAGTAGGGACGGCCTTGCGGCCGACGTCCTTCGGCGCGCTACTGCCGGATGCGGCCGGGGTCGGTTCGGCGGGGCGGGGGCCGGTGGGGGTGGCGGGGAGGCTTTTCAAGGCGGGGTGGGGCCGGGTGGTCACGCTGCCTCCCGTGGCCGGCAGGTGCGGATGGACCAGTTCAGGGCGCTGCGGATCGTGGCGCGGCACTCGGCCGCGGGGAGTCCGGCCGCCTCCCCCGCCCCTTGAAAAGCCTCCTCAACCACGTGCCGGGGGAGGTCGCCCCATGCGACGAACCGCCCCACGGCGCGGGCGCTGCGGAGGAGTTGGGCGTTGCGGTCGCCCTCGGCGGCTCCGGCGACGGCGGTCGTCTCGCGCTGCAGGGCCACGTCGGCCACCCGCCCGCCGTTCCGGGCCGTGCTGACGCGGACCGGCGGGGCGGGATGGGACTCGGGGGTGAGTGCGTCCAGCAGCCATGAGGGCAGGGAGCTGACGGGGGCACCGTCAACGACCTCGTACGCACGCCCGTTGACGGTGCTGCCGCGGGCGACGACGTATCCGCCCCACGCGCGGGTGTCGATGAGCGGCCCGAGCAGGCCCGCGCTGTTGGTGAGCCGGGCACCGGGTGGGGTGGTGAAGTACAAGTGGTGTCCGCCGCTCGCGGTCCGGGTCCGGTAGGTGGTGGGGACGGGCTGCCCGGCGCGCTCGCAGAGCGCCTTGAAGGTCGTCACGCCGCAAGGCGTGTCCCCGTTGCTGTTCGGCTTGGGCATGTCGAGGTCGACGACGACCATCCCCGACGGGCCCGTCGCCAGACCCACGTTGAACGCCCCGGCGGCCCACGCGGCCCGGATCCGGTCGGGATCGGTAGTGGCCCGGTCCTCCCACTTCAGGTGACCGGTGGAACAGGGACCGGTGCGGGGGCAGGCGGCTTCGCCATGGAGGGCGGGGCGCTTGGTGCCGGAGCGGAGCGGGAAGACGTGCCAGCCGCGGGCGGCGGCGCCCAGGGCTGCGGTGAGCAGGGGTTGGTGTCGCCGGATGGGGGTGGGTTGAGTCATGCTGGATGTCTCCAGTTCTGTAGAGAGCGCTGGCAGGCAAGGGCGGCCCCGCGACTTTGGCGAGACGAGGGGGCCGCCCTTGGCGTAGCTACTCGCAGGTGCAGTCGGGGAATTCGCTGCTGCCGTCCGCGCCGCATCCGCAGCAGTGCGCGTACGGGTAGGTCTCGGAGTCGTCGGCGGGGTCGCAGAGGTCGCAGTAGAAGTACTCGTCCTCCTCGGCCTGGTCGTAGGCGTCGTGGTCGGTCTGGGTGTCGCTCATGGGCTGCTCTCGCTCTCGGGTTAGCCGTGGAAGTGGTTGCGCTTGAGCACGGCCTTGCGGATGTTCACGGTGGTTCCGGTCGAGCCGGTGGCGTGGCGGGTGCGGCGGCCCGCGAGGAGGAGCGCGGCCAGGACGGCGAGGACGGCGATGGACATGACGGCCTGACCGAGTGCGGCAAGGATGTCGTCGATGGCGGCGAGGCCGGGGGCGGCGGCGCCGATGCCGTATCCGGCGAGCGCGATGAATCCGCCGGAGGACAGAGCGAGCGCGCTGTACTGCCACACCCACCCCGGTACACCGGTCCTGGCCGGGGACTGCTGCGGGGCGGGGGCCGTGCGGCCGGTGAACGTGGAGGAGACCGGGGCGGCGGCCGGGGTGCTGGTCGGGGTGGTCTGGCTGGTGCGGGCCTCTTCTTCGCGGCGGATCAGGGACCAGACCCGGGCCATGTACAGCTCGTCGGAGAGCAGGTCACGTGCCTCGGCCGGGTCGATCGGTGTGCGGCTGGTGACGGGCGGCTGCTGCCGGGGCCTGTCGGCCGGGGTGGTCCAGTCGGTGGGGACGTAGTCGGTGTCGGTGGTCATGGCGGGCTCCTTCGGGCCTGGCGGTCAGGCGGTGATGTGGGAGAGGGCGGTGGCGATGCTGCTGAGGGCCTGGCGGATGGTGGGGGCGATGCCGGTGGAGGCGAGGAAGAAGCCGAGCAGGGCGGCGGCGAGGCCGGGGCCGAAGCGGAGGTAGCCGGTGCGCAGCAGGATCAGGACGACGATCAGCAGCAGGACGACGGCGGAAACGGTCAGGGCCATGGGGTCCTCACTTCGGTTCTTCGGTCACGGAACGTGGCAGCGAGCGGGGTGTGGTGTGGGAGTCCCACACCCCGGCCAGGAGGGCGCCCCGGAGGGGTTCTGGAGGGGCTGAGGGACGGTTTCGGGGCGGGTTTCTGTGGGACTCCCACACCCACCACATGCAGGTCAGGGACCACCACAGCCGTGTGGGACTCCCACACGGCTGTGGTGGGTCTGTGGTGGGGTGTCTGTGGTGGGCCCACCACAGACAGGTTGGTTACTGTCCGTCGCGGAGGTTGTAGGCGCGGATGGCGGCGGCGAGGGTCTCGACGAGGTAGCCGGGCTTGGACTCGTTGTCCTTTCCGGCGCGGACGGTGCCCTTGCCGGGGCGCTCGATGTCCACCTCACGCAGCAGCTTGCCCAGCTCGGTGCCCAGCACGAGAGAGTCCATTTCGAGGAGGGCGGCGAGGTCGGCGGTGTGCATGCGCCCCCCTGCGGCCACGACCGCGTTGTGTGCGTCGGCGAGGAGCTGGGGGACGGGGTTGGGCCGGTTCTCGGGGGTTCCGGCCTGCTGGATGACGCGGCCGAAGTCGGCCTGGATCACCGTGGCGTCGTCCCCGCCGCTCGGCGCGGCCGGGCCGGTGGTGCGGGCGGCGTTGAGCATGGTCGACAGCAGGTCGCTACCGACTCGCGGTTCGGACTGGGCCGGGGTGGTTGCGGCGACGATGCGGGGGGCGGGGGCGTTGTCGTCGTCTCCGGTGTCGGTAGTGCTGGTGATCGGGATGCCGGTGAGTTGGTTGATCGGGGGGTAGAGGGTGTCCATGTCGGTGTAGGGGATGGTGGTCGGGGCGAGCTTGTTGGCCTTGTAGAGGCGGGGCAGGATGCGGCCCCAGCGGCTGGCGTAGTACTCGCCGGGCTCCGTGTCGAGGAACACGGCTTCGAGCTTCGGCCGGCGGTCGGCGTAGGTGACGGACAGGGCCCGGATCTGCTTGGGCTTGATCCGGTACGCCTTGAACGCTGTCGGGTCGGAGACGACGTCCTCCTTGTCGGGGGAGGAGTAGAACCCGCAGCCGCGGTAGGGCGCCGACTTCGGGTTGATGCGGGCCCCGCCGGTCGGGAACAAGTGGCTGAGCTCTTCAGGGTCGGAGACGCGCATGCCGACCCGAACCCTGCTCTGCTTCTTCATGGCGGCGGTGATGACGTCCTGGGTGGCGCGCAGTCCGCAGATCACGACGCGGACGCGGACGGCGCGGCCGGTGTTGACGATGGTGTCGAGCTTGCGGAGCAGGACGGGCGGGAGTTCGGCGATCTCGTCGACAACGATCAGGACTTCGGGGAGGTCGTGGGTGACGGTGAGCTTGTCGTCCTCGGTGAGACGGTCCTGGTGCCCGGTCTTGCGGGCGCCGATCCCGGCGATGACGGTGTCACACAGGATGTGTGCTTCTTCGACGGTGTCGGCGGTCCAGTCGATCAGCGGCACCGTCGCGGTCCCGTCGACCGCCCAGGCGTGCAGCCAGGGCAGGGAGATCCCGGCGCCGGTGACGTCGATGTGCATCACCACCGTGTTGTTCGTGCGCAGCGCCCCGGCGTTGGCGACGTTGATCGTGTTCGTCTTGCCGGAGCCCACCTGGCCGACGACCAGGGCGCATTCGTCGACGACCGCGACCCGGGCTTCTTCCGCGTCGGGCTTGAGACCGAGCGGGATGCCGTCGTAGATGCTGGTGACGGTGGTCTCGTCCGGAGTGTCGGGCAAGTCAAGGTCCTTGGCCAGGACATCGACGGCGGTGACGCGGATGAGGGTCTGCCCGTAGACCTCGCCGTCGAGAATCTGGATGCCGCCGCCCTTGGGCAGCCGCAGGTCGACAGCCAGCTTGCGCACGGCGTCGGCGGGCAACTCTGGGGTGTCGGAGGGCATGCGGACGCGGACGGTGTAGCCGACGTCACCCTTCCACGGCCGCACCCCTTCGACCTCGTGGCCTTCGAGGCGGAAGAGGCGGTTCAGGCGGTCGTGCCATTCACCGGCCTGCTTGTTCGCCCATTTCTGCAGGCGCCTTTGGGTGCGTTCGGTGCGGGCGGTTTCCTCGGCGTGGACCAGGCCGCGGGCCAGGGTCATCCCGGCGGCGGTCCCGGCCGCCCACCATCCGGCGGAGGACCAGGTCAGGGCGGTGTGATCGGCCAGGGCGGTAGCGGTCCAGCCTCCGGCGGCGAGCCAGGCCGCGCACCGGGCGACGGTGTGGCCGGCGGGGCGGTGCTGGTAGAGGTCGGCCCCGGCCTGGGCGGCGGCTCCGGCCCCGGCGACGAGCAGGGCGTGGGAGGCGGGCAGGCCGGTGACCGCGCCGACGGTTGCGACGGTGTAGGCACCGCCCGCGACCAGAGCGGCGGAAGTGGCGGGCGAGTGGTTCCAGCCCCAGTCCAGGGCTGAGCGAGCGGACTTGGCAGCCATCAGGGGCTCCTTCGAGAAGACGAGCAAGGGGCGGGGGAAGTGGCGGGGGGGGGGGGGCCCCCGGGGGGGGGGGGGGCCCCCCGGGGGGGGGGGGGGGGGGGGGGGGGGTGGGGTGGGGGCCTCGGGCTGCGGCTGCGGCTGCGGCTGCGGCTGCGGGGACGGTTGGGGCGGGGGTGCGGGCTGGGGCGGGGGTGCGGGCTGGGGCGTG
>NZ_JBIBVN010000033.1:0-81759 GCF_043080425.1 Streptomyces sp. NPDC015032 | reverse complement strand
CGTCAGCAACCCCACAGACACCAAATCCGACAACCGGACATCAGACGACGGCTTCACCCAACCAGAACGCGGCATCCCCCCAAGATACCCCAGAAGCACTTAACTGAACGGTATTGTCCCTAAACCAGCAGAAGTTCGCCGGCCCGACGTGGAGGGTCCTGGCGAGCTTGCGCAGCAGGTTCTCCAGGTGCCGATCGTCGTGAAGGATTTTCGGATCGGTGCGGGCGGCGTCCGTGAGCTCCGCATCGATGTGCGTGAAGGCGTCGATGAGGCCACGGGCTCCGGGCCCGGCGGGCATGATCCCGGCCTGAGCGTCGCGGAATGCCTGGACAGTCAGCCCCAGGTGCTCCTCTTCCTCCGCTGCCTCGACCTCCGCGTGGAAGATGCGCTGGGAGCCACCGGGACGCGCGGCATATCCCTCGGTGGTGGCCACGCTGATGTGCTTCAGCGCCACCTTGGCCGCGAGCAGACCGCCGGTGCCCGTCGTCGACCTCACCCCCTTCCTCCGCGTCCCCGTTCCCCTGGCCGCGGTCATCCGCCTCACCGTCCACCCTGCCGTTCCACGCCCCGTCCTGGTGGCGGCCGCCCCGTTCTCCGTGAACGAGCAACTCCGTCTCCACGAGGGCCCTCGCCCGTTACATCAGCGGACTGCCCACCCCGCTGACCGGCCCCACCGGGGCGCCGTACGGAACGGTGTGGCCGCTGGACGACCTCCCGCTCGCCCGCTGGCGGACCCACCTGATCGCCCGGCTCGAACAGCACCCCTACACCTATCTGTACGCGCCCGATCCGCAGGCCGCCGCCGACCTCATCAGCAAGGAGTCTGTCAACGAACCGGCCATCTACCGGGCCGCCCACCGTGCGCTCGCGTCCGGCAGCCTTCGGGCCATGCTGACCACGCTGGAGGGCCTCGCCCCGCTCCCGGACGGATATGATGACGGGCCCTGGCCACTGCCCGTCGCAGACGCCTGGCGTGCCGTCAACTCCGGTACGCCGGCCGTTGATGCAGCCCACCAGCTGTGGCCGCACTATCTGCACCGTGTCCGCGACTGGCTTGCCAGCGGGCAGCACGCCACCCCACGGCAGCGGGCCCAGAACCTCGCCGCCGCCCACGCCCGCCTGCACACCGTTCTCATCCCAGCAGCAGGAGCTTCGTGATGACCGCCCCCTCCACCTCCGGCTTCTCCGCCTTCGCCCTGGAGCCCTTCCCCACGCTCCAGCCCGGCAACGATCTCGCCGTCGCCATCACCGACGTCCTCATGAACACCAGCACCGTTCTTTGCGACGGGGACATCGTGGTGGTAGCCAGCAAGGTCGTGTCCATCGCGGAGCAGCGCTACGTCGACCTGGCTACCATCACCCCTCACCCCAGGCCGAGGAACTGTCTGCCAGGACGGGCAAGCCCGCCTCGGTTGTCCAGCTCATCCTGGACAACTCCACCGAGCACTTCCTGGCCACCGAACGCGGCCCGATCATCGCCCGGCACACCCTCGGCTACCAGCTGACCTCGGCCGGGATCGACCGCGCCGGGGCAGACGGCGCATGGCTGCTGCCGGTGGACCCGGACGCCTCCGCCCGCGCCCTGCGCGACGCCCTGATCACCTCCACCGGCGCGGACGTGGCGGTCGTCATCGCCGACTCCGACGGCCGAGCCGACCGACGCGGGGCGACCTGCATCTCCATCGGCGCCGCCGGGGTGGCACCCCTGCGGATCACCGAACACGGCGACAAACGGCAGGAGGAGACCCTCACCGACATGATCGCCGCCGCTGCCGGGATCATCCTCGGCCAGCGAGGCCGCGGGGCCCCCGTAGCAGTCCTGCGCGGCATCGCGATCGAGCACAATGACGCAGGAGTCGCCACGATGCTCCACCACGCCCCCCGCTCATGAACTGCCCATCCTGATCACCGGCCCGCAGCGACGCCATCGGCACGCCTGGCCGCCGAAGAGCGCCCACGGCATACCGCTGCGGCTACTCGACCGGCGGCCGCCGGCAACTCCGAACGCGGGTAGCAGGGCGCTGGCCGGAAAGTCCTGAGCCACCAGCCCGGCGGCCACGACCCCAGGGTGGGATTGCTCACCGACCGCCGAACAGGCGCCCGCATTCCCCGGCCACGAACACCCATGCAGGAGAGCGCGATGAAGCAGCTCGCCGTCCTCGGATCACCCATCGGACAGGCACTCTCTCCGGCCCTGCACCGCGCCGCGTACCAGGCCCTCGGCCTGGACTGGACCTACCGTGCAATCGACTGCACCCCCGACCGGCTGGCCTCCTTCCTCGCCTCCCTCGACGGAACGTGGGCCGGACTGTCCCTGACCATGCCGCTCAAACGCATCGCCGTTCCGCTCCTCGACCGAGTGACGGACACCGTCCTACGAATCGGCGCGGCGAACACCATCGTCGTCGCGGACGGCCAGCTCATCGGGGAGAACACCGACCTGTACGGCATGACGCAGGCGCTCCGCGAAGCGGGCGTGACCACAGCAGCCGACGCCACAGTCCTCGGCGCCGGGGCGACCGCCTGCACAGCACTGGCCGCCGCCCGGGAACTGGGCTGCGATCAAGCCAGAGTCATCGCCCGCGACGTCGGCCGAGCCCGCCCAACACTCGAGACCACAGCCGAACGGATCGGCATCACGATCAGAGTCGAACCCTGGACAGCGGTCGGGACGTACCTGACCGCCGATCTGGTCGTTTCTGCACTGCCACCCGGAGCTACCGACGGTCTCGCATCGCTCTGGACACCCGCCGCCGGTACCCTCCTGGACGTCGTCTACCAGCCATGGCCAACCCCCTTTGCGTACGCGGCGAAAGCAGCCGGGCGGCGCGTCGTCGGAGGACTGCCGATGCTCGTGCACCAAGCCGCACACCAAGTGGTTCTGCAGACGCAGTGCCCCCAGGCGCCCTACGCGGAGATGCTGAAGGCCTGCCAATCAAGGGCCAGCACGCTTTGATCCGCCGATGGTGAGCATGACCGCAGCGGCTCCCAGGGGCCTCGGTTGGCGGGAGCGGGAGCGGGAGGGCCGAGGCGGAAGCCGCTGTGGAAGGCGATGAAGGCGTACGGGTGCACCTGACCGTGGCGTCCACGATCCGCTCGAACGCGCGTCCGAGCGGCCGACCATGGTCAAATGGGCGCTTCCGACCTGAGTTAGCTCATTACCGCTCCTAGGTAAGGATGCCCGGGTAGGGGTGCCCCTCCACGTACGCCTGCATGCTCGCCACGATGCCGGCGATGCGTCCCGGTCCCCATGAGGCGACGACGGCATTGACCGGTGCCGTGGCGGTGACGAAGTTGAGGATGAAGGCATCGCGCAGCAGCAGGTAGGGCTCCAGGAGCCGGACGAGGCCAGTCGGCAGGGGCCGCACCTCGGCGTAGCCGGCCAGGAAGGCGCGCACGAACTCCTCGTAAGCGCCCGGTTCTTTCCGCGCGATCCGGTGGACGGAGGAGAGCGCGGTGGCGATATCGATCAGGAAATGACCCACGCCGCAGTCATCGAAGTCGATGACGCCGACGCCGCCGCCAGGCAACGCGAGCAGATTCTCGAGGTGAAGGTCGCCATGGATACGCCCGCGTTCGTCCTGGCCGCCTTCTTGGAGGGCCGGTGTGATCAACTCGGCGACCCTGCGGAGCGCATCGGTGCCGCTGGTGCCCAACTGCTTCTGCGCGGTGGGATCGGTGAGGGCATGCCCCTTGAACAGGATTGTCTCCGCGTCCCAGACCGGCCGATCGAAATCCAGCAGCGGAACCGTCGCGGCGTGCTGGTGCACACGGGCAGTCGCGCAGCCCATCTCCTGCGCCATGCCGGGCTGACGGTAGGAAGGCTCTGCCGTGCCAGGAAGCCAGTGAAGGAGAGCGAGGGTGGACGGTTCGTCATGGCCGGGGACTTCGACGGGGACCACATAACGGCCGTCAGCGGTGGTGACGGGCTCGGGGACGGCGACCGTGCGGGAGACAGCCAGGCTTTCCAGCCATTGCATCTCGCTGCGCTGCTGGCGGGCGGTCCGGCCGTCGCGTACGGACAGACGGGCGACGTAGGAAGTGCGGCCCGGCGGGGAGACACGCCAGACGGCATTGTCCTCGTACCGCTGGACTTCCATCCGTACGACGTCGCCGTCGAGTCCGTAGTGCTCGCTCAGCGCGGCCCGGCACAGCGATTCGAGCAGATCGAGTTGCGCGGCGTGGGAGAGACAGAGAAACGACGTCACGGCGGGCACAACCTCTTTCGGTGGTCGGGGTCGCCGGGCGCCAACCGTGGCCGCAGGCCAGTCTGGTCAGCTGACTGCATTGAGTGTTCTCGCGTGGGCAACCTGGTGCTCCACCGGACGAGCGTGGTGCTGTTCACCATCATCCGATTCCCTCGGCGGGGATTTCCGTGATGGGGGACGGTGCTGCGGGCGAGATGCCCCAGTGTTCGTGGGCCAGGCGGGCGGCTTGGGTCGCCTGTTGGTAGCCCTGGTCGCCCCAGCCGAGAAGCGTGGCGGCCTGCTCTGGGGTGGCCAGGAGCCGGGCGTACCGGCGGCCGCTGGCGGGGTCGGTCGCGGACGGGCCGACTGCTGTGATCGGTGCTGCCAGTCGCAGTCGAGCGCACTCGCCGATGCCGCCGTAGACGTCTCCGGTCGCGTCGTAGACCCATCCCAGTCGCTCGATCCTTCCCAGGGAAAGGGTCAGTTGTGCTTCTTCGGCGGCCTCGCGTACCAGGGCGGCTTCCGGGGAGGAGTCTGTGGCTTCGACCGTGCCGCCGGGCAGCATGGCCAGCGGATCAGCGGGGTCGATCACCAGGACAACGCGGCCGTCGGGTGCGAAGAGCCAGCCCCAGGCCTGGGGGACTGGAAGCCGGTCGGGTACTCGGTCAGGGTGCCACGGCCAGTCGCGTCCCTTCCGGGGCCGTGCGTGTACCTGATACAGGTCCAGCGGTGGCACTTCCCCGACGTGCTGGCCGCAGTCTAGGTGGGCGGTCGTGCCGGACAGGCGGGCGCGTAGCGCGGCGAGCATGAGTTGTGCGTCCACGGGGATCATCCGCTCGGCTGCTGCCCGGGAGTCGAGGAGCTCGTATCCGTGGAGTTCGTCTGCGGGCAGGCGGAGGGCCGCGATGTCCTGCTCGGTCAGCGTTCCGCCGTCGAGCGCGTAGCGCACTTCGCCCGGGAACGGCAGGTCCGCAGCGATGTCCGGATGTCCCGGGGCGACCCAGTTCACGGCCAGCACCCGCCCGGGCGTCCTCAACAGTCCGATCTCTTCGTGTACTTCGCGACGGAAGGCCTGCCCGGGGCCTTCTCCCGGCTCGGCACCGCCGCCGGGCAGCAGCCACTGCCTGCGGTATGTCGGTTTCACCAGCAGGACACGTCCCAGCTTGTCGGTCAGGAGTGCGGCTGTGCCCATCCAGACGGCGTGTCGTGACCGGGCGTACTCCTCCTGGGACATCTTCGGCTGCTCGGGCACTGCGGCTGTGTCACCGTGCGTGGGGGAATTCATTTCTTCGCTCCCGTCTGTTGCGTTGGTGGAGCATGGCATTGGTCTTTGAGGATGTGGCTGGAACCACGGCGGGGGTTCAGATGATGGGCGGCCGGCCGGCGGCCGTCAGCCGCCAGACCGTCTGCCAGCTCATGGGGCGGCGGGTTTGCGCGTGCCGGAGTGCCCATCCTTCCCGCATACCGCGGACCGATTCGTGGGTTCCGCCGTGGCGCAGTAAGCGGGCCAGGGTGATGACGGCCCAGTTCCCCAGGTAGAGGGGGATGAGGGAGCGGGGCAGGTTGCGGTAGGCGACGGTGATCCTGTTGCGGGCGGCGAGCCGGTGGAACGGCGCATGGCGGGTCGGGCTGGTCACCGGGTGGTGCATCCGAAGGTCGGCTGCGTACCAGCCGGTCCAGCCCGCCGCCCAGCATCGACACGCCAGGTCGAGCCCCTCGTGGTACAAAAATAGGCTGGCTCCCCACCCGCCGAGGGCGTCGAAGACGTTCCGGCGGACGAGGACGACGCCCTCGGTCATCGTGGTGATGGTTCCGGGTCTGCCCGGTTCACCGGCGCGCAGTCGGGGCACCCAGCGGCGTGGTGTGGTCACATCGTCGGGCCCGGTCAACCGCGGCTGGACGTAGGCGGCTTCAGGATGCTGGTACGCCTCGGCGATCAGGCGGGCGAGCGCATCGTCCGTGGGCAGGACGGCGTCGTTGTCCAGGAAGAACAGGTAACTGGCCTGGTCCGGCCGGCTCGCCTCGGCGAGGGCTTGGGCTCCGGCGTTGCGGCCGCCGGGAATTCCGATGTTGGTCTCCAGGGCCACAGTGAGGGCGCCGGCAGGGACGATGTCGGGGACACAGCCGTTGCCGACAACGCAGATCCGCAGATCGACGCCTTGCTGGGACATCAGCGTGGCCTGCGCGGCGCGTTCCTGTTCAGGCCTGTCATTCATCGTCAGCAGAACTACTTGGACGACAGGGAAGTGCGGGCGCTGCGGCACAGGGAATTCGCTCCGGATGTGATGGGGCTGTCAGGGGCTGGGCAGCGGGACGGGTGCGGAGAGCGGCTTCGTACGCGGTTGCCGAGGAGGGTCTCAGCGCTGGTGCGCCGCACCCCCGAGGGCTCGTGGACCAGGAATCACCCTCTTTGAGTTCGCTGCGGCGTGTGTGAGCCCGGCGCATCCGTCCTGACTCTTGGCTGTTTCCCTGGCCCGGCGAGCACCGCCGGGCGTTCCCACGGGGCTGTGTGCTCCTTCATGACGGGTTGTCCAGGAGCGAGGCCGCGCCGGCATCGAGGAGTTCGTGTCCCGCGTGTTGCCCGGTGAGGGTCGCTTCGGTGGCGGGGCCGGAGGCGGTCGCGCGGATTGGGGTGCCACCGGCCGGGTCAAGGACCACGGCGTGCACCGTCACCGTCTCGGCCGCCGGGTCGTGGACGGCGTGGACGGATGCCGCGGTCAGGCACCCGCCGCGCAGGGTGGCGAGGGCGGCGCGCTCGGCGTCCAGCAGCATGCGGGTCGGGCCGTGGGAGAGCGGGCCCAGCAGGTGCCCGGTGACCGGGTCGTCGGCGCGGTGCTCGATGACGACGATGCCCGCACCCGACGCAGGCAGCCACTGGGCCGGATCAAGGATCTGGGAGACCCGCCCAGCCAGACCCAGACGGCGCAGCCCGGCCAGCGCGGCGATCATGACATCTACGCCGAGCGTTCCGGTATCGAGGCCGGCCAGCCTTGTGTCCGCGTTGCCTCTGATCGGAACCGGCACCAGCTCGGGGTGGAGCGCGCGCAGGAGGGCTGCCCGCCGGGGTGCACTGGTGCCGACCCGGGTGCCGGGCGGCAGGTCGGCGAGTGTGGCCGGCGGGTGCCCGGCGGGGAGCACGAGGACGTCGCGGGCGTCCTCGCGGTGCAGGACCGCACCGACCGTGATGCCAGGGGCCCGGTCGTGCGGGCCGGGCACGTCCTTGGCGCAGGCGATGGCTGCCTCGATCCGGCCGTCGAGAAGGCGGGCGTCGGCAGACCGGGTGAAGGCCCCCTTCCCGCCGATCTGGGAGAGCGGGCCGCGGTGCCGGTCACCCTCGGACGTGATCGTGACGATATCCAGAGCGGTCTTGGGGTAGCGGTCGCGGAAGAGGGCGGCGAACCGGCCGGTCTGCTCCATGGCCATGGGGCTGGGCCGGGTTCCCAGCCGTACAGGCCGGGCGATGACGGTGCTGGGCATGGTGATGGTCGGCTTTCACGGGGGACGGGTGCTGGGTCAGTTGTTGGTGCACTTGGTGGAGTCGATGACGTGCCCGTGCGCGTGAAGCCAGGCGGCGGCCTCGTGGTAGCTGATCACGTACCCTCCACGGCTGCGGCGGGTGTCTTACCGTGCTCAACGGCGTCCTGGAGGAACACGTCACGGCCCGGCCACCGGAACACCATGCGCGAGAACGATCTGTCCACCACGTCCCCGGTGGGCAGCAGAGGATCGGGGTGCCGGCCGGATGGATGGTCAGGCCTGGGTCGTCGCCGTCACGTACGTCGCGGTCCCAGGCTCGTACCGTGGCTGTCAACTGCTCGGCGAGCTGCGGCCCCTGATCTCCGAAGCCGTGAACCACCCACTCCCATTCCCTGTCGGCCGGGCTGTCGCCGTGCCGGGTCTGGACATGGACGAGGCAGGCCAGTGAGGCGTCACGGAGGACCGCCGGGGCGTCACAGTCCTTCGCGATCACGGTGACACCAGTGCCCTTCTCCCGGCGGGCGAACAGGCGGCAGAAACCGGGCACCGTCGTAGCCGCGTAGAGCTGAAGCGAGCCGAAGTAGAACCCGCTGCCCATCCTCACCCCGGTGGCGACCTCATGACGCGGCCCGCACAGCGCCTCCTCCAACCCCTCCGTGGGGGCGGGGTCGCCGTCCTCGAACCGGAGCTGCAGCTCACCGCCGAGAAAATCGACGACCGGGACGGCACGTGCGTGCTCGCCCTTAGCGCGGATGAACCCGCAGTGCGTGAACCGCTCCGCGCGCAGGACGTCCCCGGCGCCCAGAAGGACATGGCCGGAGGCGTTTGTGACCACGACCGCAGCGCCCATGACCGCTTGCGGGTCCGGCCGGCCCTTTTCCACCGCGGTGAACGACCCGCCCGGCCCTCGCAGAACCAGTACCGCCAGGCCCTGCGCGTCGAACCTCGCGGCCTCCTCGAAACCGTCCGTGATCTGGCTGAGCTCGTCCTCGTCCACAAGCTCGCCGCCGAGCGGTGTGCTCCGCAGGAGACCCACGCCCGTCCCGCGACGAGGTCATTGATCTCCAGCCTGCTGGTTTCCGGCCCTACATCAACGGAACTGCGCGGTCTCGCCGAACGCAGCGGCGTTCTCGCCTGAGGAGGAGGCACTGGGCCGTCCTCAGAAGGCTGTGCGAATGTCGCTGCGCGGGTCCCCTGCCACCAGCCGGTCCTTGTAAAGCCCGTCCTGCGCCCGGCGGCGCCATGGCCGGGCGTACCGAAGGGCCACGTCAATGTCCGGGTCGGCCGAGTCGAGGTCGATGTCCGCGACCGCCAGAGCGGGCTGCCCGTCGGCGGGGCACTGCGCCAGCCACCGGCCGCCGGGCGCCACGATCCCGGACGGCACCGTGGCACTGAACTGGGCCGGCACGGCGTAGCCCACCCAGTAGCAGTACAGCGTCCCGTAGGCCTGGGCGACGCGCGCCCTTGGAGCGTCGTCGACCATCACGGAGAGCAGAATGCAGTCGACGCCCAAGCGCTCGTACTCGTCGAAGAGCGGCGGGAAGTTGGCCTCCACGCACAGCGCGCAGCCAATCCGGAAGCCGCCCACCTCGACGACCAACGGCTCGCGGCCCGGGGTGTACAGGTAGGAGACCTCGGTATGCGACAGGAACCGCTTGTCGTACCTGGCGACCAGCTCGCCACGGTCGGAGACGATGAAGAGGCTGTTGTGGGGCCTGTTCGGCGGCGTGAGCGGGTGAAGCGAACCGAACGCCGTCCACAGCCGTAGTTCTCCAGCCAGCGCAGCGATCGACTCGGCCTCCTCCCGCATGACGTCCCAGGCGGCACGGCGCCAGTCGGCCGGGACCAGCTCGCCGTCCGCGCCAGTCGCCATCACGTGCTTGCTCGGATAGACAATCGCCCCCTCGGGGAACTGCACCAGTTGCGCACCCGACCCGGCTGCCTCCGCCATCAGGGCCCGGATCTCCTGCCCGGCCGCTCGAAGTGCTCCTCGGTCAGTGGGGTCTTCCGGCACCGTGCTCTGCGCGACCGCCAGTCGCAACGTCCGTGACCGGTTGGGGCGTTGGTCGAGTGCAGGAGTCGTCATCATCTCTCTCCGATCAGCAGGGGGCTGCTCGTGGGCGGTGAAGGTGCCGCGGGGGTCAGGCGGCCAGCCGGGTCGGGTCGCCCTTCGTGGGGCCGGGGGTGAGGCGGGTGAAGTGTTCGGTCTGGATGATCTGGGCGCGGTCTGCTTCGGGGAGGCGGGCGAGGATGCCGGGCAGCGGCCGCTCACGAGCAATTTCTCCGCGGTGCGCGAGGATCGCGCGCCACTTCGCGGCGGTCCAGGGAGCGACGTTGACGCTGGTGGTCACGTATGAGTCCGGCACCGCGAGCACCTCCTTTCCCGCCCCTTCGAGCAGCGGGCGGAGCAGGCCGACGCCGGACTCGGGGTGCGTGGCGGCGTAGAGTGCGGCCGGCTGCCACGGGGGGCCCGCTTCGAGATGCAGGTGTGGGAGGCCGGCGGCTTCGGCGGCGAGCAGGGTGATCTGGTGGGTGCGTACGTGGTCGGGGTGGCCGGTCAGCTGGCCGACCGCGTCGTGGGTGACGACGATGTCGGGGCGGAAGTCCCGGATGTGGGCGACGAGGCGGCCGATGGCCTCGTTGAGGGGAGCGTCGACGAGCCGGGGCTGGCCGGGCGCGGCCTCAAGGTTGCGGGCGTCGTTGTAGCCGAGCAGGCGTGGGGATCCGGCGCCCAGGACGGCGAGGGCGTCCGCGAGTTCGGGCGCTCGGCGGCTGTCGGGGGCCCAGGTGGCGGTGACGACCGCTGTGCGGGCGCCGGCGGCGTGGTGCTGCGCGAGCACACCGCCGGCTAGAAGACTCTCATCGTCAGGGTGCGCGAACACTGCCAGCAGCGAGGGGAGGGACGGGTGGTTCATGGCGAAGAGGTCTCCTCGAGGCGGTGGGCGGAAGGGAGGTCAGGGGATCGGCGGCCGCCCGGCGGCGGTGAGTCGGTAGTCGGTGCGCCAGCTCATCGGGGGCCGCGGCTGCGTGTGCCGCGTCGTCCGACGGTCTCGGGCAGGTGGCTGTCACGGCTGGCTCTACGGGCATCGCATCAGACCCTGAAGGGGCTGACCGCATCACGTCTTTCCTGCCGGGGCGCCGGTTCAGAACAGGGCTCGTTGCTCCGCTTCCGGGGCTGCGTGCGGCCGCCGACTGGGCTGCAATCCGGCGACCGCGTCCAGTTCGAGGAGGGTGCTCCACCGCCCGTCGGCGCATCCGTCGTCCAGGAGCCGGGCCAGCACCTGGGCGGTGACCTCGACATCCGGCATGGCCCGGTGCCGTCCGGCCGGCTTGGGGATGCCGTAGTAGCCGAGCAGGCCATCCAGCCCGTAGGAGCCGAGCCCGGGCACCACGGCCTTGGCCAGACGCAGCGTGTCCAGCAGTGGCGTGCCCGCGAGCATGGGACAGTGCTCGGCCTGTCGGCCGATGATCCCGGCCTCCGTGGAGGCATGGTGGGCGACCAGCCGGTACGGCGGCGCGGTCAGACGTGCGTCGAGCCGCGACAGCACTTCGGCGGCCGGACGTGCCGTGGAGAGCATCTGCTGGGTGATGCCCTTGAGCTGTACGTCCCGCGCGGTCACGGGAACGTCGGCGGGCGGCCGCATCAGGTCCTCGAACCGGCCGACCTCCACCAACCGGTCGCCTACGGGGCGCAGTGCCAGCGCCGCGACCTCGATCGGCTCGGCAGGCCGTCCCGC
Organism: Streptomyces sp. NPDC015032; assembly: GCF_043080425.1. Lineage (NCBI taxonomy): Bacteria > Bacillati > Actinomycetota > Actinomycetes > Kitasatosporales > Streptomycetaceae > Streptomyces > Streptomyces sp. NPDC015032. The sequence goes on along the minus strand of NZ_JBIBVN010000033.1, from coordinate 70,358 downwards.
CGGCGTGAGGCCTTCGAAATCGACCACCAAGAACGTCGTGGCGGCGAAGCGGGGATCGTTCACCAGCGCGTTCACGGTGCCATCTCCTGTCGGAACGCCCCGGCATCCGAGCGGGTGCGGCAGTAGGAGACAAAGATCTCTCGGGTGCGGTTTTCGATGTCTGGCACCGGATGCTTCCTTCTGGTCACGGGGTCAGGGCCGCAGGGCGTAGCAGCGCAGGACGTCGAGGTCGGCGGTCCGTACGCAGGACCAGCCGGTCGTCAGCAGTTCGATGTCTAGGGGTGAGATCCCGAGCTTCTGGAGGGCCGGGTTGGTGGTCGTGCGGCGGCCGGAGATCTCGGTGACGACCCAGAAGACTCCGCCGGGCGCGAGGATGCGCCGGATCCGGTCGAGAAAGGCCGGCTTGTCGCCGATCCACCGGTAGACCAGGCGACAGGTGATGAGCCCGTAGGCGGGGTGTGAAAGGGCAGTGAGGTCGGCGGTGGTGATGTCCAGGCGCTGCCAGGCCGGCCCCGTGCCGAAGCCAGGCCCGGGGTCGGCGTCGTGAGCGGCGGCGAGCTTGACCGCGCTGGGGGAACAGTCGGCGCCGGTCGTCCGGTACCCGAGCTCGTGGTGGAGGTGGCGGGCCAGGGCGCCCTCGCCGCTGCCGATGTCGAGGGCGGGGCGGCCCCTGCCGGGGTCGAGATGCTCGGCCATCAGTTGTTTCTCGGCCGTGCACACCTGCCGGTAGCGGCGGCCGCCTGCCCAGAGCGGCTCCCAGTACGCGGCGGGCAGGGAGCGGCCGTCCCGGCCCGGTGCTGCCGTGCTCCCTGTGTTGCCTCCTCGGCGTGCGTGAGAGGACCGTCTGGTCCGGTGTCCCAGTCCCAGGCGCCGACGTAGGCCGCCACCCCGCTCCGGCGGGCCTCCATGACGGCCGTCAGCCGATCGAAGTCCTTCACCGGCATCAGCGCTCGCCACTGCTCCAGTGGCATTGCCTGTAGCTCGTCGTGCTCCTCGGGGGCGAGGACGATGCTCGCGAGCTGCTCGGCGGTGAGCCGCCCGCCGTCGAACACGAACGTGACCGTCGACGACGGGAACGCGGGCCCGGGCAGGCCGAACACCGCCGCTAGCAGCCGCGGCGGCCCGGACACCACCAGCCCGGTCTCCTCGGCGGTCTCGCGCACCGCGGTCTCCCACGGCCGTTCGCCCGCCTCCGTCGTTCCACCAGGCCACTGCCAGGGGTGCTCGGGGCTGTAGACGCTGTGGAGCTGCACGGGCCGGTCGTGTTCGTCGGTGAAGAACACACTGGCGGACACAACGGCCTTCGGCAGCGTCGCCGCGTACTCCTCGGGATCAAGCCTCTTCTCGGTCATCGCGCGCCCCCGTCCCGGGCCTGCGGGAGCTTCGTCATCCGCATGAGGGCCGGATCGCGCGCAAAGCCGAACTCCTCATACAGCGGCGCGGCCTCCTTGCTCGCATGCAGCTCGTAGAGCGTGACCCCCTCCCGCTCCAGCACGTCCAGCAGCGCGGACACGGCCGCCCGGGCGAGGCCGCGCCGCCGGTGGGCGGGTTCGGTGGCCGCGACGTGGATTCGGGCGGCCAGCCCCTTGGGGTACTTCGGGGCCGGCAGGACGGGGTGGACCAGTGCGAGCGCGCAGGCGGCCAGCCCGCCGCCCGGCGCGTCGACAACGCAGGCGCGGGCATCGCCCCCGGGCTGCAGCCGGGATGCGAGCTGGTCGCGGCAGATGCCGAGCCACTCCTCGTCGAGAGGCTCGCTCAGAACGAGCTGCGAGCGCAGCCGGGTGATCTCGGCGGCGTCGTCCGCAGCGCCCGGCCGCGGAACGGGCCTTGTCCCGGTGCCTGGTACGTCGGTGCTGTGCGTCATCGCGGGTTGCCTCCGTCGATCACGTGGGAAGCGTGCGCAGCAGCACCGGCGCGGCAGCGCAAGAGGGTGCGGCGCCCCCGTTCGACCAGTTCCGGGTCGCCGGTCTTGCTCCCGAAGGCGATGCCGGACACCGCGTCCAGGACCGTCTCCACCAGCAGGCGCGCCCCTTCCGGCTCCGTGAGACGCCGGCCGTACCCGTCGAAGAACGCCTCGTAGAGGTCTTCCCGGCCGTCGAAGCAGTCGAGGAGACGGACCAGATCCCGCACGGCGGGCTGGGGTTCGCTGCGCTCGAAATCGATGACCCGCAGGGTGCCGTCACCGGCCCGGCGCAGGTTGCGGAGCTGTAGATCGCCGTGGGTCACCACCGCTTCGACCGCCGGCAGCCGCACGGCACTGTTCACGACCGACCGCACGTACTCCTCGTCACCCGGCCGCAGATGCGGCCGCGCCCCTTCCAGGTGCCGCTCCAGCTTCGCGTGGGGGACGACCGGCGCCGTCCCGGGCGCCGCCGCCGGCAGGGGGCTCGCGTGGATGCGGGCCGCGAGCTGACCGATGGCCCGGAACACCCGCCGCTCCTCGTCCGACGGCAGCACCATCCCGTGCAGCGGGCGGCCCTCGACGGCAGTCAGGACGACCGCCCGCAGCGTCACGTCGGCCGCCACCAACCGGGGACCGGCGCCCCCGAGCCCCGGCACCCAATCGCGCAGGGCCGTGACCTCCCGGCCATGGAAACGAGCATTCTGGTGGATCTTGACGAACCACACCCCGCCCGAAGAGTCCTGCGCGCGCCACACCCGGCTGGCGGTCCGGGCCCAGGACACGTCCGTCCAGGCGGTGACCCGGCCGCCCGCCCGCTCGACGAACTCCCGCACCTCCCGCCCAGGACGCGGCTCGCCGCAGTCCGGGGCGGGCACGAGGCCGAGCCGGTCGACAGCCGGGGCGTGCCCGATCGGATCGCCCGGCTCCTGGAAGTGCACCGCCACGGGAACACCGGCCCGGTACGCCTCCAACCCCGCGCGGCAGTAGGCGACCATCGGCTCCGGCAGAGCGTCGAACGCAAACCAGTCCATGGCGTCGCACACCTTGGGCTCCTTGACGTCCGGCGTCCCGGACCAGCGGCGGACCTCGAAGAAGAACCCGACCCGCGCGCTCCCGGCCGGCGCCCGGTGGTGGACGGTGACCGCGGCACGTACGTCGTCCGGCTCCACCACCAGGCCCGTCTCCTCGTATGTCTCGCGCACGAGCGCGGTGACGACGTCCTCGAAGGGCCCGTCGACGTGACCGGAGGGGAAATGCCAGTTCCCTGCGGCATAGACGGTGCCAGCCCGCCGCGACAGCAGCACCTCCGGCCCCTTCTCCCCCTCGCGGACGGCGATCAAGTGCACGTCCACCGGCACCGCGTGCCGCTCGCCGCCGCTCACCGGGCACCTCCCGGCCGGCGGGCGAGCAGGACGTCGAACACCCCGTCCTCGACGAGCCCGTCCTCCTGTGCCGCCTGCTGCTCCAGCAAGGCCCGGGCCTCGGCCTCGAACCGGGGATGCCGGTCGCCGAAGAGGCCGGGGCGGGCAAAGCTGGTGCTGCGCAGGTAGCCGATCACCTTGTCCGGGGTCCACACGCGGCGGAGCGGGAAGTGGTGCTCTTCGACTTCGCTGAACGGGGACTCGGCCAGGTCGTCTTCGTACCGGCGGCCCGGCTCCGCGTAGGCCCCGGTGGCTCCGGCGCGGCGCTCGGCGCCGAGGTAGGACTGGATCAGCTCCCGCAGCGCGACGGCCCACGGCGCCGGATGGGTCCAGAGGCTGCCGTCGCCCATGATCGCCAGCGTGGCGCCGGGGGAGGTGACACGGTCGACCATGGCCAGGACGGCCGGGCGGTCCATCCAGTGAAAGGCCCGCGCGCAGGTGACCAGATCAGCCCGGTATCCGGCCCTGGGCGCGGTGAACTCCTCGGCCCGGACGGGATGGAAGGCGGCGGCCCGGCCCGCGAGAAGAGGACGGAGGTCGAGATCGGCCTGGTGGAGCATGTCCCGGTCGGCATCCACCAGGTCCAGGCGGGCGAGCTGCGGCAGGACAGGCAGCAGGGCGGCCGGCACCTGGCCCGTCCCGGTGCCCAGGTCGAGCAGAGCCGGACAGCGGATGCCGCGCACAGTGCCGGCAAGCAGCTGGACAACTTCGTCGGGGAGGCTGGGGCGGTGCTGGCCGTAGGCGTCCGCCGTGGCGTGGAACAGGCTCACAGGGCTTTCTCCGTGTGGTGCTCGGTCGGGCAGGGGGCGGCGGGTTGGTGGGGCACCGGCGCGAGCGGAGGCAAAACCCACTTCAGAGCGCGCAGATCGGCGCCGGAGGCGACGTGCTGTGGCCCGCCGTCTTCCGGCACGGTCACCCGGTACCTGTCGGGACGTCCGGCCAGGACCCAGCGGGCGTGCACGTCCTCGAGCTCGGCCCACACGTCCCGGGGCCCGTGGACGCGGACGGTGTTCTCGCCGGGCCCGGCGACCGCCCAGGAGTCCTCGTCGGGGGCGGCGATCGTCATCGTCTCGGCCTGGAAGTCGCGGACGAGCCCAGGAGCGAGGTAGGCGGCCGCGAGCCAGAACCCGTACGCGTCGTCCGGCGGCGACGCGAGCCGGGTCGGTCGCGGTACGCCGGGGTCGTCCTTGATACGGGGCCGCACCTTCACCGCGTTGAGCCACCAGTAGCCGAGCATGGGCCGGTATCCGCGCGGCCGCCCTCGCAGCACTGCCTCGATCTCGCCCGCCCCGGTACGGGTGGCCAGGAGCTGTCCGGGCCAGCTCGGGGTGCGGGTGGTGAGCGTCGTCAACAGCCGCCCGCCGGGAGCGAGCTGCGCCACCCACGCCGGCGGGACGCAGGGCACGCCGATGCCGGAGTGGACCCGGTCGAACACTCCTCCCGCCGGGTGCCCGTCGAGAGCATCGCCCTCCACGACCGCCGCGCCCAGACCAATCCGGTCGAGGTTGCGCTGGGCGAAGGCGGCCATGCGGCCATCCCGTTCGACGCCGACGGCGAGGCGGGGGCCGGTGACGGCGGCGGCGAGCCCGAGAGAGACTCCCGGCCCCGGGCCAAGTTCCAGGTACCGCTGCCCAGGACCCAGTTGCAGCGTCTGGAGAGCTTCGACGGTGGCCTGGCCGTAGGTCGACATCGACGTCATGTTCCCGCCGGTCACCGGCCCGCGTACGAGCGCGTCGAGCGGCTCCCCGTCGCGCTGCAGCAGGACCGACTCACCACTGTGGATCAGGTCGAGCCACTCGGCCCGGTCGTCCGGGTGTGCGCCCTCGAGCAGGTGCCACTCGATCGGCTCGACGCCCGGATCGCTCACCCGTAGATACGCGTGGGGAAGCAGCACCTCCCGCGGCACCGACAGCAGCGCCTCGCGCAGCCGGACATCGGTCAGCACGCCGTCGGCCTCCAGGCGCTCCACCATCGCGGCGCGGCGGGCACCTGTCGTGGTGGACAGGTCAGCGGACATGACGGTCCTCTTCCTGACGCGATGGACAGCAGGGCGCCGGCGCAACGGGCATGACGGTCAGGCAGCGGGCCCGAGATGCCTGCAGCAGGCGGCCCTGCGCGCCGCGCGGAGGGGCGGCGTAGGCGGTGCCGACCACCGTGAAGTCGTTCACCGGGACCATCCCAGCTCGCTGTAGGAGCGGCCGGCTCGGATGCCCTCGATCGCGACGCGGGTGTAGGGGACGATCGGCTCCGGCAGGTCCTTCGCGTCCCACCACTTCCAGGCGAGACACCGGTCGGGTTCGCGTTCCTCGGGGGTGCCTTCCCAGTGGCGGGGGCGGAAGAAGAGCTGGATTCTCGGTCGGGCGCCGGGCCGGTCCACCGTGTGCACCGTGTGGACGAGCTCGAGGTCGGCCGGATCGATGACCAGCCCGGCCTCCTCGAACGCCTCGCGGGCAAGACCGGCGGTCGCCGCCTCCGCCTCCAGGTGTCCGGCGAGGGCGTGCCACGATCCGCCCGCGTACGCCGAGTCCGGATGCCGCAGCCCCAGCAGGACCTTGCCCTCGTGCTCCAGGTGGAGGTGGACGCCGACGACGTGCAGCACGGTCCCCGCCGGGGCCTCGCCGGGCAGAGGACCAGCAACGGCCGGAGGCTCTTCCACGGTGGGATGTTCGGCCGCGTGGCGGCGGATCAGGTCGCCGAGTCCGGGGCTGAGCCGGAGCCGGTCGAGGGTGTCGACGGTGAACCACTTCAGCAGGACACCTTCGCGGAGATCCACCGCTTCGGCATCCCCGCTCCAGCGCCCGGCGTAGACGCTCATGGGCACGGCAAGGCCGTCGACGCTCGTCGCCTCCTGGACGGCGAACGGCACCAGTTCCGTGGGCTTCAGACCCGGTACCTCCTCGGCGAGCTCACGTCGCAGTGTCGCCTTGAGGTTGGCATCGTCCCGCGACCTTTTGCCTCCCACGAGGGCCAGAACCCAGGGCTCCCACATGCCCTCCCGGTCATCGCGCAGATGAAGGAGGTACCGGCCAGCTCCGTCATGGATTAGGGCGTTGGCGCTAACGGGCTCCGGGCGCCCGTCGAGGCCGTCCGCCTTGGCGGCCAGGAGCTTGGCCCGCAGCGATGGGGATCGCACGTCGGCGTACGGGAGCCACTGGGCTCCGGCGACTTCCTCGTCCTGCAGAGCGAGCGCAGGCGGTTGCTCGGCGGTGAGGTAGAACACGAAGCGGACATCGAAGTGCTGGTGAGCGGGTTCGCCCTTGGCCGGGTTGGCGTCAATGTCATGCACGTCCACATCGATCGGCTCGTCGAGGAATTGCGGGGTCAGGCACAGGTCGCCGGGGCGTAGCCCGGCCTCTTCGCACACCTCGCGCACGGCCGCGGCCAGGAGCGTGCGGTCACCCGCCTCAACGTGGCCGCCGGGGACGAGGAGCAGCCCAGTGCCACTGTGGCCGATGTGCAGCACGCGCCGATCACGGTCGATGACGACCGCGCTGCAGGTGATGTGGCCGGGCAGTGTGGCACGACTGCACGGGTCGTCGGCACTGTCCAGGACAGACAGCAACCCGGCCAGGACCTCCCGCTCATCCGGATGCCGGTCCAGATACGCCTCGGCGGTCGTACGAATGTGGGAACGGGTGGGCGGCACGTCATCACCTCGAAAGAGGGTGGGGTGGTTGAAAGAGCGCGGGGTGGAGGGCGAGTTCCCGCCGGCTCGGGCATCTGCAAGGGCACTGGGGCGGCTCATATGTGCGTCCCGTCCTTCTCGCCGTCCGGCTCGGACGAGACCTGATAGGACAGCAACTGCTGGAAAAGTCCGGGCTGCTGGGCGAGCTGCTGGTAGGTGCCCTCCTGAACAACCCTGCCTTCATCGAGCACGACGATCCGGTCGGCCACGGCGACATTGGTGATGCGATGGGTCACCAACAGCACCACCCGGTCCCGGGCCAGGTCCCGCAGCCGCTGGAAGATCCGGAACTCCGCGCGCGGGTCGAGATTCGCGGTCGGCTCATCAAGGACCAGCAGCCCGGCCTCCCGGAAGAACGCCCTTGCCAGGGCGATGCGCTGCCACTGACCGCCGCTTAGCTCCTCCCCGTTGAGCCATTCCCGCGCAAGGAGCGTGTCCAGCCCGGCGCCCAGCTTGTCGACGACCTCATCAGCACCGGACGCCTCGCACGCCTCACGCACTGCCACGTCGCCGCGAGCCGTGGGCTGCCCCAGGGTCACGTTCTCGCGCACGGTCAGCGGCCAGTGGGCGTAGTCCTGCGGTACCAGGGCCACCTGCTCCCACAGCGCCTGGGGGTCGGCGTCGCCGGTAGGTACGCCGTCCCACAGCACCTGCCCGCCGGTAGGCAGGTACAGACCGCTGATCAGCTTCGACAACGTCGACTTGCCCGACCCGTTGAAACCGACCAGGGCGGTAACCTCGCCGCGGCGCAAGGTCAGCGACACGTTGGACAGCGCGTTGCCGTCCTTGCCCGAGTAGCGGTGGGTAACCGACTTGATCACGATCTCCTGCGGCGCCTCCGGACGGTGCGAACCCCGACGCAGACGGAACCCGCCGGCCTTGTCCAGAAATCCGCTCCAGTCATCCATGTACAGGCCCGTGCGCACGGCGCGCGCTCCGACGGATACAAGCCCCCGGACCGATTGCCCGACCGTCTGAAGAGCGAAGACAGCCGTCCCCGCGTGCCCGACACTGATACGGCCGTTGGCCAGCAACCACACAACCGCCGACCACACCACCGCTGACCCCACGCCACCGCACAGCGCACCGACCAAAGACATACGGGCACCCGTGTCGGCCGCGGCCCGGTCCTCGCGATTGATCCGGGCAACCGTCTGCCGGTACCGGCCGGACAGGAACGCGGCCATGGTGCCGGCGCGGATCTGATCGGCCGCCTCCCTCGTGAAAATGTGCCAACGCAGCACCGACAGCATCCGGTTGTCACCGTTGCTGCGGAGATTCGCCAGGTACCGCACCCGGGCGGCACTGACCTGGGCCAGGGCCTGCGGAAGGCTGGCCGCCACCAGGAGCGGGAGGAGAACCCAGTGCACACCGGCCAGCACGACGGCACCGGCGAGGAAACTGGCACTCGACGCGATCAGGTCCTGGCCCTCGTCGATCAGATCCCCGGTGACCTGAGCCCCGCGGTCGGCGGCCTCGCGGTCGCGATTGAAGTCGGGCTCGTCGTAGGCGCACAGCTCCACCCCGGCGCAGCCGGTGAGCAGCATCTGCTCGGCCTCGCGCGACATCAACGGGCCCAGCCGGGAGGACAGCCAGCTGACAGTGATCCCCAGAAGTGCACGCACACCGGAGGCACCCGCCAGCAGGGCCACGGACGGCCACGCCTCCAGAAGCCGGTAGTAGACGTCCCCGCTGCTCAGCAGCGCGGTTAAGGTGCCGGCGATGGCGACCAGGCCCAGGGCCTGCATCACGCCGGCGATGGCCTGGCACAGCAGGAGACCGATGGTCGCCCGCCGGTCGACCTGCCAGGCCAGAGCCAGCGAGCGACGCACCAACTGGGGCAGGCGCCGGGCCATGTCACGCATCCGGATGGAACGCCCGGCCGCTTCACGGCTGCCGGTCAGATCGACGTACCGCATCTGCGGGGCGGAGACATCGGCCGCGGGCTCGGTCTCGGGGGAGGAGCCGCTCGCAGCACCCGTCGGCCGGCCGGGCGTCGTGGCTGCGCCGTTCCTGAAAGGGGTGGTGCGCGGTCCTGGCACCTTGCGGGCTGACGCATCGGGCTCGCTCATGCGTCCCACCCCGTATCCGGGCCTGCTGCGGTACGGATGCTGCCGACGTTGAGCGTGATCGGGCCGGGCCGTTCGATTCCGGGAGGCCGGTTCGTGGGGGCGGGGCTGGGGTGCATGGCGTCCTCCGTCTGGGCGTCGGTGTGGCACTGGTGCACTAAAAAACGTGGCTCACGGCTCGCCGTAACGGGTGACAGCGAGGGGGATTCTGGATTTTTGTGCGAATTCCGCCGTTCATGCCGAGCACACGGGGGCGGGGCATCTGAAACGTCTCCGTTCGATGGATGGTCACCCCTTCGGCCGCATCCGCCGCGGGTTTCCGGCCAACCTGAAACCCTTGCCGACCCGTGCAGCGACTGCGCCATCCAGTGGGCGCCACGCGGCGTCACGGGGGCGGCAATGGCCCGATTCTGTGTGGTCGCACCCCGGCCGCGGAAACGGGCGTGCCAGGCTGCCGACCCCGAGGCACACTCACCCGCCCCGGACACCGCCCGCCGCCCTGCCCGCCCGTGGCGAGCCGACACGCACAACGACCCCGCCGCAACAGCAAGGAGCCCCCATGCCGAACGACGACACACCCACCCAAGAGGTCTCCACCGGCGGATGCCTGTGCGGAAACATCCGCTTCGAAGCGACCGGAGAGCCCTACGACCCCCACGTATGCGCCTGCCCCCACTGCGCCCGCCTGTCCGGCGGACCGCTCATGACATGGGTCGGATTCCGCCGCAACGCCTTCAGCTGGACCGGGCCCGGGACACCCCGCTCGTACCGGCCCTGGCCCACGATGGAGCGCTGGTCCTGTCCCGTGTGCAGCACGCCGCTCGGCGCGGCGGCCGACGGTGAGGAGTACCTCGGCATCTGTGTCCCGGCCTTGGACAACGGTTCCGAGATCACCCCTATCGGTCACAGCTTCCGCCACAACACCCCCGCGTGGCTTCCACCCATCCCCTCCACCCAGCCGCCGTCCTGAACCTCCGCACTGTGAGGGCCTCTGCGGGCGCCCTTCCACGGAAGGGCAGGGCACCAGGCTGTCCTTTCCCAGGAGGGCAGGCGGCATTAGGGGCGGCTGGCTGGGGCTGAAGTGGAGCCAACGGTCTGCTGTAGGCCGGGTGCGCCGTCCGCACCGTCCGTGTGCCGGCGGACGCTGTGGCCCGGTCTTGTTGCTGGCTCATGTGGCGGCGAGTTCGAGGGAGTTGTTCCAGGCGGTGATGCCGTCCGGGGCAAGGAGGGGGGCGACAGGGGCGGCCGCGTATTCGTGCTCGACGAGGTAGAGGCTGGCGGTGCCCGCGTGGCCGGGGAACAGCTTGTTCAGGCGGCGGGTGACAGCTTCTGGTGCGGCGTCGTCGACGCCGAGAAGCCCGCGGGCGAGGATCTTGCGGTTCCATACGTCCAGGCCGAAGACTGCGGGGTCGCGGGAGGCATGGGAGGCCATGATTGCCGCCGTGTACGGGCCCACGCCGTGGATCTGCTGGAAGGTCAGGACGAGATCGTCCGCGGCCTGGAGGTCTTCGGCGGTGTGGTCGCGGAAGAATGCGGCGAAGTGGGGGAGGGTCTTGGCGCGGTAGCCGAGGCGGTCCTGCTCCTTGAGAGTCTCGGGAGTGACGTGTGCAAGCTCGGCGGGGGTGAACCAGGCTCTCAGCGTGATGTCGTCGAAGCGCACGAGATGCCCGTGGTGGGTCAGCAGGTTGCGGGTCATCTGCGTGGTCCGGGCGATGGTGACGTTCTGCAGCAACAGCGCTACCACGGCGATCTCGAAGTGGTCCTCGGGGCAGCTCTGCCGCATGCCGGACAGTGCCTCCAGCGGCTCCCGCATGGACGGAACCGCTGCGGCCAGAGCGGTGAACTGGCTGAGGTCCTCGTCCAGGCCGTAGGAGGTAGTCAGGCGGCGCACCAGGTGATCACGGTGGCCGGGCTTGTAGTCGCCGTCGGTGTAAATGTCGGCGATGACGAGCCGGTCCTGCGCGTGCATGCGCACACCGGTGACGAGGGCGCCGACCCGGAAGGTGCGCCAGCTCGTGGAGGCGGTGTGTGCTTCGAGTCCTGTGGCGTAGTGGGAGGGCTTCCATACCGTGTGCTGGAAGTCGAAGGGCCCGTCCCCGGTGACGGGCAGTTCGATGGTGTCGGCGTGGTCGAGGTGCCGGAGGTTCAAGTCATGCTCCTGGGTGGCGGCCGTGGGTGGATCTCAGGCGGGAGTCGTCGTCCGCCAGGTTGTCCGGCGGCGACGGGCCCGGGGGCACAGCGGTGTCGTAGACGGCCAGGGCGCGGCGCAGCTGGTCGGTAATCGCCGTGCGCAGTTCGTCGGGCTCGGCAACGATGACGGCGGGGCCGTAGCTGGAGACCAGAGGGATCAGCCACTCCCAGCGGTCGACGAACAGCACGATTGTCAGGGAGCCGTCGTCGTGTTCGTGAACCTGGGAGGTGGATTTCAGGCTGAGGCGCAGCATCTCGTCGCGCGCGCCAGCCGTGACGTTCAGTGTGACGCGGACTTCGCCCTTGCCGTAGTCCTCCATGGCCTTGGTCCACCAGTCGCGGACGGAGAAGGAGTCGGGGTAAGCGAAGGTGAGGTCGGTGGGCGTCAGCCGGTCGACGAGGTTGAGCCGGAAGCGGGAGGGGCTGCCGGTGGCCCGGGCGGCAACCATGTGCCACTCGCCGGCCTTCCACACCACGCCGTAGGGCTTGAGGAGCGTGGTCTCTTGGCTGCCGGTCTTGGTGCGCCAGGTGGCTTCGACGGCTGTGGCCGCGAGCATGGCGGTGCGCAGGACGGGCAGGTGGCCGGAGCCTTCGTCGCGCCAGTACCAGTCGGCGGTGTCGAAGTGGATGCGCTGGGCCAGGCGGCGGATGACCTCTTGGACGGTGTCGCTGATTCCGGCCGCACGGGCGCTGCCCTCGGTGGTGGTGTCTGTGCTGGGTGGGTCGATGAATCCCAGGACGTACAGCCGCAGGGCGTGGTCGGAGTCGATGGTGAGGGGGTCGAGGGCGGTCTCGGGCGAGAGGCGGTAGCCGCCGACCTTGCCGGGCTGGGCCTGGATGGGAATGCCGTGAGCGGTGAGGGTGGCGATGTCGCGGTAGATGGTGCGTTCGGTGACGCCGAAGCGGTCGGCCAGCTCGCTGGCCGGCACGTTGGTGCGGCTGCGAAGCATGTGCACGATGCCCAGCTGCCGGGCACGGACGGCGTCGACCATCAGACCGCTGCCCCCAGGGGATAGATCTGGCCGGTGGCGTAGGACCACTGATCGGCGGTGGCCAGGTCGATGCAGGTGGCGGCGACTTCGTCCAGGGACAGAGGGCGCCCCCACGGCAGTTGCGTGTAGTAGGCGTCGGGGTCGGTGACGCCCTTGAGGGTCATGACGTGCCGGGCAAGGGGGGAGTCGATGAGCGAGGGTGCGAGAAGGTTGACCCGCACGCCGTTGTCCAGCTCCTCCTTGGCGAGGGTGATGACGAGTGAGGCGAGGGCTGCCTTCGCCGCGGTGTAGGGGCCGTTGCCGGGGCGGGCTGCCTGTCCGGCGTCGGAGCCGGCCGCGAGGACGGAGGTGCCGTCGCGTCGGGCCCGTTCGGCGACGGCATGCCAGGTGCGGACGAAACTGACGACGTTGGCCTGGTGGACCGACTCGAACTCGCTGATTCCGGTGTCGGTGACGGTCTTCTTGGTTGACGGCGCCCCGATGCAGGCGAACACCGCGCGCAGCCGGCCCGTACAGGCGTCAACAGCTCCCCCCAGGTCGGTGGTCGAGCGGTTCTCGGCGGCGTCGAAGCGTACCCAGCTGATGTCGCCGTTGCGGTCGTGGTCGGCGGGTGGACGGGTGCGGTAGGTGGCCACGACCTGCCAGCCCTCGCTGACCAGTCGGTTGCGGATCGCGGTGCCGAGGGCCCCGCTGGCGCCGGTCACGACGGCCAGCGGGGCGGAACCGGACGGGGGAGCGGTCATCGGGCGTCGGCCTCTGGCTGGGCCGGGGCGTCGGGATGGTCGGTGTCCCACATCTCAGCGAAGCGCATCTGCTCGTTGGGGATGCCGAACAGGGCGCCGACGGACCGGGCGTGGGCGATGACGTCCTTGTCGCCGCGGGGGATGTCGACCACGGTGTGCGGGAAGGCCACGAGCATCCGCTTCTCGTCGATCAGGTGGGCGTAGTACAGCCGGGGCTTCAGCACGGCGGACAGAGCCAGCGCCGCGGCGGGCGCCTGGCCGGCCGGCACGGTCAGCTCGGTGATCTCGATGGGGGTGCGCTCGTCGAGCAGATGCGGGTAGCGGCGGTCCTCCATCCCGGAGAGGACTGCGGGGAGGTCACCGCCGGTGAGGCTTTCGGTGATGACGACGGCGCGCATGCTGGTCACGCGGAAGGGGTCCTCTCGGTCAGTGGTAGGGGAAGGTCAGGGCTTCGAACACGGTGCGGCCGGTGCACAGCGCCAGCAGCCGTTCGACGCCCAGGCCGAACGTGAACACGTCGGCGGGGTCACAGTCGATGTCGGTGAAGAAGTCGACGGGCCCGCGGTCGGCCGGGATGCCGTGCAGCTGCGTGCGCAGGGAGATGTTCGCCTCAACCATCGGCCGGTAGTCGGCGGCGGTGCGCAGTTTCACGCCGCCGTCGCAGATCTCGATGCCGCCCGCTATCAGGGAGAACCGCTGCGCCCGGCCGGTCATGTCGTCCACGCGGGAGTTGTGCCGCAGCTCCCACGGGAACCCGTGCAGAACGGTGGGGTGAGTGACCGGCTTCTCCACGGCGTGCTTGACGAAGTCCTCCATCACCGCCCAATCGGTGCCGCCCGCCGCCAGGTCGCGGTCCTTGAGCCAGCCGCGCGCGGCTGCGACCAGGTCCGCGCCGACGGGGGCCTTGGGGACGGCGAGAGCCTCGGCGATCGCATCGTCCACGGGCCGCGTGCGGATGGTCGTGAAGTCGGCACCGGGAGTGGCCAGGGTGGCGAACGCAGCCTGGACCGTGCTCTGAACCAGGTCGGTGACCAGGCCGATGCCGTCCTCGAGCCCGATGTCGCGGGCGGCTGTCTGCAGCATGGTGAACTCGATCGCGTGGCTGTCGTCAGCCTGCTCGGCCCGGATCGCCTTGGACAGGTCGAAGACACGGTCGATGCTGACGACCACGCGCCGAAGGTGCTCCTCGGCGGAGTGCTTGAGGTGGAAAGACTGTCCGGTCAGCGGGTGACGGGTGGCGAACTGGGGAATCGGGGCGCTCTCGCGGTCCTGGCACAGCACGGGGGTGGCGACCTCCGTGTAGCCGGCCTCGTGCAGCCAACCGCGCATCGCGCGTACCAAGTCTGCCTTGGTCAGCAGCAGGTTCCGCTCGGCGGGATTCCACTTGAGCAACGTGCCGTACAGACGCCGGTCCTCCGGTGTGACAGTCACTGCTGTTCCCCTTCGGCGACGGTTGCGGTCCAGGGAGAGGTGATCGTGAGGCCGTGCTCGGCGGTGGAGTCAAGCAGGACCTCCGCACCGATGGGCAGCGTGTGCTTAAGGGGGGTGTGCCCGAAGGGCAGGCCGAAGGCAATGGGAAAGCCGTACTCGGCGCACAGGTCCATGACCATCTCCTGCGCACCCATTTCGCCGGAGGGCTCGCAGCCGAGCAGTTCACCGACGACCATGCCGGAGATCTGGTCGAGGACGCCGCGGTCCCGGAAGTGGGTGAGGGTCTGGTCCAGCTGCTCGACCGGCTTGAACGCGTCCTCCCACGCGAGGACAGCGCCCCTCCAGTCCGGCTCCCACACGGTGCCGAGCAGGCAGCGCAGCGAGGACAGGCACCCGGCGACCAGGTGGCCCTGTGCCGTACCGGGGCGGGCCCACCCGAGCGGAGCACCGACCCGGGCGGAGTGGGCCTCCCCGGCGAGGACGGCGGCGAAGTGGTCGATGGTGGCGGCGGGGGCGTCGGCCGAGCCGAAGTCCCACAGGACAGCGGGCCCGTGGAAGGTCGGCATGCCGGTGCGGGCGGTGATCGCGTTCAGCAGCACGGTCGGGTCGCTCACCCCGACGATCGGCTTCGGGTGAGCGGCGATCAGCGCGTAGTCGATCCCGCGCAGGAGCCGGTTGGCGTTCTTGCCGCCCCCGGCACACACCACGGCTGCGATTTCGGGGTCGGCGATGAAGGTGTGGAAGTCTTCCAGGAGAGCGGTCTCGCTGCCGGCCCGGTAGCCATGCTCGCCCAGGGCGTGGGCGGCGGTGACCGGCTCGAACCCGCGGCTGCGCAAGACATCCACCCCATGGTCGAACTGGTCGAGGTTTCGGGCCGGTTCGGGCGCGGACACCGTGACGATGCCGATGCGGCCGCCCTTGGCGAGCGGTGCGGGCAGAACACGTGCGGTACTCAACGAGGTCTCCTTTGACTGGGGCCGGCCGCCGCGCGCCGGGACTTCCCGTCTGGTGATGTTCCCGGCGCACAGCGTGACGTTAGAGGGTGTCAGCGAGCGGGGGCCAGCCGCATCTGGGTCGCTTCTCGGGCCCGGGCGGCGGTGGCGTCACTCGTCCAGGGCGTCAGGGAGGTGTAGTAGTCGAAGCTCGACCAGTCCTCCAGAGAGGCGGGCGGGGTGAACCCGGCCGCCAGGGCCTTCTCCCACAGCGGGGTGCCCGGGTACGGGGCGAACAGATGAACGCGGGTCTCCGGTGTGGGGGTCAACTCCCGCAGCTCGGCGATGAGCGAGTAGGTGTCCTCCTGCTCGGCCTCGCTCTCGCCGGGGAATCCGACGATGAAGGTGTAGGAGCCCAGGATTCCGTGGGCTGCGATGTCGGCGGCGACGTCGAGAATCTGCGCCCGGGTGACCTCCTTACGTACGACGTCGGACAGCACCCGGTCGTTGCCGGACTCCACGCCCATCAGCAGACGGGAGCAGCCGCTCTCGGCGATCCGTTCCAGCAGCGGAAGTTTCGCGCGCCGGGCCTTGAGGATGTCGTTGGGGTTGATGCTCGCCGCCCACCGGAGATCCAGTTGGCGCTCAATGAGGCCGTCGCAGAACCCGATCGAGCGGCGCAAGTTCACGAACCAGTCGGCGTCGTAGAACTTCACCCCGTTGATGCCGTACCGGGCCTTGAGGTCAGTGACGTCGTCCAGGAGATCGGCGGCGGCCATCGCGGAGTACTTGCGCTGGTAGGTGAGTTCGAAGCAGAACTCGCACTTGTAGACGCAGCCCTGGCTGGAGACGTAATTCAGCGTGCGGGACGCCACCGTGGGATCGTCGCGGATGTACTGCGCGACGTCCAGCAGGGCCCACGGGTACGCGCCCAGATTCCCGGTCCGCGGCGGGTTAACCCTGCCGGTCAGCACATGTCCGCAGCTGTCCATCCGCAGACCAGGGACCAGACGCCGGGGCACCCGGCCCAGCAGGGACTTCACGAAGTCGAGCATCGAGTTCTGCCCCGGCCCCTGCAGCACCGCGTCCACGAGCGGGTGCGCCGCGGTCTGCTCCGGCTGCACGTTGACGTGCGGACCGCCGAAGACGACCGGCGGGCAGAAGCTGCGCTGCTTCGCGGTCCGCACCATCTCCAGCGCGTGCCCGATCTGCCCGCCGCCGGTCATGATGCTCACGCCGATGCACACCGTCCGCTCGATGTGCTCGTCCAGCAGCCGGTCCCAGGCCGCGGCGTCCTGCTGGTTGCCGTCGAACAGCACCACGTTCACCAGACCGCTCTCCATGAGCGGCTTCGCGATCGTCAGCAACGAGAACGGCATCCAGAAGTAGACGTAGTCCTTCTCATGGTCGATCTTCGGATAGACCATGATGACCGTCGGCAGGCCCGAGCGGGGCTCGGGGACCGACGCGGACTGAGCTGTCGTGAGACCGCCGGGAAGCCCCATGAACACGCCGCTCACCGGTGTGCCTCCAGTAGTTCTTGGGGAGTGGCGTCGCCGGGCCGGAAGTAGGCATCGGCGTACATCTCGAACGCTGCCTCCACCTGGGCGGCCAATCCGTCCTGGTCTCCCTTCTCCAGCAGCGGGGCAAGCTCGACGGTGACGTCCTCCCGCAGGAGGCAGAACTGAAGCCGGGCGTCCGCAGTCAGACGCAGCGCCATCAGCGCGTCGTGGCAGGGGAAGAGCGGACAGCCCCGGCATACGGATCCGTACCAGGCGCCCGCAGTGGAGTCCTTGAGAACCACCTTGGTGCCCGAAGGCATGGTGAGCACCGTCATCGGGTGGCCGAGGCCACCCTGCTGCACCGTCTGCTCGTCGATCGCCCGGCCCCGCAGGTCGCCCGCCAGGTCCTCCATGGACACGTACAGATCGGGCAGCTGCCGCTTGCGCTTGATCTCCAGGCGCCGGGCGAAGCTCTCGCTGCCCTCGCCGAGGTCCTTGATGATGTCCAGAAGCTTGACGCTGTCGACTCCGGCGTCCTCGCACCACGCGATCAGCGGTTCGATCTCCGGGGTGTTGATCCCTGCCATCGCCACGACGTTGACCTTCACCGGGACACCGGTGGCCACGCACGCCTTGATCGCGGCTAAGACTTCGGCGTGGTCGTTCACGCCGCAGATCTCGTGGTGCAGGCCTGCGTCCAGGGTGTCCAGGGAGACGTTGAACAGGGTCACGCCGGCTTCGGCGAGCGCGGGCGCGAGATCACCGATCCTCGGATGCCGAGAGATCACCTCGACCTCGCTCATGCCGACGTCGTGGCGCAGCCGGTGCACGACCTCCACGAGCGGCTCGTACAGGGCGGGATCCCCGCCGGTCAGCTTGATGCTGTCGACGCCCTGGGCCCGTACGGCCGCCGCGACGGCAACCAGCTGATCGGGCACCAGGTCGGTGCCGGACTCGGTAGCCACGGCCTCCCCCGATGGCCGGCAGTAGTAGCAGCTCCTCTTGCAGCGGGAGTTCACCGTCACCCGGACCTGCGGTTTCCGCATGTCACCCCTCCCTCGCACATCGCTGACATTCACACTCACAGCCTTCCGGTCCCCTTCCCTGGCCAGCAACAACATTGGACAGAACCGATGTCAGGGTTTGCTGCCTGGGCGATCCCGAACCCTGACACCGGCACTTGGTCGCAACGGACAGTCCACCCGCCCTGGGCGTGGCGCCGCTACAGCGTTCATGTGGCGATGTGCGCGCCACAGCTGGCGGGCTCGGTCGACTCACCTTTCGGCGGGAACCAGCTCCCTCCGCCGTACGCGTGGGCCCCGTACAGCCCGCCTCCGTCGATACGCCCTGGCGCGGGGCCTCGGAGCCGACGCCAGCGCCGCGCTCGCCGCTGGTGACGAGCGGACGCGATCGTCTACGCCGTCACCCGGCCGGGTGGCGTAGCCGTGAACGACCTGGTCGTACGCGCCATGCGGTAGCCCCAAAGCCGTCGGTGTGGCGCGTGTATCGCCACACTTGCCTGGCTGGTGGCGCAACGCCCGGGGGTGGTCCACTGGTCGCTCGGGCACCACGGGGCGCCCACGTCGATTCTGGCTGGTCCCTACATGCGCGTCTGGCGCAGGCGGACCGACACGGGGGAGGGCAGGTTCACCGCGGGCGACCTCCAGCCGGGCCTCATCACCATTGAGCGCCCGGGTTTTCGTGCTGCACCCGCGGTCCTTGCGCCAAGGCGCGGCCCAACGCCGCGGTAGACGTGCTGCCGGCCGCCGACGAATGGCCCCAAGACACCCGAGTAAGGCAAGCCCGAGCATGCCCGCGGGCAGCGGCCGGTGTCGCAGGGAATCTTCACCAACTGATCGGTCTCTTTCCGGTGTTGCGCGCACGGCGCAACACCCGGACGTAGTCGATGCCTGCGTGCGCAACGGTAACCAACCAGCCCCTTGGCAACACTAAGAGTTAGATAGGGTACGAAGCGTGACTGAAGAACGTGATCCGTTGGTGTGGGCGCTGAAGAGTGAGCGTCCGGAGCCCGCTGGCTACTTAAAGGTGCGCTGCCGGACCTACGTGCAGCCCAACGGCAGAGAGTCGGACTGGGACATCTTGCAGGGCTCCCGGACGGTGGCCCTGGTGGCGTTCACGGAAGACGACCGAGGCATCCTCGTCCGTCAGTACCGTCCCGGTCCGGGCAAGGTCCTGGCCGAGCTTCCTGGTGGCCTCGTCGGGCCCGAGGAGGACGTAGTGAACGCCGCGCTCCGTGAACTCCTTGAAGAGACCGGATACCAGGCGGGAACGGCCGAGGTCGTCATGCGGACCTACCTGGCGTCTTACGCCACGCACGTCCGTTACGCGGTGCTGGCCCGGGATTGCCGCAAGGTTGCCGAACCGACCCCGGATCCGGAGGAGTTCGTCGAGCCGGTCACCCTTCCGCAGGACGAATATGTGGCCCACCTCCTGGCCGGTGAATACACCGATGCGGACATGGGCCTTGCTGGGCTCGTGGCGGCGGGCCTGCTCAAGCAGGCAGGTTGAACGCCGGGCCGCCCAGAGCGCCGGTGAGACGTTCGACCACGGGGGCTGGCGCCTCGATGTAGAGGCGGGTGGCAGGTTCGGTTCTAGAGGCGCGCACGGCGATCCGGCCGTGCGCGCCGTCGTCGTAGACGACCGGGTCGCCGGAGTGGTCGGCTCTCCAGCCCGGCAGGAGCCCCGGTAGTTGGTGCAGTACGGCTGTCAGCGGCTGGGGCACGGTGTGGACGAGCTGGGTGTGCGGGTGCAGCCGGCGCAGCTCGGCGATCGCTTCGTCGAGACTGTCCAGGGTGGGGAACGTGTGCAACACGGCGGTCAGGGCAGCGAGGCTGTCCCGTTCGAAGTAGCCGTTGTTGTCGGCTGCGTGGGCGAGAGCGCCGTTGGGTTCCAGGCCGAGTGTCGGGGTCGGGTTGTTCTGCCAGGCGGTGACGA
Organism: Streptomyces sp. NPDC015032; assembly: GCF_043080425.1. Lineage (NCBI taxonomy): Bacteria > Bacillati > Actinomycetota > Actinomycetes > Kitasatosporales > Streptomycetaceae > Streptomyces > Streptomyces sp. NPDC015032. The sequence continues at coordinate 50,535 of NZ_JBIBVN010000033.1, read as the reverse complement.
TGTGCTTGAAGCCGACTGGGGTTTCGGTGACGCGCAGCCCGGGCTGTGCGCGCTTGGCGGCCCGCACCGCCATCCGGGGCGCTACCGCTGTGGTGATCAGCCGGTCTACTGGTAGGCCTGCGTACATCAGTGCGGCGGCTTGCTCGGGGCTGCCGATGTAGCCCGAGCGCCGGGTGAAGAGCACGAGCCGGTCGCCGTCGCCGTCCGTCATTGCCAGGAGCGTCGGGCCGGGCGTCTGTTCCAGGATCGCGCGCGCGGTCTGTTCGGCCTGGGTTCGGGGGACGGGGTCGGGCGTGTGGCCGGCGAAGAACGGCAGCGGGCGGGCCCGGCAGATCTTTACTGCGCCCAGGTGCCCGTCAAGTGCTCCGACGGCGCCGTGCACGGCGTCCAGGAGCACGCCAGCGTCGAAGTGCTCGGCGGCCTGATCGAGGGCAGCGCCGGTGGATGCGGAGTACGGGGCGAGGACATCGACGGCCGGGTGCGCGTGCCGGGCCAGTCGCCCCGGGTCGAGCATTGCGCCGGGCGGGGGCTGCGGCCACACGATGCCGTGACCGGCGCTGTCCCGGATTTTCATGCCGGTGTAGCCGGGAGGGTTGTGGCTGGCGGTGATGATGACGGCCGCGCTCAGGCCGGTGTCCTGGTGAACCAGAACTCCGCAGGCGGGGGTGGGCGCCGGTCCGGTGGCGAGGTGCGCGGTGATGCCGTGTTCGGCCAGGAGGTCAGCGGCGAGCTGCGCGAGTTCAGGGGCTCCCGCGCGCCCGTCGTAGCCGACCAGGACGTCTTCGCCCAGGACGTCCTGGGCGGCGCAGTGGTTGAGGACGGCCAGCAGCTGCGGCTCGGCGAAGTCGGGGCCGGGCAGGCCGCGCCAGCCGTCGGTGGTGGTGGGTGTGGAGCGCATGCGATGTGGTCTCCTGCTTGTCTCAGCTGTGCGTGTGCATCAGGGGCTGGAGGTCTGCCGGGAACTGGGCGGTGGAGGTGGCCAGCCATCCGTCAAGGCGAGTGGGCAGGGTTCGGGCGAGGTCGCGCCCGGTCGGGTCGCGGACCTCTCCTCCAGCGGCGTGGACAGCCAGCGCGGCGGCGGCGTAGTCCCACGGCGCCGCGGTGCCGCGGGCCGCGGGGAGGTAGGCGGCGGCCCGGGCGCGGCCGAGCGCCACGAGCGTCATCTTGACGCTGGCCGTGGGCACGCCGACCACTGGGAGGCCAGGGAGCAGCCGGGTGGCCAGCTCGGTGTGGCGGGGGCTGGTCACCACGGTGTCCGAAGCGAATGCGGGAAGACGCTCCACGTCTCCGGTGACGGCCGGCGCAGACCCGGCGGCGGCACTCACGCGGACGTTGAAGGCAGGCAGGTCCACGATCCCTTGGACGGGCACACCCGATCGGACCAGGCAGACGGCGATCGCGAAGCACGAACTGCCCTCCAGGAAGGGAGCGGTGCCGTCAAGCGGGTCCACCAGAAGACAGTCATCGGGAAGGGGCCCGAGGTGGCGGCGCCTTTCCTCGGCGATGACCGGGAGGCCGGGCCATGCCTGCCCCAGCGCAGCGGTAATCAGGTCCTGCAAGCGTAGGTCGAGCTCGGTGACGGGCTCCATGCCGCCGTGGATGCTGGGCTTGAACCGGATGAGCGCCGGACCTTTGCGGAAGGCTTCGATTTCAGCCGTCGCCTCGTCCAGCACCGGGCCGAGTACGGCCTCCAGAGACGGGTCCCTCGCCGGTAGCGGGTCGTCGCCGGTCACGGGAGGGCTCCTTCGGATGCCGCTGGAGCGGGGTCCGCATGGGTGGGCAGCGCTGCGGCGAGCGACGACAGATCGCCGGGCTTCAGCCATAAATCCCGCAGGCTCAGCAGCTCCTGTGGCCGCTCCCGGGGGGTGCGTCGCAGGACAGCGATGGGCGGCAGCTGTTCCTGCACCCGGGTCAGGAAGTGCCTGCGCAGAAGGGCGGACTCCGTGAGCAGTGACCCGGACAGCATCAGGGTGTATGCCGTGTGGGCGGAGATTCCGGTGGCGCGGCACACCGCGGCAACGCCACCGGCGAGTTCAGCTGCAGCGTTCTCCACAAGCCGGCCAGCGACTCCGTCGCCGGCCTCGGCGGCGTCCAGGACGTGGCGGGCGAAGGAGGCAACGAGCGGCTTGGTGTCCGGGGTGTCGTACACGTGGAAGAAGAGGGCCTCTCCCAAGTCGCCGATGCCGGACGCATCGGAACACCATTGGCGTGCCAGGCCGGTGAGTGTGGTGGCGGGCCCTCGCCCGTCCAGCGACCGGATGGCGGCGCGCAGACCCGCGGTGGCCAGGTCATGGCCTCCGCCTTCGTCGGAGAGCAGCCACTCCAGGCCCGAAGCCCGCGCCCACCGCTCGCCGTTGCGTGCGGCGAACCCGGTTCCCGTGCCGCAGATACCCACGCACACCGGCCCTTCCGCCGCCAGCAGGAGTGGGGCGATGTCGTTGGTGACCAGCACCGGCGCGGCCGGCGGACCGGAACGGGCCAGAGCGCGACGCACCAGCGCGGCAAAGTCTCCGGCTGCCGCACCGGTGGAGGCGGCGCCGTGGGCGGCGACGATTCCCAGCGGGGCCGTACCCGGGGAATCCCATAGCCGGTCGAAGAGGCCGACGAGCGTGTGCACGGCGTGGTCCTCGCCGACCGATCGCGGATTGGTGGATGGCCCCTCGGCGATGGCCAGGACCGTGTCGCCGGTCGCGGTGGCCGCCCAGGTGCGGCTGCCGCCGCCTTCGAGGAGCAGCCAGGCCGACGGCTGTGGCGGCCGGGTCATGAGCGTGTCGCCAGATCGCTGAGGGCCTTATCGAAGGCGGGGCGGTCGATGTCGTCGGTGATGGTGCAATGGCCGGGATGGTGCGGCAGGACGAGGTGAAGGGGGCCGTTTCGGATCCGGCGCACCGTGGACACGCCTTCCCACACCGTCTCTCGCAGGTCCTGCGGAATGGTGATGGGAAGCTGGTAGGCGGCCAGCACATTGAGAATGCGATCCCGCTCCTCCAGGGAGGTCTTGCCGCTGAGGTAGGCGTGCGAGGCTGCGACGGCGGTGCCGGCGGCCACGGCTTCGCCGTGAAGGATCCGGTATCCGGTGGCCGCCTCGTAGGGGTGTCCGATGCAGTGCCCGAGGTTCAGCAGCCGCCGCAGGTCCTTCTGCTCGAACGGATCCGGGGCGAGCAGTAGAAGCTTGGCCTCGATGGCGTCACGCACAATCGCGGTCAGCTCCTGGCCGGTCAGCAGGGTGTGGGCCGTCTTCTCCAGAGCTGCGAACAGCACGGGGTTGGCGATCAGCGCAACCTTGACCACTTCGGCGAGGCCGGCCCGGACGTGCCGCTCCGGGAGGGTGGAGGTCAGCGCAGGGTCGACGTAGACGCCCGCCGGGTGGTGGAAGGCGCCGAGCAGGTTCTTCGCCGTGCCGTAGTCGACGCCTCCCTTGCCGCCGATCGCGGCGTCGACCTGGGCCAGGACCGTGGTGGGCACCAGCGCGTAGGGCACGCCCCGCATGTAGGTGGCCGCGGCGGCTGTGACCAGGTCGCACACCATGCCGCCCCCGACCCCCAGGAGCAGCGTGCGGCGGGTCGCTCCGTTCTGGTGCAGCGCACTGATCAGGTTGGTCAGGCCCTCGGGGGTCTTGCTGCTCTCCCCGGCCGAGACCGGGACAGTGCTGAACGGCAGCCCGGTGTGCTCCACGGCTACGGTGACGGTTCGAAGGTGGTGCTCGGCAGCGCCGGTGTCGATCACGATGACGATCTCCGGCGCCTCCAACTGTGCGGTGAGAGAGCCCAGGTGCGCGTCGAGGCCGGAGGTGGCGAGCCCTTCTGCCAGGTGGATGCGGTAGGCGTCGACACGGTGCGCGCGGACGGCGAAGCTGTCGTCATCGGCGAGCACGGTCAGCCGGGACGAGGACGACGAGGCGCTCACGCGTACTCCTTGCTGATGCGGCCGACGATGGCGTCGGTGGTCAGGCCAGCCGCCTCGTACAGGGCTTTCTGCGGCCACCCGGCGATTCCGTAGGTGTCGACGCCGATGCGTGTCTCGCTCATCCCGGTCCGGGCGTTGGGCAGGAGGTTGCCGAGCACGGAGGACGGCGCGTTGTGGATGCTGACCGCGCAGGCGTGAGCGGGTATCAGTTCCAGCAGGCGCCCAGGGGTGAGAGCGGCGAAGCGGGTGGGGCTGATGATCTCCAGCACGCGCACGCGCCGTTTGTCCCGGCTGGCCAGTGTCTGCGCGGCCTCGACGGCGCGTTCGCGCAGGGCACCAGCGGTCAGGATGACAAGGTCGGGGTCGGGTGCGTCGGCGAGCGTCCACGCACCTTCGTGCAGCGGCCTTCCGGCCAGCTCCGTCAGGGTGTGACGCACGGGCACCGCCTCGTGGGGCAGGCGCAGGTAGGCGGGACGGCCCAAGGACAGGGCCTCGGCGGCCAGGATCTTGGCGGAGTTGATGTCGGCGGCTTCGAAGATCTCCAGACCGCCAATGGCCATGAGCGCGGCAAGGCAGCCGTCGGACTGGACCATCGGGCCCAGCGGGTCTCCGAGACCGCCAGAGGTGCCGACCAGCAGAACCGGCACCTGGGGGAAGGCGATTGACTCGCGGATCTGGTCGAGCATCCGCCAGTAGAAGCCCTCCATGGAGAACAGCACCGGCCAGAGTCCTGCGCTGGCGGCACCGGCCGTGAGGGACGCGGCGTCCTGTTCGGCGATCGCGCACTGCAGGACGTCCGCGCCCGGTGTCTGCCAGTCCCACGACCCGACGTCCTCCATCCGCGCGAGGAGACCGGAGTTGCGGATGGCATCGGGCGCCATCCACAGCATCGGCCCGTCGGAGAGCTCGGCGGCCAGCTCCGCACCCAGCGTCTTCTTCGCCACCACGCAGGCACCGACCTCATGGCCGCGCACCCTGGACAGCAGCTCCGCCCGGCTGGGACGGGCAGGCAGGGCGGCCGCCGGGCGGGATGGTCCGCGCCGGCGCGCCGGTGCGTGGGGGAAGTGCCGGTCGATGCTCTCCACCGCGGCATCGATCAGCGCGCCGGTGTCCCAGTCGGGCAGGTATTCGGGTGCCACGTCGGCGCTGAGGGTGTTGGATCCCTCGACGGCTGCCGCCAGACCGTAGCCCTTGATGGTGTGCAGGATGAGGGCGGTGGGCCGGTCGGCCTCCTCGCGCAAAGCGGCGGTGATCGCGCCGGCGTCGTGGCCGTCGATGTCGACCGTGCGCCAGCCGAACCCTTCCCACCGGGCCGCCCACTCCTCGCGCGGCAGCTTGATGACGCTTCCCGAGCCGTTGGCGTCGACGAGCGCGACAAGGTTGCGCAGCCCCAGCCGGGAGGCGGTCATCGCCGCCTCCCACACCTGGCCTTCGGTGCACTCCCCGTCGCCCAGCAAAACGAAGGTCCGTGTGCCGCGGCCCGTGCGACGGTCGGCCAGGGCCAGCCCCACCCCGTAGGACAGTCCCTGGCCCAGCGCCCCGGTACTCATTTCCATCTCCGGGACCGCGCCGCGCACCGGCATCCGCGGCACCGGGTGCCCGACCTGGCCGAAGCCGACCGCCTGCTCCCAGGTTGTGCCGGGCATCGCGCCGAGCGCCCACAGCGCCCCGTACCAGGGCGCGGCGGCGTGCCCCTTGGAGTAGATCAGGCGGTCCTTGGTCTGGTCGGCGTCGGCGAGGGTGGTTGCCCCGGAGAAGAACAGCGCGGTGATGGCCTCCGTTGCGGACGAGGCGCCGCCGGGGTGCTTGTTCGCGGCGAAGACGAAGGCCCGCAGTCCCTTCGCGATGGTGCTCAGGTCGGTGGCGGTCGGCGCGTCAACAGGTCGATTCATGGAGGGTCATTCCTCTTCTTTGTAGAGGGGTCCGGTCACTGGCCGGACGGGGAAGGGTCGGTAAGTCGGGAGCGGTCGAGCTTGCCGCTGCCGTTCGTGCCGGGCAGGGCGTCGACCGTGAGGAAGCGGGCCGGAACGGCAGCCGCCGGGAGGTGCTGGAGGAGAGCGGCGCGCAGCCCGGTAGGGACGGCATCGCATCCAGGAGCGAGGACGAGGTGGGCGATCAGCTGCGGCGCGCCGCCATCGGCGTCCGCCTGGGCGGTCACGGCCGCCTGGTCGATACCGGACTGCGCTTCCAGGACGGCTTCGACGGCGTGCAGGTGGACGCGGACGCCGTAGATCTTGACCTGGTCGTCCAGGCGGCCGAGGAAGTGCACGATGCTGTCCTCGTCCAGGTGCCCGAGGTCTCCGGTGCGGTAGACGACTTCGCCGTCGGAGCCGAAGGCGAACCGGCCGTCCTCTTCCGCGCTGGCGCCGAGGTAGCCGCTGGTGCCATACACGGTGCGCAGCACGATCTCGCCGGTTGTACCGGCAGGCACTCGTACGCCCGGCGGGTCCTCCACCCAGGCCTCACTGCCGGGGATCGGCCGGCCCAGCGGCTGGATGCCCGCCACCGGCTCGTCCACGCGGTGCCAGCACCGGATGAGCGTGGTCTCGGTGGGCCCGTACTGGTTGATGATTTCGCCCCGGTAGTCCAGTTGCTCCCGCCACCGTGTGACCAGGGTGTCGGTGAGAGGCTCGCCGCTGAACAGCACGGCCCGCAGGAGCGGCAGCCGGACGCCACCGTCGGTCGCACGGAGCCAGGCGCGAGCGACGGTGGGGACCGCGTGCAGCAGCGTGACCCTGCTATCGGCCAGCCACGCCAGGGCCTGACCAGGCGGCATGGGCGCGGGCGGGGGGAGGCACAGTGTGGCGCCTGCGGTCAGCGGCAGCAGCACTTCCCTCAGCGACACGTCGAATCCGACGCCCGCCAAGTGCCCGATCCGGTCACCGGGCTGCACATGGAGGGCGGTGCGAAGCCAGGTAAGGAAGTGCGCAAGGCTGCGGTGGCGGCCGAGGATGGCCTTGGGCCGACCGGTGCTGCCGGAGGTGAAGAACACATAGCCCGGCTCCTCGGGCTGCGGCGGCACACCGTCGACGAGGCGTCCGCAGGAGCTGAGTTGACCGCTGTCCAGCTGCAGAACGTCCACGCCGACCGTCGCGGGTACGGACACGTCATCGAGAGCCAGGACAAGCTCGGCCCCCGCCCGGCTCACCATCCTCGCGCTCTGCTGGGGCGACAGCCCAGGCTCGAGAGGAAGGAGCACGCACCGCTGCGCCAGCACGGCCACCCAGGCCGCAACAGCCGCGAATCCCCGGTGCCCCGTCACAGCGACCACCCGGCCGACGCCGGGCAGCGCCTCACTCAGGGCGGCGGCGATGCCGCAGGCCGCCGCCTCCAGCTCCTGGTAGCTCCACGTCCGGCTGCCCTGCACGACGGCCGCTGCCGTGGGCGTCTCGGCACACCAGCGGGCTATCTGCTCGGCGACACCCGGCCACGGCTGGCCCGCCAGATGTCCCCTCGCGGTCACTCCGTGCCTCCGAAGGGCGCGTAGGCCAACAGCGCCTCGAGAGCCTGTTCGCCCGTTCCGACGACGTCCGAATCGATGCGCGCCCCGGCCGGAACCCGGGCGCCAGGCAGCAGGACGGACGCCGTCACGACCGCCCCAGCGCCGAGTTCGGCGTTCGCACCGATGACAGAAGGACCAACGATGCTCGCCCCGGGGCCGACCCGGGCCCCCGGCCCGATCACCACGTGGGCACCAACCCTGGCCCCGTCACCCACCCGCGGGGCAGGACCGGACAGCGGCAGCGGTGCGGCAGGCGTGAACCCGCGTACGGCTTCTTGATTGCCGGTCAGGAGCTTCGCAGGGGTGCCAATGTCCCGCAGGTACACCCCCTCGCCGGCAGCGAATAAGCCGAGCGTCAGACCGAGCCCCGTCAACCGGGGCAGCACCTCGCTGGAAAAGTCGCAGAACCCCTCGGATATGTAGGGCAAGACCGCCGGATCGACGACCCACGCCCCGGTGGACCCCATCCGCGTACCGGCACGCGGATGGGGCTTGAACGCGTACGCCGCAGCTCGGCCGAGCATGTCCGGATCGGGGATCAGGACATCCCCCTCCCACATCTCCCCGTCCCGGGGCACCGCCGCCACCGTCACGGCCGCGCCCGCCCGGGCGTGATGACCGATGAGGGCTGCCAGGTCGACTCCGGAGACAATGTCCGCGGGCACGACCACGGCCGGTGCCCCGGCGAAGAAAGCCGATTGATCCCGCAGGCTGCCGCCGGTACCCAGCGCGGTGTACTCAGCAAGCCAGGTCACCGGCGTGCCCGCCATGGTGCGCGTCCCGAAAGCCTTCTCGTACAGCGCCAGCGAGCCGCTCGGCACGACGACGCCGATGCCCTCGACACCCGCCGTGTCCAGGTGGTCCAGCACCCAGGCGAGCACCGGCCGGTTCGCCACCGGAGCAAACGGTTTGGGGAGTGCGGGCGTCCACCGGCTCAGCCGGCTGCCCAGTCCGGCAGCCAGTACCAGCGCCTTCATCCTGATTTCCTCCTCTATGAGCAGCGCCGCGCGCCACGAGGACGCGGCTCGGTGCATTACCTGGCGATCCGGGCGCTCGACGGCGCAGTGGCGGCGGAGCGGCACAGCGTCAAGAACTCCTCCGCCAGCGTCCGGACCTGGGTGGGGAAGAGCAGGTCCGTGCGGTACGTCAGGGCCCCGGTAAGACCGCCCCCGGCAGCCGGGGACAGACCAACGCTGACGTGCCGCCGGGCACTGGGCGCCCCCGCCACCGGGACGGGGGACAGCCGCTCACCGCCCAGCGTCGGGGCCGTCAGCGTCGGGATAGCGTTCAGGGAGAACTTCACGTTCGCCACGTCCGGCACGCCCAGGTCGAACAGCACCTTCTCCAGGTGCAGCTCGCGGTGCGCGTCACCCGCCCGCCAGCGGTCCCGGACGTGCTCGGTGAGCTCTCCGAGGGTCCGTGCGCCGGTCAGGTCGCTGCGCGTGAACCGGCCGTTGACGAAGAACCCCGCGACGTCCTCGGTACCGGGACGGGTCCGGCTGGCCGTAGCGCTCGCCACCAGGACGTCCCGTGTTCCTGCCCACCGCCCGACGGCGAGATGGAACAAGGCCAGGAGCATCTCGAAGAGGGAGGCGCTCATCGCCTGCCCGGCGGCGTGCAGCGCCCGGGCGTCCTGCGCGGGCACTTCGAGAGGAAATCGCGCGGCCGGCCCTGCGGGAGGGGCTTCGCCTTGCGGGCCGGACAGCGGTACGCCGCCGGGCGGGTATCCATCTGCTGCACGACGCCAGTAGCCGAGGTGGTGCTCGTGCGCGGCAGCCGACAGGTGCTGACGTTGCCAGCGCGCGTAGTCGGAGTACGCCAGGGCGGAAGCACTCTCGGCATCCGGGTTGTTGTAGAGGACGGCCAGGTCGCGCAGGATCAGGCCCCACGACCACGGGTCCATGACCATCTGGTGTGCGGACAGCGCCAGAACACGCCGAGGCTGAGCACCGATCAGCCCGAGCCGGGCGAGCGACCCGTCCAGCTCGATCGTGGGCGCCGCCCACCAGCTCGTCGCTGCCGCCACGTCGTTCGGGTGCGAGATACGGACCCGCTCCAGTTCCAGCCCTGCAGTGCCGGCGGTTTTCTGTCGGGCGAGCACGCCTCGGCCGCTGATTCGGGACGTCAGGGCCGGGTGCCGGCCCGCGAGACGGGTGGCTGCCGCGACGAGCCGTACTTCGTCGATGCCGTCCGGGAGCTCGACGGCATAGGCGACCTGGTAGCGGTGGCCGACGCAGATGTGGTCCATCACCCGCAGCAGCCCCTCCTGCTGGAAGGACAGCGGGTGTTCCCCCTCCCGCTCCTGCGGAACGATCCGGGCCAGGCCGCGATCCGCGGCGGCCGCCAGGGTCCGCACAGCGTCGTCAAGTCGGGGGTTCTCGTAGAGCCACATCGCGGGCACGTCGAGGCCGGTCGCCATGGCGACCTCACTCACCACTGCGAGAGCTGTGAGTGAATCCCCGCCACAAGCAAAGAAGTCGTCACCGTCGGCGAAGAAGCCAGCTTTCAGGCTGTGTTCCCACGCCCGCCTTACTACGGTCGCGAGCCATCTCTCACTCGGTGCGGCAGAGCTGCTTTCCACCATGATCATCCCCCGGTTTAGGAACATGGAACGGCGGTCGGATCGACCAAGGCCAGGTAAAGCGCCGGACTCCTCGGCGCCAACGTCGTGAGCAGCTGACCCCAGGAGGATGCAGCGCCACCAGTGGGTACGGCGTGGCGATCCTCGCGCCACACGCTGCGCCACTCATGCGGGGCGAGGGGGCGCCAGCACGTCACGAGACAGCTGGTCCCGGAGTTCTTCACCGAAATCGCGTACGGCGCGCAGCTCGGGGTAGCGCAGGCGCAGCCGGTACTCCAGGTGCTCGCTGCGACGGCGAACGGAATCCACGATGCGGCCTCCGCCAAGGGCCTCGCGAGCGGCGGACACGGCCTGTTCCGGGATGCCGAGTGCTGTGTGTGCAAGCGCCAGGTCGAGTTGGGCGATGGCCAGCCGTGTCGGTGCCAGTTGGGGCTGCGGCATCGCCCGGTAGTGACCGATCGCCACCTCGGCGGCGACGACCGCTTCCCGGTGGTCACCGAGCCATATGAGCGAGGACGCTTCGTAGGAGGCGAGAACGGCGGCATCGAGATCAAAGAGTCCGCTGCGATGCAGCGGCAGCCGGTCGCTGTGCGTGCGGACTTGTGCCATGACATCGGTGAAGGCTGAGCGGTTCTTCAGCCGGGCGTTGAGGCGAGCCAGTTGCGCAGTGAGCCGCAGCGCGACGCGGTTCCCCGCCGGCGCCACGGACAGCCCTCGCGTTGCTGCGGCAAGGGCATCGTAGGGGCGTCCGGCGTACAGCGCGTGTGTGCACCGTACGTCCTCTGACCAGGCACACACGTCGAGTGCCTCGGCCTCGATTCCCTGGGCCCACGCGTCGTCGCAGTAAGCCCGCGTCAGTTCGTCTTCGCCCAGGTCATGTGCGATCCAGGCAAGGATGACCGAAAGCATCCCGGCGAGCCGGGTCAGCTCCCGGCCTTCTCGAAGGGTGTGTCGGTGGTGGGTGAGGAGACTGTGGGCACGCTTGCGGCATCGGTCGACCTCCCCCCATAGCTCGCCCAGGGCTTTGGTGGAGTAGAGCGCGCCAAACTGATGCACGACCAGATCGAGATCCTCAATGTCTCCGGGCCTCAGATCCGTGGTGGTTGCCGTCAGAGCGTAGGCGTGTGCCTCCTCGGGCGTGGCCCCCAACTGAGTGAGAACTGGTTCCTTGAAGCCGAGATCCGCAGGCGTCAGAGGATTGGTGAGGGACAGTGCCTTGGTGAGAATCGCCGCCAGATATCGGGGGATGGGGTCTTGAGGCCGACCGCCGTCGTTGATCCAATGCCCCACTCGGCTCCGATCAGTTGCTATCTGGGACTGGCCCTCAGCCGCCGCCATCTCCCGGACCGCTGCCGCCAATTCGTTGTATGGCAAACCTGAACGCCGGACGGCCTCCTCCAGCAAGCGGTTGGGCCGCTTGCTCGTCCGGCGCCTGCCACCCCGGGGCGGGACAACGGCAGGCACGGACCCCGCGGCGGACGGGCTCACGCGAACCGAAAGAGGTAAGGGCGTTGGCGGCTGTTCGAATGTGCGACCGACCATTACAGACTCCGACGGGATGTGGTGACGGGGGCAGGTACGTCGTGTCTCCTCCGCTTGGCCGTTGAGACCGCGGGCATTATCGGGGCGCGCCGGAGGAGGACTCTGCTTGTCATCGTGCTGGCCCCGACCCGTCAGTGCGTCCTGAGGCAGCACGACCCCAGCTTCCGGGGGCGGCGACCGGGTAGGCGATGCGGTAGCCGCACTGCTGAAGCAGGTCAAGCATCGCCTGGACGTCTGCCCTGGCGCGGACGTCGGACAGTCCTCTGCTGAGGCCAAGGGACGCGGTGGCATCCAGCATTGGCAAGTCGGTGTTCATCGAGACCGTGTCGACCAGCGGGTGACCGGTCCGGATGCTGACGGCATCGACACCAGTCGTGCGGGTGGGAGCAGGTTCCATCAAAAACCTCCGGGACAAGCACAGTCAGGGGTGAAGGCGGTGCCGGTCGTGCCATGGTTCCGAGGGGCGGTCCGGCCGCCGACAACGGGGCGGCAACGGCCGGACCGCGAACGGCACCGCCCTCAGGGGAGGGGGTGCCCGCCGCACGTGCATCCCCGGGGCGCCGGGGGCGGTCGTGCGGCCCCGACCCGGCGCGCGGCCCGAGGAGGGCGGCCGCTGTGCAGGCCGGAAGATATGTCAGACGTTCAAGAGGTTCGGGGCGGGCAGGGTGCAGGTGATCTGCTTGCCGACCGGGGTCTGCTTCACGGCCCACCCCGGAGCAAGCGCGTCGATGCCGAGGAGGGCCAGCGCGAGGTCGGGCGTCCAGTGCATCCGGTCGATGCGCTGGGCGGGTCCCTGGTCGGTGCGCCGCAGGCTCGCCGTCGCCGCGAGCGCACCGGGCTGGTCGAGGATGGTGCCGGTGTGCAGGCCAAGGTCGGTGAAGACCGGGCGGGTGCCGCCGGTGAGGATCTCATCCGGCCCAGCCGCCGATGTCGCCCACGCGTCCATCGCGGCAGCTCCTGAGCACACGCCGGGATGGGTGGCTGCCACTCTCGTCCTCGCCCTCGCCGAAGCTTGCGACGCCCCCGGGCAAGCCGCTGACCGTGCACTGGGTGTCCTTGACCTCATCCCACCCGAGCGGCTCAGGGTCACGGCCCGCACCCGCCTCACCCGCCTCGAACGGGCGCTTGGTGCAGACGGTCCGGGGACCGAACTGGCCGCGCGCCTGCGCAGCCTCCCTCCGCCCGTCCGCGTTGACGGGACAGCTGCATAGTTCTCGACCCTCGCGTAAAGCGACATGACCTGTGTGGGATACGGCGTCTGCCGTCACAAAGGGCCCGGGGGCTGGAAGGGCGGTCTGGCCCGCACATGGAGGCCCGGTTCCTCGCTCATTCGGGCGGTCAATGGCGCCATCGCCTTCAGGCTGGCACAGGCTGGCCATGGCCGCCGGTGGGGTCAGGGGCCTGTGTTCCCTCGTGTCCGCCGTTACCCGGGTGGCAGTACGGGCACCAGGGGTAGTACATGCGGTGGAAACGGTTGACGAACGTCTGCGCCACGGAGAGTGCGTTCATGACGAGAATGATCGCCGGGGCGATGGGTGTACCTCTGTAGGACAACAGAACCGTGGCAAAGACGAGAGCGGCGATCCAGTCGAAGCGTTGGCCCTTGTGCCACACCGCGAAGACCCAGCTCTTTGCGGCTGCGTACTCGGGGGCGTCGACCCGGAACTCAGCGACGCACGGCTCGCACAGGGTGCCGCTGTGCCGGCAATCCGCGATGAAGGCCGCCAGTACTAGGAAGAACGCGAAGATGGTGATGCTGCTCCAGCGGCTGGGCTCTGGGACGAAGACGACCGCGCAGGCCATGGCGACGATGGCGCCGACGACGAACCAGTGGCTGCGGTGGCAGATCAGGCGCAGTCGCCGTGCGAGGCGCAGTGGGCGTGCAGAGGTCTCACGGGGTGGAAGGAATTCGGCGTGCCGGGCTTTGAAGAGGTATGCGGCCAGGAGGCTGAGACTGATCCACGCCACACCCGCGGTCATGGTGGCCCTGCGGAGCGAGATTGCGTTGTTTGGCTGCTCTCCCCTGTACGGCATGAACACAGGGGTGGCAATGATGAAGAGAATGAGAAAGCCGACGACGAGGGGCCAAATGCGGGCGTAGGCGAGGACGAGCCTGTAGCGGCGTTTCTTCAGGACATCGGGGTTCCTCGTTGCACGCGGGCAGGTGGGCTCGATGCCGTGTCCTCCAATATGGAGGGTCAGGAGGATCACACTCACCCCCAGAAGTCCCCACTGGCCTACGCTGAACAACCAGTGCATGTCATTGAGTGACGTCATCTCCACGACCACTGGCAGCAATAATGCGATGAGGAACAGCCCGCGGCACGCGAGCCATCCGACGAAGCGATTGGTCGTTGCGAAGTAGATCCCGTTCACAGAGTTTTCTGATCCTTTTCGAGAGTGACGTTCAACTTGACGCCCATCGCGTTGGCGATGCGGAGAAGCGTGGTGAGGCTTTGAAGATGGGGTGTCAGGCTGCCGAGATTGCCGCGCCGACAAAGTCGCGAGCGGGCTTGGGACAGCGTCAGACGGTACGTGTGCAATGCGTGGTCACCTGCGGCTTCAGAAGGCGGTGTCAAGCCGGGTTTCGTGTCCGTCGATGACGGTTCAGCACTCCGGCCCGTAGGGCCAGCGGCTGGAGTCTGAGCTGACTCATCTACACGGAGTGGTCCGGCGCCCATCGCGCAGATAGGCGATGTAGGAGCCAGCCTCCGCGGCCAGGGCCGCTTCCACGCGCCTGCGCAGGCGCTCGGGAAACCGAGCGAGGGCCTCCTCGTCCGCGACAAGGGCAGCACCATCGATCTCGTCAGTCTGAAGCGCAAGATCGTCCGTCGTCCGTACGTTCTCAGGCAGCGTGAATTGGTAGATGAAGGTGATCAGCGGCCGGCCGTAGACCGAGGCCGGAGTCGTGTCCACGGCCAGGAGGCGGCCGAGCGGCACGCCCGTCACCCCGAGCTCTTCACAGAGTTCGCGCAGCAGGCCATCCTCCGGATCCTCGTCGTCGTTCATCCCGCCAGGCAGGTCCCATCCGGCTTTGTATGGCGGGTCGATAATGAGCATGCGCCCGTCGGTGGTGCGGACGATGGCGTCGGCCGCGGCCAGAGGCCCCGGATGCGTGGCCAGAAAGGCGACCAGCTCTGGGGCCGCCTCAGGCGTGTGCGAGTGCTGGGTGGCGAGTTGTGAGCTCGGTGGGATCGGCGTGGTCGTGTTCTGCATGAGGTCCGGTCTCTTGTTGGGTTCGGGATCGTTGATCGGATACCGCCGCTGAAACGCTGGTTGGGGGCGCGTTAGGGGGCGAAGAACCTGACGGCAAGTGGGGGTCGTGTTCCTGGCGCGGGAATGCCCCATGCCGACGCGGCCTCGGCAGGTGACTACCTTCAGCCTCTTCTGCGTCGGACGCCCACGTAGGTGGTGTTCGCGAAAACCGTGCCGTGCCGATCTGATGGGTCGATATGGTCGTCAGGTCAGATCGGCATGGGCACTTGATGTGTGCATAGCCCCACGTGTTGTGAGGAAACCAAGGCCACTGAAAGCCGGCTAACGCGGAGAACGGTGCAACCCCACTGGTGTGGGGATAGTCGCGGGCCGTTGCCCCAGGCCAGGGTCCTTGGCGAAGCGCTGATCATTTTACCTGCCGGATGCGTAGCAGTCCGCACCCGTAGGCCTTGGCCGGCCCGATACCTTGCAACAGTGCCTGGGCAAGGCGGTCAGGGGCAACAACTCGGCAGCGGGCAGCCATGTCCCGGTAGACGGCGGTGATCGTCCCCCCTGTCTGTCTGTGCTTTCCGGCGAGGCGCACTCCTTGGCCCGGATCGACCTGGTGAGGATGTGTTTCCAGGCCGCTGCGGGCGAGGTGCCTGCGCAGCCAGGCTGAACCTTCTTCAGGAGTGGCAAGAGCGACGCGCCGTCCGGCGCGTCTGACGATGGGGTTGGCTACCACCTGGACGTCTATGACGTCATCGACGTCGAGGACGTGGTGCACGGGGAAAGTACGTGCCTCGGCGAGGTGCCCTTTCATGACGAGGGGTTCCCAGTTGGGAACCGTGGGGGACTGGACGAGAACACGTTCGGGCAGTGCGGCTGTCCGGTAGCCCGCGTAGCGCACGGGGGCGCCGCGTTGCGCGGCGTACAGGACATGGGGCGGGCGCACGATTGGTTCGGTCGTTGAGGGGTGTGGTGTCCGGAAGCCGGAGGCAACCAAGGAGTGGAGTCGGTGCACATCGTCGCAAGCCTCTTGCTGGCTGGGCGCGAGGGTCAGGGCAGATCTCCAGCTTGTGAACGCGTGAGGGCTTGAGTTCATCATGGGCATTCCGTGTCGAGGGCGTGGTGCGGGGGAGGCTGGACAGCCGATGTGCGTAGGAACATGGTTGCGTGCATGCGGTGTGCGAAGGTGGCAGGCGGCTGTTCAGGGCTGGGGACTGCGCCGGCCGACGGCAGGGTCTCTGTCCATACGGTGGGTCGTGTCGTGGTCGCTTCTGGAAGCAGGGGGACGTGGCTGGGCCACTGGTCAGGGCCGTGCGGGGTGGTGCCGTGGGCGACCGGGAACGCGGGCGGGCAGGAGCGGCGGCCCAGGAAGAGGAGCCGGGCGGGCCGGTGAAGCGCGTGATCGATGGATCGCAGGAGCTGCTCGTTCGCGGAGCTCAGCCCGGCGAGGAAGGCGGCGTCCGCCAGGTAGTGCTTGGTGATCAGGACCGCTCCGCGGCTGCCTTTCTTACTTGACGTGCGCAGTGAACCGTCGCGCGCTGCGACCGGGTCCCGGGGCGCGCCGTACAGGGCGCTCGTGTCAGGTGCTGGCAGTCCGGGCGCGTTGGCGGGGAACGTGCCGCCGCCGGCGGTCTGCTGGTCGGTCATCTGCATGCCGGGGCGATCCGCGCGCACGGTGAAAACAAGCTGTGCCAGTTCGTTGAGCGGGGCGTTGAGGTCGAGGCCGAGGGCGTTGGCGATCAGCCCGACAGTTGCGCTCTTGGTAGGGCGTGACCGGGTGGCGCGTTCTTCCCAGTGAGAACTTGTCCCGTATGCCTGCATGGGGCCGGACAGGCGAAGCAGCACAGTTGGCATGTCACCAGTCCTCCACTGTCAGTTCTTCGGGGAGTGGTGGCGGATGCTCCCCGGCCGGCGCGCTCCACAGGGCGACGCCACCGCGGAGCCCTGCGTTACGAAGGCGAGTGGCGAGCCGTTGGGCGGCTTCGATGCCAGCCGGCGGTGATATCGGCGATTCGAATGCTGGAGCAGCGGTGAGTGCTTGGTCGCAGGTCGCGATGACTGCGAGGATCGGGCGCGGCGGGGATCCGGTGCGGGACCGTTTGGACGAGGGCAGACTGCGGACGACCGCGTTGGTCCAGCGACGCTCGGCGCGTTGGGCGAGGGCTTCCACCGTTGCGCCGTCCTCCCCCGAGTGGGCCAACGTTTTCCGCAGTTGGCGTCGGTCGAGCGCTGCCTGCCGGTAGAGAGTTCCCGAGACGAGGTACTGCTGGCCGAGCATTCCGGCTCCGGAAAAGACCCCGCCGTCCTGGTAGTCGTCCTTCGCCGTGAAGTCGTCGCTGAACAACTGGAGCGGGTCGACGCTGAAACCGTGGGCGACATCTGTGGCGGAGTCGACTCTGCCGTAGGGGATTTCGGGGAGGAAGCGGCCGAAGACCGCCAGCTCCTCCACGGTGCCGGGTGCGAGGGTTGCCCGTGCGGCGGAGACGAGAGAGCCGGGAAGGGCGGCGGCGGGACTGTCCTTCTTTGCCGGGGTGTCTTGAGCAGTGGCTGGGGGAGAGATCGCGTCGGCGATGAGCTCTTCCATCTGCTCCCGAGCGTTGCGGATTTTGTCCCAGTGGGACGCCACCAGGCGGCTGAGACGAAGTGCGGTGTCATCCGGGACGTAGGTCAGCGCCCTGGTTCTCCCCGGATCGGTGAGGTTGATACCCAGGCCGGTTGCGGTGACGATGAGCGCTGCGGCGGGTACGGCGTCTGCGGGGTCTTTGCCATGGTCCTCCTCAAGGTGCTGGGCGATCTTCGTGGGCAACAGCCGTGTGGAGAGGGCGTTGTGGGCGTCGTGAGTTCCGTCGGTGCGCATAAATTCGCGGGCGGCTCTCACGAGGGACTGGGAGGAGACCCGCATGCGGTCGACGCCGCCGTAGGGGATCATTTTCGGCAGATCGTTCATGTCCCGGTTGAGATTTACTCCTGCCAGGGTGGTGAGAGAGTGCACCACGACGAAGGGGCCGGGGGATCGTGTGACATCGGTGATGTCCTGGTCGGCGGCTGTGGTGCAGCTGCTGAGGTCGGTGGTGTGGGCTGTCATGCGGTGCCGGCTCCGTTCCGCGTGGGGCTTGAGCGCTTCGCGGGGGAGGTCGGGAGCGGCTGCCGGCAGTAGAACTGTGCGTGCCACCGTTCTTGAATTTCCGGGCCCCAGCCGGCCAAGTCGTGCATGAGGCTGTTCCAGCGCGGAGTCATCTGCTGGGCCGCTGCGTAGCGGATCTGGCCCAGCAGCAGTGGCCTCAGGTCCTCGGCGCGGCGGGTGCGCAGCATCAGCGTCATGGCCGCGCGGGTCGGGCGGTGCCGTGACCCGAGGCGTTTCTGCGTGCCAAAGGCGCGCATCAGCCTGGGCAGGGGTGCTTGCCCGTATGTGGCGGCGGAACGCTGGAGCCGTTGGTGGGTGGCGAAGAGACTCGCGGTCAGCATTCCGGCGTAGTGCCATTCGTCAGGGACGAGCCTGGTCACTCGCGGGTAGGCGGGGTTGCTTGGGGATGGCTGGACGGCCCAGCGGCGCAGATGTTCCATGAGATCGCGGGTGTGACTGCTACGGGCCCAGGCACCAAATTTTCTGGTCAGTTCGAAGGCCGGATCGTCGCGGTCATCCAGTTTCTCCGCAGGTTCGTCGAACGGGCTGTCCGCGGTGGTGAACAGGCTTTCGTCGAGCAGGTCGGGCAGGCGTGTCGGGTCAGGCAGTGATCTGGTGACCAGCATGTGCTCTTGGGCCTGGTCTGTTGCGTTCATGAAGGTCTCCTGGGACAGGTGCGTGGAACCGAAGCCGGGAGCAGCTGTCTTGGTTCGCTGGCGGACGCGCATGATGGTGGCGGCTGCCCGCTTTCCCCGGGGATCTGAGAGCAGGGAGCCGGGCAGGAAGACGTGCCGGAGGTTCTCGATCTTCTTTTTCGTGTGGACGTTCAGCCCAGTGACACGCACATCCGGTATCGGACTGCCGGCGGCCGCCGCCTGGCGAGCCGCGTGTGTCCAGCTTCCTTCGGGCGCCGTCCACCAGCTGTGCAGCAGGGGCGCCAGATCCTCCTCGCTGGTGACCGATCTTGCGTGCAGCCGGTGCCCGGCCTCAGTTGTGGCCATGTCGACCGGGAGGTGTTTCGCACCAGCTATGGGCGGCCAGCCCTGGGCAAACATCGCTCGCTCCACGCTGCCGTCCGGGCGGGGTATCAACAAAATCCTTCGGTGATGCCACGTCAGAGCATCCACCTCGCCGTCGGGAACCAGGCCGCCTTCGCCGTCGGCGCCATCCGCGGACGGCGAAGGCGCCTCGCGGGGGGTATAGGTCCAGTGCGCAGTGCCCGTCCGGCCGCCGGGCAGAGGGATCAGCCGCCAGGCAAGCATCTGTGCCACCGGCCCGTCCGGCTGAATCACGAGCCCACCGCACGCGGTCGCGGGACGTCCGTAGTTGCACCCTTTCCCGTAGACCGACTCACTTGCTGAGATCCGACCGCCGAGACACCACATCTGCTGGACCAGCAACAACTGTGCCGCCCGAGCCGCAGACACCGGCTCACGGACGTGCAGGTGTCGATGGTCGGACAGGAGAGGCCGTCTGATCGCCGCAGCCGGGTCCAGGTACTGGACCGGAACCCCGGCATCAGGCCCCACGACCGCATGCAGTGAGCCGTCCTGGAACAGTGGCGTTCGCGGATGAAACAGATCCAGGTCGGCCGCATGGCCGCAGACCCAGCGCACCGCCGGTGCCAGGTCGATGCCGTGGCGGGCCTGGTGCCCGTACTCCTGCCACCCCGACGGACTGCATCCTGCTGCATACGCGACTGTGACGAGAAGACGGGCTGTCGCCGCCCACAGCAGAGGATCGGCCGCTGTGAGACGCACCTCGCCCGCCCTCTCCAGCACCTCCGACAAGGAGAGCCGCTCAGCGCATCCCGACCGGTCCGCAACGTCGATGAAGGAGAGCGCCGCCAGACTCGTGGGAGACGGTGTCCCTGTTGTCACGGGGCCTCCTCGGGGGCATCTGGAGCGACAAGCTGCGCCGCCAGGTCGTTCAGCACACGGGCATCCTCCGACGCCCGCTTGAGGGCCTGGGTGCCAGCCGCGGCCCGCAGAGTCCGGGCCAGCCACGCTTCCTCCGTGGTGCCCGGAACGTACACGTACACCGTGAGTGAGCGCTGCCCGTCTCGCTGGGTCCGCCCCTCCGCGTGCAGTGTGCGCCTCCCCCCGGTCAGAACATCGGCTATCACACAGGCCCTGGGTGTCTTCGTCGCGTCCCTTCCGCGACCGGCGCCACCGCGTTCACCGGCCTGCAGATTGATGCCTTCAAGAGCGTTGACCACGGCCACCGTTGCCAGACCGCCCTGGAACGCCTGCCGCTTCAGTTCCCGGTTGGCGCGGTCTGCACCAGTGATCTCTACGACCCGGTCCGGCAGACCCCGGGCCTTCAGCGCCGCTGCCGTGTGACGGGCGATGGCTGAAATGCTGTCGAGATACCAGGCCGGGACCACTACCTGGCAGCCTTCCTCAACGAGACCCGCGACGATCTGCGCCACCTGCGGGGCCTTGAGGAGCGATGCCTTCTGCACATTCCGCAATGGCTCGGACTGAGCTGCGTTGTCACCTTCTCGAGGGTCGTTGTCGTGCGTCGTGTCCAGGCCGTGCGCCGCCTGGAATTCATTCCAGGCCGCCTCGTACATCTTCTGGTCGCCGGGCGGCAGCTCGACCGGCCGCAGCTCCCTTGTCTGCATGGGCAGTCCCAGTTCTTCAGCTGAAGCACTCGCGCCGACTCCGCTGGAGTACAGCAACTTGTCCAGCAGCGCCACGTCTCCCCGGTTGAGGTCGTGAGTCCAGCGGCCTTTGTCCTTGTTGAGCTCGAATCCGAGCAGGCCCAGCCATTTCACGTAGTCCCCCCTGGCCAGCCGACCTGGTGCAGCAACTCCTGCGGCATGCGCAATGAGAGCACTGGCATACCCCGTCTCCACCGGTGAGGAGAACGGGGTCGCGGAGGTCCACACGCACCACGGACGCCTCTTCGTCTTCGGGTCAGGTGCGGTGAGCCGGTCAACCAACTGCGAGCGCTGAGACATGGGGTCGGCCAGCATGTGCGACTCGTCCAGGATTACCGCGTCGAACACGACACGCGGAACACCCGAGGCGGCTGCGTAGGCGGCCGCCGTCTCCGCCGGCAGAGCGGCGAGACGGTGTAGCGGGTGCTTGAACAGCCGCCACAGCTGTTCAGGATGGATCACCACCCACCGCTTCCCGCCGCTGCCGAAGTACCGGATCAGATTGCGCCATGCCGGCACGACATCCAGCCTCGTCACCACGAGGACGGTGCGCAGGGAAGAGACACCAAGTGCTCCGCAGATGGCCATTGCAGTCTTCCCCGAGCCTGTCGGATACGCGAGGAGGAAACCGGGAGCCCGGTCCTGGTACGCCTGCATCATCAGGCGAACCGGTTCGGTTTGATGGGGCCGCAACGCGGGCCGCTCCCGGACAGCGGGAGGAGGAACGAGACGTCCGTTCAGAACGTCCTGGATCAGCCATTCCCAGGAGAAAGTCTGCGCTGCCCAGGGTGCCAGAGGTTTGGGCAGCCGACGCCCCCTGAACACCGGATACCCCCAGGTGTCATCGCGCTGAACCCCCGGAAACGTTGGCGCTCCCTGCCGCAGAACGAACGCGTATGTGTCTCCCGGCATGCCGGGCTTCTCTGCCCGGATCACGGACGGGCCCTCCATGGGTTTCATTGGCCTTCCGCCGGGCTCAGACGGGGTTGGAATTGCGGACATGTCTTCCGTTCAGGCGGCTCGGACGGATCAATCGATGGGGCTCAGCGGCCTGCGTGTCGAACAGGCCGGACGCTGGCGTGGGTTGCTTCAGACGGGGCTTCTGCGGTTCGTCAGCCAGGGGCGTATGACCTGGTCAGAAGACGCACTGCGGGGGATCATTCCTTGGCGTGTCGCGTGCGCTGCGGCGTTTCCCCAGTGATCAGTGGCATGAGTGTGTCCGGGTTCCACCAGACGGCAGGTGGCACCGCCCAGTACAGGGGCCCGCTTGTCGTGGTGTGCGGAGGCAGGTGCAGCACGGTGCCGTGCCGCAGGACGCGGCTGCCGGCATATCGCCACTGGTCGGGAAGCGAGCCGGGCCGAAGCATGAAGACCGTGTAGCGGCCCTCGCTGCTGGCGAGAACGGGCCCCCACTGCAGGGGAGGGACTTTGTCGTCGTGGAGGCGCTGAAGCACGTCCCGGCACACCTCAACGCCCACTCGCACCGGCTGTACGTCGTTCCCGGCGACGGCAGTACTTCCCCGCAGGTACCTGAAGGGACGTCTGGTGTCGGTCTTCTGGGCCGGCAGGCCTTCGGGCAGGAGCTTCAAGGGGTCGGCGACCAGGGGCCGGGGTCGGGGGGCCGGCCGCGGCCGGGACTGTTGCAGGAAGGGCCGGCCAGGCGGAATCGGCTGATACGTGCCTGACTTGATGTCGGGTGCGGCAGGCACCGGTACGGAGCCCGGCGGTGGGCTGACTCCCTCTCGGCCGCACAGAATGCCCGCCGCGAACGCGAGACCGAGCAGTCCGCAGTCGCTGAGCCCCATGGTGCTGCGGACATTGTCCAGCGCCTCCTCGACGACACCTACGGGCATGTCACTGGCCCGGGCGATGGTCGTGGCCAGCTCCTTGTCGGCCACGTCGTAGCGCAGTCCGCGCAGCACCAGGCAGGTGAGCTCATCCAGCAGCCCGGTCGGCGGCTTGGGCAGCCTGGACAGATCGACGTCTTTGCCGGCCAGCACGTAGTACGTGAGTGCGCGCTCGGTTACCGTTCCCGCAGAGATTCGTGCGTCCCGCAGATGGGAGCGCGCGCCGCCGGCGGATATGCCCAGTTCGTCAGCGATCTCATAGGGGTCGAGGCCGAGGGCGGTGAGTGCCACCACTTGCCTGCGGCGAGGTGAAAGACACGGGGGATCGGCCTGCACGGACATCACAGCCCCACCTGCCGGACGGGGGCGGAAACGGACTCCGGGCCGGCGCAGGTGACAGCTGGCAGTTCGCGCACGGACCGGGGAGCGCATGCGGTCGACGGGGCCCACTCGCCCACGGGCGCCTCCAGCGGGTTCACCACGTACCGAGAAGTCCGGCCGGGGCCGGGGTGGGGGTCAGGATGTGGCTGCATGCCGTGGTCCTCGAGTTCCTGGATCAAGCAGAAGGGGGCCGGGCGTGGTGGGCCCAGGACGGCGGTCACGCCGTGCCCACCGAGCCAGCGAAGGAGTTCGGGCAGCCTTGTTGCTGCCCGCCTCGTGCGAGCACGGCCGAGGGCACCGGGGCGTAGTGTGCGCGACCTGGTCACCGGACAGCCGATTCCGGCTCACCAGCTGCGGGAGCTGCAGTGATACGTTGGCGCGGCATCTGGGAGAGGGCATCCTTCACGGCCCGCTGCCGTTGATCGGCGACAGCAATCGCGAGTGCCGTGTCGATCAGCGGCACATGGCTGAAGGCCTGCGGGACGTTGCCCACCTGGCGCTGGAGCCGGGAGTCCCACTCCTCCGCGAGCAGGCCCAGGTCGTTGCGCAGGGACAGCAGCCGCTCGAAGAGCTGGCGGGCCTCGTCGATCCGGCCGATCATCGCCAGGTCGTCCGCCAGCCAGAACGAGCAGGCCAGGAACGCGCCCTCGTCGCCCTCCAGGCCGTCGACGCCCGCGTCCTCGCCCGAGGTGGGGTAGCGCAGTACGAAGCCGTCCTCGGTGGACAGTTCGCGCTGGATCGCCTCGATCGTGCCGATCACGCGCTTGTCGTCCGGGGGCAGGAAGCCCATCTGGGGGACCAGTAGGAGCGAGGCGTCCAGTTCCTTCGAGCCGTAGGACTGGGTGAAGGTGTTGCGTTCCGGGTCGTAGCCCCGCTCGCAGACGTCGCGGTGGATGTCGTCGCGAAGTTCGCGCCACCGCTCCAGCACACCGGGGGCAACGTAGGCGCCGCCGGACTCGATGAGCTTGATGGTGCGGTCGACGGCGACCCAGGCCATCACCTTGGAGTGGACGAAGTGGCGGCGCTGCCCCCGTACCTCCCAGATGCCCTCGTCCGGCTCGTCCCAGCAGTCTTGGAGGAGGCTGACGAGCCGCAGCCACAGGTCGGTGGACGGGACGTGCGGTTTCAGATCCGGCTGCCGGGCCAGGGACAGGAAGTCGATGACCTCGCCGTACACGTCCAGCTGGAGCTGGCCCGCCGCACCGTTGCCGACCCGGACCGGGCCCGAGTTCTCGTAACCGGGCAGCCAGTCCAGCTCGGCCTCGCCCAGCTCGCGCTCGCCCGCGATGCCGTACATGATCTGGAGGTTCTCCGGGTCGCCGGCGACGGCCCGCAGCAGCCACTCGCGCCAGGCGCGGGCCTCCTCGCGGTAGCCGGTGCGCAGCAGCGAGGAGAGGGTGATCGCGGCGTCGCGCAGCCAGGTGTAGCGGTAGTCCCAGTTCCGGGAGCCGCCGATGTCCTCGGGCAGGGAGGTGGTCGGCGCGGCGACGATGCCGCCGGTCGGCGCGTACGTCAGGGCCTTGAGGGTGATCAGGGAGCGGACCACGGCCTCGCGGTAGGGCCCGTGGTACGTGCACTGCTCGACCCATTCGCGCCAGAAGTCCGCGGTCGCGTCCAGCGAACCCTCCGGGTCCGGCAGGGCCGGCGGCTCGTGGTGCGAGGGCTGCCAGCTGATCGTGAACGCGATCCGGTCACCCGGTGCGACCGTGAAGTCGGAGTACGTCGTCAGGTTCTCGCCATAGGTGTCGGCGGGGGTGTCCAGCCAGACGGAGTCCGGGCCCGCGACGGCGACCGTACGGCCGTCGACCTTGTGCACCCAGGGGGTGACCCGGCCGTAGCTGAACCGCATGCGCAGCTCGGAGCGCATCGGCACCCGGCCGCTGATGCCCTCCACGATCCGGATCACCTGTGGGGCACCGTCACGCGGCGGCATGAAATCGGTCACCCTGACCGTTCCGCGCGGGGTGTCCCACTCCGATTCCAGGATCAGGGAATCCCCGCGGTAGCGGCGGCGGTCGGCGGAGGGCGGCTCGGCCCCCTCCTCCCGCGCCGGACCCAGGCGCCAGAAGCCGTGCTCCTCGGTGCCCAGAAGTCCCGCAAAAACGGCATGCGAATCGAAGCGGGGAAGGCACAGCCAGTCCACTGTGCCGTCCCGGCAGACCAGGGCGGCGGTCTGCATGTCTCCGATGAGTGCGTAATCCTCGATGCGCCCGGCCACGTGCGTCCTCGATTTTCGTTGTGGGTGTGTGGTCATGGGGGAGCGGGTGTCGATGAGACAGGGGCCCGGTCTACATGGGGGGATTCAGCCAGTGCGCGGTCGGCCGGGTGACGAGCCGTGCGGCCTTGTAGGCGTCGGCGAGTGACACGATGGCGGTGCTGCGGTAGGCCATGTCGCCGCGGGATATCACCAGTGCCGCGTCCGGTGTTGCGGGGTTCGCCAGGTAGAGCGGCAGCAGAAGCTGTAGCTCTGCCTTGCCCGGCTGCCACGCGGGGACCGCTGTCCCAGGATTGCGTTTCGCGATGTCGATGGCGCGGTTCACCGCACCTTCAAGCGCGAGTTCCAGGCCGAGGGGGATCTCCCTGAGGGCGGCCGGGAAAAGACTGGAAACCATGGAGGTGAACTGGCGGGCGACGAAGGTCACGGGCAGGTCCCAGTCGAAGACGTAGGCGTGAGGGTCCTGCGAGTACGAGGCCCCTTCCGGGAGTTCGGTGTACGTCTCCAACTGGCGGGTGCCCGCCACCCGCCAGCCGGCCAGATACCAGTCCTGTCGGCCGGCCTGGCGGTTCGGCTGGAAGACGCCGTAGATGAATTCGTGCTGTGGCGTGACGAGCCGCGTGTTGAAAACGCACGTCTGGCTGTCGGGGCTTGGCACGACCGAGCTCGTGACCAGAGACTGCTCGAAGGTCCAGGTCACGTAGTGCTTGAGCACCGCGAGCGAATCCCGCTCGGCGGGCGAGAACCTGTCCCAGGGCTCATCCACGGCCATCCGGGCGAGCTCGTCGAACGAGTCCGCGGACCCGGTGCCCGCCTGCCGCTCCTCCGCGGGACGGATGTGGCCGAGCCAGGCGAAGGCGCTCAGCTGGCCGCGCAGTGACGAGTTTCCCCTCCCTTCGAACGCGGAACTCTCAGCGCCGGGAGGCGTGCTGCCGACGGGGAGGCTGTGCGGATAGCCGGAATCCGTAGCGGTGATCGACGGGGTGGTGCGCAAGGGTGACACAACAGCCTTTCGAGGCGGAATGGGTGCGATGTGGACTGCCGGGCGGATGCTCGACCGGTCAGGCCGTGGTGAACGGGTGTGAACGGGGTCCGGGGCGGACTGCGCCTGCAAAGTGCCCGGCTGCCTCTTTCTTCTGCTTCACGTGTTCCTGACGGGTGGCGGGGTACCAGCGACGCCCGACATCGCAGGCGCGTCCTGGACCAGGGCCCGGATACCGGGTATCTCACGGGCCTCGTGCTGCAGCAGATGGGCCGTGCCGCCGTCGGCGGTCCGCACCGTGCGGACCGGTTCCCACGCGAGATGTTCCGACAGATGCAGGGCCAGCTGGGACGGGGCGACCCGCATCCGGACCCACGCGTGTCCGGTGCGGGCGGCCCGGTCGCTGGCCCACGACGTGATGACCCAGCTGAGCCGGTCCGCGGCCAGTGCCGGATCCGTGATTATCCGGACCAGGCCAACAGCACGCTGTGCCGCTTCGCGGGCAGTCCAGCCGTCATGGGGTGTCTGGTCGACGAATGTCGCCGTGGCGACGACCGCCCCGTCACAGGTCAGAACAAACGGCACTGCGGCCGCCGTCTCGGCCGCAGTAAGGGGGCAGTAGCGGATGAGGCCGATACCTTTGTCCTCGGCCCACCGGACCCGTGCCCTCCACAGGGCGACGACCGCCGGCCGGTCATCCGGCAGCATCTCGCGTATCTCGTACACAACATTCCTTGGGAATTTCGCTCTGGACAGGGGTTGACGGGCGGCCCCCCGCTCGTTCAGGGCGTCGTCAATGCGGGCCGACCAGGGACCGGGGCGTTGGCAGTCCACCGCGGGGATCCCCGTGATGACGGAGCTGACCGCATGGGTGCCGTTCTCCACGGCCGGCCTCGGGCGGACCGCCACCCAGCGGGGAGCGCTCTGCCGGGTAGTGGGCGTAGCGTCCTGTTTGTCAGATGCGACGTCACACAGACCCTCCAGCCCGCTGGGAGAGGGGCGGGTGGGGAGCGCAGGAGCGCGACCAGTGCTCATGTCATTGTCCTCAGCCGGGTCGCCCATAGCTCCGGCGCGGACATCTCGCGCTGACTCGGAAGGAGGAGCCCGTCGCGCCATACCTGGTTGAGGCGCTGGATGCCCACGCTCTGAACCGCCGCTTCCACCAGCTTGCAGCCCACCGTGTACGGGATCTGCCGCGCCGCATACATGTCGGCCACTCGTGGATCTCCGGCAACCCGGAGGTAGTGGTCGGAGCGGGGCGCGGTGTCGGCGTCGACCGGAGTACCGAAGAGTTTCCGGGTCATCTGCCGGTCGGCCCAGCGGGCGTGGCCCTCCTCCACGATCGAGATCGCAAGGCGGGGCGGGGCCGAGCGTGAATCGGCCCACCGTGTGCCGTGCTTCGAGGCCCGGTTCTGTGCGTGGTGCACCAGTTCGTGAGCAACCACCTGAGTCAGGTACGTCTCGTCCGTGGACACCCCGCTGTGCAACAGCCCCTCCGGCGTCAGGATTGTCTCGGAGAGCAGGTCCGGCCCAGACAGCGTTGCACCCATCACCAGGTCACGCAGGAGCGGCGCCGTTCGCCGGAACGCAGACCGAGCGGCCGCTTCCCTGCGCACGACAGCCGGCATCTTCCACCACGGCTGCCGCGCGCGGAGTGCAGTGAAGGCCTGGTTCATCTGGGACACCTGTTCGGACTGCCAGGTCTGCGGGCTGACAATCCGGAAGATCACCAGGTGCGGCAGCTCCAGTTCCGTCGTCGGGTGCACCAGCGGCACGACCTCGGTGAGGATCCTGTCGACGCGGTGCTGGAGGGTTGCGTTGGTACCCGTCTCGTCGAGGACTTCGATGTCCGTCATGCTGCTGCTCCCGTACTGATGGCCTGGACCGCTCGGTCGCAGGGGCTCGTTGAAGGGTCGTCTCTGGGGACCTGTACTCAGGTCCCTAGAGACGACCGGTCTGGGGTGTGGCGATGGGTGGTCAGTGGTGTGCGTGATCCGGGTGCAGGGCGATGGCCGCGTACGTGCCCGTGGCGTGGTCCGGGAGGTGGGCGTGCGGGTTGCCCTGGTGGTAGCGGGACAGAGCGACTACTCCCGGTCTTCTCAGAGGCCATGGGGCGAGCAGCTGTGCGATCTCGGTCCCAGAACGCGGATGGAAGGGGAGTTCGGCCTTGGCGAAGTGAAGGGCGGCGGCTGCTGCTTCGCCCTCGCAGAAGTCGGCCGTAACGTGGGTCATGGAGATCGCGCTGCCCGGGGGCGCCCAGGCCCTCACCTGATTGAGCACGAAGCCGGCTTCCGCCGCGCTCGTCGCACCCAAGGCGCCGCCGTGGGCGAGTATGCCCACCGGCTTCCCGGGGTCCAGGCTCTGCACGGCCGGGGCTCTGAGCACACTGAAGATGTTCCGGAAGTCCGCGTGGACGAAAGGGTGACTGCGCGGGCTCGCCGTCAGGCACGTTCGCGTGTGACGCGCCATCGCCATGTCGGAGTCGACGTGGACGACCCTGGCCCCCGGTACGGAAGCGCACACCGGTTCGTGCAGTTCGTCGGATGTGGTGCCGGTGGGCAGCAGCCCGGAGCCCAGGTCCAGGAACTGCGTGATCCCGTACTCCGACGCGAGGGCCGCGACGGTCAGGTGCCCGTGGACGCGGTTGATCAGCACGGCCGTCTCCAGCCACGGTGCCACTGCTCTCACACGGTTGGCGACCTGCCTGTCTGCAGGGTAGTTGTGGCGCCCGCCCAGAAGGTAGTTGGCGATACGGGCCGAGGCCGGGCGGCTGGCCCAGCTGTGAGTACGGTCCGGACCGTGGTGAAGGGCGGCGGGACCGGTGCTGGCGCCTTGCCTGGCGGTGTCGGCGAGTTGCCGGAACGGGTCCGGTGTCCGGGTTGCATGTGTGTGCCTGGTGGTGGTCATGCGGCTGCCCCGGTCGCGGGCAGCGGGGAGGGGAACCGCTGCGACCACTGATCGTGCTCGGTGCCCAGAGTTTCCTGTCCCAGCCGCAGTATCTGGATGTCTCCGGTGCCGGCGGGCGCGTACGTGTGCTCTGCGTCGCGGAAGAGCCGCTCGATCGGGCGGCTGGTCATGAGACCGGCCGCACCGTGGACATCCATGGCAGTGCGGGCTGACTCACGCACCAAATCGACGTTAACGAGCTTGGCGTTGATGAGGAGTTTGTCGCACGGCTTGCCCTGGTCCAGGAGGCGCACGGCCTCGTACGCGATGCTCTGGGCAGTGGTGAGGCGTGACGTCAACAGCCCCAGCTTCTCCCTCACCGTCGGCAGTTCCGAGAGAGGACGGCCGTAGAGAACGCGCTTCTGGGCGTAGGCGATTGTTTCGTCCACGAGAGCCTGGTGAATTCCGAGTGCCACCGCGGTTAAGTTGGGCCGGCCGTAGAGCACGCTGGAGGAGTAGGCGACATTGAGGCCGTCCCCAGGGGCGCCGAGCAGGTTTTCCGCCGGCACCCGGCAGTTCTCCAGGATGAGCTCGCCGAAGGAGAACCCGCGCAGTCCCATGGCGGGTATGTGCTCGCCGACGGACAAGCCGGGCCGGCCGGACTCGACCAGGAACGCCGACAGGCCCCTAGGCCCCGCCTTCTTCGAGGTACGCACCACAATGCCGTGCAGGTTCCCGACGTGGGAGTTACCGATGTAGCACTTGCGGCCGTTGAGCACGTAGTCATTGCCCCGGCGCTGCGCTGTGGCCTGCATGCCCAGGACATGGCTGCCGGAGTCCGGCTCGGTCACCGCGATGGTCGGAAGGGCGGACCCGGCGGCGATCTGCGGGAGCCACTTCTTCTTCTGCTGATCGCTTCCGAAATGGAGGATCTTCGCCATGCCGAGCTGGGACGCCTGCACCGCCGCACCCATCGCGGCGGACACTCGGGCGATCTCTTCGATGATCAGGGACTTGGCGACATGGCCGACGCCCATTCCTCCGTACTCGGGGTGAATGGTGGCACCGATCCACCCCTGCCGGGCCATCAGGGACACCAGATCCCGCTCGACGGCGCCGCTCTCTTCCATCTCCGCCACCCGCGGAGCGACTTCGCACTCGGCGAAGGCGCGCACCGCCTGGCGAAGCTGTTCGTGCTGCGGTGTCAGATACAACCCGGACATCGTGTGCTCCCCTCCCTGTTCGGTGACGTTCGTTGTTCGGCCACGCTGGTGTTCCTCACCGCGGCAGGTATCCGGCCCGCCTGTGGATGAACTCAAGGACGGCGTCCCGGTGGGACTTGATGAGCGCGAGCATCGCCTGGCCCTCGCTCTTGGGCTGACTTTCGCGCCCGACGAAACACACCGTGCCAAGCACGACGCCCTCATGGATCAGAGGTGCGCCGGCGTAGCTGCGGATGCCGATCAGGTCGGCCACCGGGTTGGACGCGAAGCGCGGGGCGACGTAGACGCTGGGCAGGACCAGCGCGTTTCGTCTCCGCGCAACCTCGGGGCAGTAGCCGTGGTCGAGAGGCATGCTGCGGCCCACGACCGGCAGCTCGCCCCCCGGAGGGGTGGCCAGCCCGAAGAACTGCTGGTGCTGCGTGCCGAAGATGTTGACCATCGCGTACGGGACGGCCGCGGCAAGGCTGAGGCGCACGGCGAATTCGTCGAGCTTGGGATCGGGGCCCGTGAGACCGAGGGCGTGCAGCAGCTCGGACCTGCGCTTGTGATCCGGCTGTAGGGCGGGCGTGGTCATGCGTGCGCTCCGAGGCTTGGGGTGATGGCATGGGTACGGGACAGCTGGGTTTCGATCCGCAGCTCGATCAGGCAGATCAGCACGTCCAGTGCGGATGCCTTGTTGCGGGCGTCGCAGATCAGCACGGGGACGGATTCCGGGAGCCGCAGGGCGTCGCTGACCTCGTCCGTGCTGTAGCGCAGAGCGCCGTCGAACTGGTTGACGGCCACGACGAAGGGGGTGCTCCGCTGTTCGAAATAGCCGATCGCAGCGAAGGAGTCCGTGAGACGGCGGGTGTCGGCCAGGACCACGGCGCCGACAGCTCCGTGGCAGAGGTCGTCCCAGGTGAACCAGAACCGCTCCTGACCTGGGGTGCCGAACAAGAACACTTCAGTGTTGAGAGCCTCAAGGCTGATCTTGCCGAAGTCCATCGCGACCGTCGTTGTTGTCTTGGCCCCGATTCCGGTCAGGTCATCGGTGTCCTGACCCGCGATGGTCAGCGACTCTTCGGTGATCAGCGGCCTGATCTCGCTGACCGTGCCCACCAGCGTGGTCTTGCCGACACCGAAGCCGCCCGCGACCACGACCTTCAGCACCTTCGGTGCTACATGACTGCGTGCGGACTCAGACCAAGCGTCGTAGGCCGGCAACGACTGCCTCCAGAAGGTGAGTGTCTTCGTGCGGAGCAATATCGGCGGGAGCGGCGAGGACCAGCGCTCCGAGGTCGAGAAGGTCGCAGACCAGGACCTTGGTGACCTGGACAAGCTGGCTGCGCAGTCCCGCGAGCTCGACAATGGACCGAGGCGAGATGAGGCAGAGCAGCCGCATGGCCTCGGCCTCGGAACCGATGTCGGCAAGACCGGTGACAGGCCCCGGGCTCAGCAGGGACGTCAGCTGCAGTGCGTACTTCGGGCGGGTACGGCCCGCGGTGATCGTGTACGGACGCACATCGTCCAGGGCACTGTCGTGCCAGGCGCTACGGCGGGGAGCCACGTCACCGCTCCTGCCCCACGCCGGTCCGGGCCCTGGTGCTCAGGTGCTCGTCGAGGCTCTTGATCAGACTGGTCATTTCCCAGCCGATGGCACCCGGATCCGCATCTTGCCCGGCGATGACTCCCAGGCGCGTGCCCACAGTTGAGGTGTGGCCGGCGGATCCGGCGCTCATCAGGAACAACGTCTCGGTCTCGCCCTCGATGACGAGCTGCCGCACGCCGCCTCGCAGGATTCCGCGAGCGAGCGAGTACAGCCCGCTGATGGCTGCGGCCAGCCTGCCCTCCGCCCCGCTGTCGGCTTCGTCGGTGTAGGAGGTGTCGGTCCCGTCGTCGGCGTAGGCGATCGTCAGGCCGTCAGGGGCGACGAGCACTACGTGGTGGGCGTGGGGAGTACGAGACAGGAATCCGGCCAGCAGCCCGTCGAGCGTTGTGCCGCTGGTGGGAACGGTGTCGGGCATGAAACTCTCCTGGTTCTCGTCAGTGGAGGGAACGGGGGCAGGCATCAGTCGCCGGCCGGGCGTGTGCGTTTGAATCGCGCCATCAGATCGGGACTGGGCGGACCGACCGGCTCCCGCGGCACGTCCGGGGCCGGTACCGGGACGTGGCCGGCCGGAGCGGCCTCGCGGCGCGGAAGTGCGGGCCTGACGCCGCCATCACCCTGGTCAGGACGGCCACGCGAATGCCCGGTGTCGCCCCCGCCGGTGGTGTACTGGGTCTGCGGGAGGCGCCGGGGAAGCCCGGCCACGGGACGCTCCGGACCTGCGGACACCATGGGAACACCCTGCGCGGGCACCGCGGCCGGCGTGTGAGAAGGGGCCGCTGCGTGGCTCGGGGCCGGCTGCTCCGCCGGTGTGACGAGCAGCCTTCCGGGAAGGACAACAACCGCGCGTATGCCGCCCATCACATCCGGGTGCAGTTCGATGACGACGCCGTGCCGCTTGGCCAGCAGCGCGGCGACCAGCAGACCGATCTGCCCTTCTCTGAGGCGACTGCGCGGGTCGGCCCCTTCCGGGCGCGCCAGCAGATCGTTCAGAGCGGCGCGCTTCTGGGCGGTCATGCCCGGGCCGCGGTCGACGATCTCGATGGCCAGTCCGTCCGGCACATGGTTGGTGCGTACCTCGACATCGGTCGCCGAGAACCTCGTCGCGTTCTCCATCAGCTCGGCCAGCAGATGGACGACGCTCGGGCTCACATAGCCGGGCAGGGCGACGGGCTGATCCGAATGCACAATCTGCACACGGGGGTAGTCCTCGATCTCGCCGGCCGCCATGCGGAGCACGGCGGCGACCAGGACCGGCTCGACAGTGCGCGTCGGTAGGTCTCCGCCCAGCACCGCCAGACTCTCCGCGCCCCGGCGCATCCGCGTCACCAGGTTGTCGATGCGGAACAGGTCACTCAGCAGGTCGGGGTCCTCGACCTCACGTTCCACTTCGTCCAGGACGGCCAGGGTGCGGTAGATGAGCGAGTGCAGGCGCGCAGAGATGGGCCGGAAGATCTCGGCCAGCTCCGCCTCCTGGTTCAGCAGATGATGCTGGTGGGCGGCCGCGGCAATCACTGCCTGCCATGCCACGGTCTGGCCGTGCGTCAGCGCCGCCAAGGCATCGGCGTACAGGTCGCCGGTCTGCTGGAGCGGCGGCGGCGGTGCGTGGCAGGCGAGAACGCGTCCTTGCTCCACCTCCGCGGCCGCCCAGGCAATCTGCTGCCGACCAATTTCGATCCGATCAGGGATGTCCTGCAATGCCTGTTCGGCCCGTCCCAGCCCGGCCTGGGCTTCCTTCAACCGCCTCTCGGCCTCGGCACGCCGTGACTCGGCACGCGCGAACGCATCGAGGGCACTGCGGGAACGCAGGTACACCCGCCATGTCGCGGCACTCGCCGCCGAAGCCCCAGCCGCGACGGCGACCGGCATCGGCAGCAGACCGAGACCGTCGGCCGCCCACGCGCTACCCACCACAGCCGCAGCCAGAGCACTGGACGTGGCAGCGGGAGAAATCGGGAACCCATTCCCGGAACGCAGCGCCCTGCCAGCTCCGCTCGCGGTGCGGCGGCGGCGTCCTGTAGCCGACCGCGTACGGAACACTCGCTCAGACACAGGCCACCTCACGAGGGCGGCCCCCGACAACGGACCAGAGCCCGTCCGCGGGCCTCGGGGAACGTGCACGGCACAGACCGTCGTGTAGCGCCGAGCGTGAGGTGACCGACGCATAGTCAGAAGAGTTGCGGGACGGGAAGAGCCAGAGACGAGCAGAACACTGCGCACGGGAAGAGGACTGCTCAGGGTCAACGCACCACCACTGCCACTGTCCTTGTGAGAGGCAGTCCGAGCGCGGAGCACCCCAAGTGTCGGCAGTGCCCGCCTCGACCGGAATCAGCAGGACATCGTGCGGCCTGCAGTAGAGAATCGGGCCCACGGGCTCCCCCTCCTTCCGCAGCCTCTCGACCGCGGGCAGCCCGATCCCCGCACTTGTACGGACGATGTCGTGGCCTGACGCCAGCACCGCCGGGCGAGGCTGCTCGGTAGTGGCGATATGCCAGGACAGGTTCGTGCTCAGAAGGGGGCGCATCGGATCTCCGGTCAAGGCCTTCGCCATCGAAAGGCACGGGCAGGTTGCAAATGGAAGCCGCTGGAGAAGCAGCGGGAATGACGGAAAGGAGGCCACCGGGGCCGGAGGAGTGGGCCGTAGCCTACGGGGGAAAGGCGTACGGACCACTGCGTATCGGCCCCGGTGGCCGGTCTCAGGGGCTACGAAGAGCCCAAGCCCGCAGGGCGGATTGTCGGCGGTGGGGAAAAACCCTGGGAGCAGCGTGCTGACGCGCGGGAGGTGCCGGGGTCTGCCGGCCGAGGCGAGCCGAACAGCCGCAGAGCGTCGACCAGGCACGGGACCAGGGCTGCGCCATCAGGGAGTTGGCAGGGATCCTCGGACGTGATGGCCCAGGGCGGTGTATCCCATCGGTGGCCGGCCGAGGGGGGCAGGACAAGCCGTCCACCGGACCCGGCCTCGACCGATACGCCGTCCGCCAGATCGGACAGGGGCTGACCCGTTCCTGCCCTGACCAGGAGAATCACATGGTTCTTGCGTTCGATCAGGCACGGCACGGGCCCCACGTCGCGTCGCCCGAACAGGACCATCGACTCCATGCCCACCTCGTACGGCACCTTGACGGCATCGAAGGCAGAGCAGGGAGTGCTCAGCAGGGTGTCAGGGCGCTCCGTCATCTCGTGGACGGCCTGGCCCTGCGACACGATCGTCGTATCTGTGATCAAGAGCCATCCCAGCACCCGATCGTATGCCTCGACCACGGCCCGGGTGTCCTTGGCCAGGGGCGGCCAACTCGCGACCGTACTCATGCTGTTCTCCTGCCGTCGCTGCCGGCACCACCAGCACCGAACCCGGGCCGGAGTGGGAAGCGCGGCTCTCCCAGCGCGCGCACGCAAAAGCGCGGGCCGCTGAACGCCTCACGGGCGTGGAGGTAGCGGCTGTTGTCGATGAGGTACCCCTGCCCCGGCGAGAGGGCGATGGCGTGCTGCTGGGCTTTGATCGCCTCGCGGAGATGCGGCAGGCAGTGCTGTACTACCGGGCTGAACTGCGCCAGTTCGTCCTGCCGGAACCGGATCGAGATCCGGCCGCCGGAGTGACGTGTGAAGATCTGCGACGGACGCCCTCCGCCGTCGCCGTAGTAGGCGGTCCCCGGCTGGCTCATGACCTCCACGGCCCCCGGATACCTGTCGGCCAGGAAGCCGTGCACCTCCCGCCCGTCGGCCAGGACCACCTCCCCTCCGCTGTCCGGCTGTTGCAAGCACACCAGCAGCATGAGCCGCGGCGGCTCGCAGATGCTGGTTCCCTCGGTGTGCGCAGCGAGCTCCCCGGCACCGAGGCCCGCCAGACCAGGCCGCTGCGCCTTCTGCCCGATGTCCCGGATCGTCGTCAGGCTGTCCGGTCCGCTGTCGCGGTGCGGCACCAGCGTCATGAACTGACGGGCGTAGTCGAGTACGGCTTCCCGGGAGTGAAGTCCGTTGACCAGGACCAGACCGTGCTCGCGCAGCTGCTCGGCGACCGAACTGCCGCCCGCGACTATCGGCTGCTGCACTCGGAGGGACTCGGATCCGGCAGGACGGGCACACGTCAGCACAGCGGCACTCCTCAGGGAATCGGACACAGGGTGATCAGAGTCCGAAGGGCGCGGGGCCTGGTAAAGCGCCAGATTGTCGACTCGGACAATTCGGGTACGAGGCATGTGGCTGTCATGGCGGCCTGCTACGGTCCGGGTGACTGGTCCACCCGCTGCACCCAGGGAATCCGCATGCCGTACCAACCCTCGTACTGGCCGGTCTCGGTCAAGGCCGTGGCCCTGGACCACAAGTCTCGGGTCCTCCTGCTGCACAACGAGCGAGGCGAGTGGGAACTGCCGGGCGGGCGCCT
Source organism: Streptomyces sp. NPDC015032 (assembly GCF_043080425.1). Lineage (NCBI taxonomy): Bacteria > Bacillati > Actinomycetota > Actinomycetes > Kitasatosporales > Streptomycetaceae > Streptomyces > Streptomyces sp. NPDC015032. The sequence continues at coordinate 14,511 of NZ_JBIBVN010000033.1, read as the reverse complement.
GGAGATCGGCCCTCCGAACGGATCGAACCTCGCCGACCACAGCCCCGAAGCGGCCGTCGAACGGGAACTGCGGGAGGAAACCGGCTGGGAGGTGAAGGCCGGTCAGCCCGTCGACGCCTGGATCTACGAGCCCCTTCCCCAGCGCAAGGTCCTGATCCTCACCTACGACTGCACGGTCCTCACGCCGGACAAGCCCCCGGTGGTCAGCCACGAGCACTCGCGCATCGCCCTCGTCGACGAGCACGAAGTGCCCGCACTGAACATGCCCGACGGCTACAAACGGTCCATCGCCGTCGTGTACGCCGCCCGGAAGAGGTAACAGGGCATGACCGCGAACCGTGGCCACAGCATGCAAGGCCTGCGGCCGTCGCAGCGGCACGCGGCATGGCGCTGGGCCACACCGGAAGCCCAGTCCGTCCTCGCCAGCCGGGACCTCGCGGTCATCCTCCGCTTCCACCGCCGTGTGAACGGACAGAACCAGTCGGAGACCGGCGCCCTGCTCGGCTACGACAAGACGTACGTCTCCGCGATCGAGCTCGGTAAACGCCGGCTCACCGACGTCACTGCCCTGCGCCACATCGCCGACCGGCTTGCCCTGCCCCCGCACGTCCTGGGTGTCACCGACCTCGCCGACACCGACTTCCGCGCCATGCTGCAATTCGGTCAGTCCGCCGTGCGTCTCGCTGAGATCGCCCGCCAGACCGGCCACGCCTCCGAAGCCGTAGCCGAGCTCTGGCCGCTGGTCGCCCGGCTGGAGGCCCGCGCCCGGGACGGACACACAGAACGCGAGGCACTCCGCCTGCTTGCCGACGCCCGCCTCGGACTCGGTACCGCCCTGGGAAACGTCCTGCCCGAAGAACGCCTCGTCACCGCCGCACACTGGACTGCCAAGAGCCTCAGCGTCGTAGGCCACCTCGACGACCCCGCGCTGACAACGACCGCACTGCGCATGCACGGCAATGAGCTGCGCAAGGCCGGACTCGTCGGCGCGGCAGTCAACCGTCTCGTCCGCGCCGCATCCATGGCACCCAGCCCCACAAGCCGCGCCGCGGTCCTGCCGCTCCTCGCCCGCGCCGCCGGCGCCCTGAGCAACGCTCCGCTCTTCGACCGCGCCGTCCAAGAGACAAGAACGCTGCTCGACCAGGTCGACCACACCAGCCTCGTCAACCCCGTGGCCCTCCACGAAATCGAGCTCCGAGGCCTGATCAGCACCGGCCGCACCCGCGCGGCAATACTCCGCGCCGAACAGGCAACGCCCGTGCCGACCACTGCAATCGCACCCCAGTGGAGCGTCATCGAACTCATCACCACCGGCAAGGTCCGTCTCCTGGGCGGAGATACCCGCGGCGCCGCGGAACTGCTCACCCAAGCCGTGAACGAGGCCCGCACACAGCGACTCCCGCACCAGCTGCAACGCATCAACCGAATCAGCGGTCACGAACTTGTCGAGGTCAACGACGCAGCCGCACACGCTCTGTCGCAACTCCGAACCGAGATGGCTGCCTAGCGCTCGCGTGGCTGGCAGCGAGTGCGCAGTCACAGCCCGACACACAACGCCGCCTTCGAAGTGGCGTCGGTGGAAACCTTGATGCTGCCCGCGGCCTGGTCGTAGGTCTGGGTGGGCGTAGTCTGACAAGCCGAGCGGTGGCGATTGCGCTACCGTCCCGCGCACATCCCCCGTGCGACCACTCGCAGGTGTCAGATCCTGAATGGTCGACGGCGGGGCACAACGCCTGTGCCCCGGTGGCACGTTGAGGAGCAGAGCGGCGGTCATCATTCGCCTCCTGTTGAGAGATCCGTGAGACCGTCGTCGTTCCCGGATCGCTCCATCCCGTTTATGCCCGCCGGGGTGATCATCTCAAGAAGGTTTCGCGTGGCTTCTGCGAGGGCGTCGATATGAGCCCGGGCTTCCGAGAGGTCACTGGGCGTCCCCATCCCGCTCAATTCGCGAGCAGTCGCGATCCGCTTATCCACCAACTCATCTGCTGCAGCGAGTTTGAAGAGGGGAGCGAGCTCCATAATGTGCCCGCGCAGCAGCATGGTAATGGTCTCGGCCGCGTCTAAGGTAATCGCTTGCGCACCGTTGGTGCGGGTTTCATGAATGGTCTTCCGAGCCATTCGGACAGGCCGTGCCTCATCGCATACGCCGTTCGAAATGGAATCGGAAGGCGTCACCTCTGCGGGAACAAGGGTGGGTGCAGGCGGCTTCGTGACAGTCACCGGAAGATCACCCTCAGCCACCGCGTCCCGGGGGCAGGGTGGCGCCCGGTGGACGCCAAAGTGGGCCCACTGAATCGACCCCAGTGTGTGACGGGCGTGAGACCCTGCGGCCCGCGATGCACAACCATGCAAGATCCGCCAAGCAGTTGCATCGAGCTAACGACTGGCATGGCTTCACTCCTCACTGCGGCGCCGTTGCGGGTGATAAGGCTGCTGGAAGCAAAACATGACGGGCGCTGGACGGCGCCGGTCGCGCGGAAAGATAAGTCGGTGATGGGCTGCCAGTTCCTGACCCCGAAACCAGCAAGCAGGCGAACATCCCTGATTCTTGATTGCGGCCCCGGATTCCCGGTTCCACTGACTAGCGGAACCGGGTCCGAGGCGGATCGGATGAAGTGACTGCATATTCGCCGCGCATAAAAAAACTCCCCGAACACGACGGTTCCTGCCATGGGGCCGTTAAGCAGCTCTTTCTCCGGACGCCTACTGGCCGCCCCGGTGGCTCGCAAGTTTGCCCCGGACGTAGAGGATTCGCAAATTCCTGGAAGAATATTCCTCCAGGAATACCAGATATTCCTGGAGGAATATCGAGGGAGCGGCTGGCATGACAGGATCCGACTGCCCCTGGCGCGGTAAGCGCCCCGTCCGGCTGTCGGTTACGATCCGGGCTCATTGAAGGGCGTGCAGGCATCGCGCTCGGGTGCCGACGAGCACTCGGCCGGCATGGAACGTTCTTCGGGGGCAATCGAGCCATCTTTGCTGCATGTCGGAGAAGCATCCGTGACACTGAGTGTGAGCAAGGGGCCGAGGAGGCGACGGGGCATGGCGACGGAACGGCAGCGCTGCGCGTGCGGCACACTCCTAGATCGGTACAACAAGGACGATTCGTGTGCCAGATGCGTCAGGGCGCGCAGGGGGACGACGGCGGACTCGTCGCACCTGGATCCGCCGCAGCTCCCACAGGACTTCTGGCAAAGCCCTGAAGTCCTGTCCGCCATAGGGGCACAAGAGTTCGGAGATTTGAGCCGGCTGGTCCGCCAGCAGACCAGACTCACTCAGAACAGCCTGGCGCAACTCGTCGGACTGACACAGGGCTTCATCTCCAAGCTTGAGAGTGGGACGACGCGCCTTGAGGTGCACGAGAAGGTCCTGCGCTTCTTAGAAGGGCTCGGCGCTCCGGTATTGCTCAGACCAGGTCTGCCACAGGTGAGCCCCCGGACAACAACCGGAACCTCGGCAGCACCAGGCGATGCCCCGCGCGACCTGCATCAGCTGGCTGCCATAGCTGCGGCTGAGTCCCTGAACTTTGCCAGCCAGTACTCGACTGGTACTACGACTTCTGAGGAGGTGGACGAAATCCGCAGGGCGATCGCAACGATTGCCACGGAATACGTGCACAGCCCCATCGAGCCCGTCTTCACGCGCCTTCTGGCCACCCGGGAACAGCTCTTCACCCTGCTCCGTGAACAGCCGAAGCCGCGCGAAGCGATGAACCTGTTCTTCCTCACAGGCACCACCTGCCTTCTTCTTGCCCATGCCAGCCAGAACCTGGGAGATGAGGCGGCGGCCATGGCGCAGATCCGAACAGCGTGGACCTGCGCTGATCGGGCAGACCACAACGGCCTCCGAGCTTGGGTGAGGGGCACAGCAGCGTTGATCGCCGAATGGTCTCCGCAGGCACAAGACGCCTTTACACACACCCAGAGCGCTCTCGCCTACGCTCCGACCGGAGAGTCGCGCATCCGGATTGCGGCCATCCAGGCCCGGGCAGCCGCCCGAATCGGCGACGAGCAACGAGCCCGCTCTTCACTGAACGTCCTGCGCCACGCCAGGGAAGAGTGGCCGGACGCCGATGGGCTCGAACAGTTCGGCGGACTCCTGAGCTTCCCGACGGAGAAACAAGCATTTTACATCGGCGGCACGTACACCCTCCTCGGGGACTATTCACGAGCTGAACAGCACGCCAAAGAGGCGATCAAGCTCTACGAGCAGGGAACGCCCGAAGCGTACTCCTATGGTGACGTTGCTCTGGCCCGACTTGACATCGTCACTGTGCGACTTGCCAAGGGCGAGTTGGAAGGCGCATCGGCGGAGCTTAGGAAAATTCTTGAACTCCCCCCACAACTACGCATCCGGCAACTCGGAACAGCAGTGCAGAGAGTGGCCGGCCTCCTCTCGCACAAGAAGTTCGACGGAAACCGAACAGCCCGGGAACTGGCAGATGCTGCAGTCAGCTACCGAACCATGGACTCACAAGAAAAGGCTCCACTGCAATGAAGCAAGGCACAGAGGAACAGGCAGTACGCGAGGCCGTCGAAACAAGTGGTTTGCAAAGCAGCCGGCTGGTCAAGCTGCACCAACACGCGACGGCAGTGTTCCTCCTTCCGGCCGATCAAATCGTTGCGCGCGTAAGCTCCGTCGAGCATCTGCCCAGGCTCGCCACCAGCGTTACACTCACACGCTGGCTCGCGGCCAACGGCATACCGGTAACAGAACCCGCAAGTCTCGACCAGCCCGTGCATGCCGAAGGCTACGTTGTCACCTTCTGGCGTCACTATCCACAGCCCATCCCGAAGTCCAACCCCAGCACTGAGCATCTCGGCAACCTCCTCCAGCAACTTCACCAACTTCCCCAGCCGCCCATCACCCTGCCGAAGTGGGCACCACTCACCTCATTCACAACGACTCTGGAACAGGCGCACTCCGTGCCGGATAGCCAGAAACTCTGGCTTGCCGAGCGCGCACACGAGCTCACATTGGCCTTCTACGAACTCGAGTACGCACTGCCTCCAGGCCTTGTCCACGGAGATGCATACCCCGGCAACTGCCTTTGGGACGGCCGCCGTGTGCTTCTCAGCGACTGGGATGAGGCGGCCATCGGGCCCCGGGAGGTTGACCTCGCCAACACCTATCAAGGCCGAAGATTCGGACGAACTGATGCTGAACTCGAACGGTTCCGTCTCGCCTATGGATTCGACATCACGAAATGGCTAGGCCTGACTACACTCACACACATCCGCGATATGCACACGCTGAGTTCGTACATTCGTCGGGCCGACGCAGGAGAAGCATCGGCAGCAAACGAACTCGCTCGGCGAGTAGACAGTCTCCTCCGAGGCGACACCGCAGCATCCTGGACCGCTGCCTGATGACTTTCCGCCACGAGCGCGCAGATGATCACCCCGTGGCTGCTGGCGGACGCAGGTGCCGAGTCCTCCGGCAGCAATGACAACCGCGGTGGGGCGCACATTCATTGGTGTTCCCCTTCCTTTGAGCGATACCGTCGGGGGATGCATACACGTGTGACCGGCATTGTCATTGAGGACAGCGAGATCCTGCTCCTGGACCAGGACACGGATAGCAGCACACGGTCGTGGAGCCTGCCGGGAGGCAAGGTTGAGGAGGGCGAGACTCTGGCCGAGGCCCTGGTCCGGGAGATGCGGGAAGAGACTGGCGTCGAGGTCGAGGTCGGGCGGTTGCTGTACCTGTGCGACAACGTCAAAGCTCATGTTGTTCACGTCACTTTCGAGGCTCGCCGGATCGGCGGGCAGATCGGAGCCGTCTCCGAGGGCGCGGACGCACGCCCGATCCGGCAGGTTGCATTCGTCAAGCTCGACGACCTGCACGGCTTGGGCTTCAGCGAGACGTTCGTGAAGCTGTGTCAGGAGGACTTTCCTGGGGCCGGCTCGTACATGGGCCCCAAGTCTGCTATCGGCCTATGAGCCGGCTGCGGCGCCGGACAACGCGGTGACCAATCGGCGGTCCAGCTCGCCCAGTGAGCAGGCAGGGCGTCTCGGTGAGCACTGCTCCGAGAAGGCGTCACCCTCGTAGCCGACCCTGTCCTGCCCGGTTTCGAGACGAGACCGCCCTCGTCTAGTCACACCGACCGCCCCGGCCACCGCGCGGCTGCCACTGCTCGGCATGATCTGACGTGGGAGATGCGGGCAGTCGAACCAGGAGCGTGCTGCCGCGGGCTCCGGCCGTACGATGTCACGTCATGGACCGGCTGCAACGTCCCGCCCGCACGGAGATCACCGCGCTGCTGAAGAAGCTCGCCTCCGGCTGGCCCACGTCAGTAGGGCGGGGGAGGGAGTAGTCGGGTTGGTCAGGCCCCCCACCCCGATGACGGTCGTGATGCTGCGGCGAACAGGACGCGGCGCACGTCGACAGGCCGCCGGGACGCGAGGGCCTCGACGGCTGCAGCAGAAGGGTTCTCAAGAACAGGGTGAAGGGTGCCCAGCACGCGGACGGGATTCACGGTTTCTCCTCGGTTGCGGAAAGCGGGGGTAGAGCACCCGGACAACGCACCGGATCCCAGGGCCGCTACGGGCAGCCGCGGGCGACGAGTTGAGTGAAGGTTCGATGCCGGGGCGTGAACGGCAAGCGCCGTTTGCCTCGGCGGCTCCTCTCGCTTCGTTCGATTCACACGTACGGGGAAGGCGGCGGGGTGTAGCCCGAGCGGCGGATTGCGTGACGCGTCGACAGCACCCATGTCCTTCGGCGTGGTGTGGCTGTGCTCCGCGGACGGACCCTCGCCCACGCCACTGACAGTCCACAGCCGTCGGCACCGTGATCCGGCCATCCCCGGCCGTACCTTCCGTAGACCGCCTGCCACACAGATGGAAGCTCTGACCTGGTGTGATGCTGGGGAGAAGGATTCTTTTGCTCTTCGGTGCGGCCCGGGATTCGGCGCTTATGAGAGTGGCTCGATCTGGTTCGCGGCCGGGTGAGTGACCGGAGCGTCACGCCCCTGGGCGGCCGCGACGGCGGCTAGCATCGGCACCTTCGACGCGGTCGGCGCACGTCCGGGTGGTGTTCTCACGATCTGTGCCCGCGCCAGCAGATCGGCCGCTACGTTCGAATGCGTCATCCCCCGCTGCGCCCCGTGAGGTTGCGCCGCGCACGAGGTCCCGAGGAGAGCCATGACTATCCCTGCCCCGAACCTCCAGGACCTCGTCACCGGATATCTGCGGAGGCACCCCGAGGAGCAGCCGCTGCTCCAGCCGCTCCTCGACCGCATCGCCGCCGGACACGACGTGACCGACCGCCGCCAGTTCGCCGGGCACGTCACCACATCGGGCGTTGTGATCAACGACGCCGACAACGTCCTGCTCATTCATCACCTCGCTTCCGGCCGCCGAATCCAACCTGGCGGGCATCCGGAGCCATCGGACCGCACGCTGGACGAGGCCGTCCGCCGTGAGATCGCCGAAGAGACCGGTGTCACCGAGCTGCAGTCGTTCGGTGACGGCACCCCCGTGCACATCGACGTCCACACGATCGAGGCCCGGCCCGAGAAGGACGAGCCCGCCCACGTGCACTACGACGTCCGCTATCTGCTCCGCGTCCGCGGGCCCGTCACCCTGACCTTGCAGGCCGAAGAGGTCGGCGCGGCTACTGCGCGCTCGTCTTCATCACCGACCCGCCTGCGACCAAGGTGCTGATGCATTTGCGCGACGACCGGGTGGGCGTGTGGGCGCCTGATGACTCCGGCGTCGTTCACGTGCGCGATCCCCTGCCCGAGCCGGGACAGGACCTCGGCCGCGTCGGCCGGGCGGGGCAGGAGGAGGGTCACCTCGGTGTGCGGACGGTCGCCGTCGTCGTGGGCGGTGACCCACCACCAGTGGGGGAGGTCGGCGGCCATCGAGGGGAGGTGATCGGTGAGCAGAGCGCGACGCACCTGGGTCTGGCGGTGCAGGCGCGCGGAAAGGTAGCGGGAGGCGCCGGGCAGGGGAGCATGGCCGCGGCGGACGATCGGCGTGCTGTGTACGGCCAGGGCGGGACGGGCGGCTGCCAGTTCCGGCGTACGGTCGCGTCCGGCAGCCGCTCGACGCCGCCGTCACGGGACCATCTCGCTGTGCTCGCCGGTCGCCAGCTCGCGCTGCTCGATGTCCAACATCCTGCCGAGCTCATTGGCGAGATTGGTCAGCTCGACCCCGAGCTGACCGAGTGTGGCCTTCTTCGACGCGTGCACAGCGATGACGCTGTGATGGCCGGCGCGGCTGGCGACGCACCAGCCGCTGGTCATCTCCACCGTCGTGCGCAGCATCTGACCGCCGTCGGCGCAGTCGGCCTGCCGCTGGGCGAGGACGGCTATGCCGCTGGCCAACGCGGCCAGGCGCTCGCCCAGCTTCCTACGCACCACCTCGGCTGACTTGCCCTTGGAAGGGGCCATGTTCATCCAGCCGCTCATGCAGCGGAAAATGCCGTCCTCGGTCACGACGACCGCGCCGAGCACGTGAGCGATCTGGCCGACGCGCTGGTCGAGGAGTTCCTGGATCTCGGGGTTCATGATGCTTTCTCGTCCTTATCTGGGGTCGTACTGAGCGGCCTACTGTGTTCCGGTCTGGGAGTCCGCCCAGTCGGAGCCGACTTGCTGGGGGTCTGGCTCACCCTTGCGTCCAACAGGTGGGGGAGTGAGTGCTGCTGCATAGGGTGGGGTTGAGGTGCTGGCCTGAGCTGCGGTGGGGCAGCAGATCGGCGTCGGCGTCGGTGGCCGCGGGAAGAGCGTCGGCCCCAAGATGCTCAGCCTGCCGCTGCGCATGAGCGGCGGCAGGGTCGAGGGGGCGCCGCCGACGAGGCAAGGACACCCGCGACGGTGACCCGCCCGCGGCCGTCGCGGTGGGCGCCGCCAGCCGTGCGGGTCGGCCCGAGGCGGGTAGCGGTACGACGTTCCGCTTCATCGCCTAAGCGCCTCGTTGTCGATCATGGCCACGGCAGTGATCCCGCTGTATGCGGATCGCCTGAGCGACACGTTCAGGATGGTGGCGGGCGGCCCGCAGGCGCCCAGGAAAACCGCGGTGGTGCCAGCCAGCCCGGCCCCCGCAGCGGATCGATGGTGCAACGCACTGGCTCGGGCCGCGTCCCGCGCCGTGGCGGAAGCGGAGACGTGCCCGGCACCACTCTGAGAGAAGGACGAGAGGGCAATGGAATGGCCTCGGTCGCCTCGTCACGCTCGCCGACATCGGGCTGGCGGAGGACATCGAGCTCGGGCCGCCGACGTGGAACGCCGACCCCCTGACCACGCTGGTGACGTTCGGGAGCATGGACTTGCTGGGCATTGCCCGTCGACGACTGCTGCCCAACTCGGTCTACTCGGTGGCCGCCATCTTCTCCTACCGTGACCAGAAACGCGGGGGTCGTGCTGGCCGGGCTGCCCTCGCCGCGTACCTCCGCACCGATGGTGCCGAGCTTCTGAGCAGCCGGTTCCTGTCCGACGGCATCCGGCGCGCGATGACCTCCGCAGCAGCCGAGGTTGCCTACCTTGCTGGATGGATGTCCTTCGACGGCGGCGAATACGCCCTTGCCCAGAAATGGTTGACGGCAGCCACGAACCTCGCCGAAGAGGCCCCGCTGGCTGGCCACGTACTGCGGGCGATGGCCCACCAGGCCGTCGATCTCGGACAACCGAAGGAAGCCGTTCGCCTGGCCGAAGCATCCTTGTCCAGCCGCAGGTACGCGCGCGCCAGCTGGCGCGAGCGCTCGCTTCTCGGCGTCGTACACGCTCGTGGCCTGGCCGCAGCCCGTGACAAGGAAGCGGCCATCGCCGCACTCCTGCGCGCGGAGTAGGACCTCGGGCGGGCCGGCGATGGCGACGAGGAGCCGAGCCGGGTGTTCTTCTATACCGAGGCCAGTCTCGCCCACGAGACCGCCGTCGCACTGCGCGACCTGGGCGGTCTCCAGGGCGCCGAGCAGCAGTTCAACCGCAGTGTGCGGACACGGCGTGCCCAGTTTGTGAGGACGTACTCCGTCACCCTCGGGTACATGGGCGCTGTTCAGGCCCAGCAAGGACATCTCGACACCGTCTGTGACACCTGAAGCCAGGCCCTCGACGCGATGACCGGCGTCCAGCCGGCACGGGCGAGGGAGACTGTCGTCCAGATGCGCCGGGCGCTGTCGCCTTTCAGGAACCGGGCGGGGAGCCAGGCTGCGGAGCTGGACGTGCTCGCCCGATCCATGCTGAGCCAGGCATAAGCCGCAGTGTTCCCCTTCCCGGACCAGCGGCCCTCCACTGCCTTTACGACGGTGCACGTCGCGGGTGTCGGCGTTCTGGCTCCGGCTGGCCCGCGAAGGCGCGGGCGCTGCCCCATGGGCTGACCGGGCTGAAGTGCCGATGAACCTCTGCCGAGGCCGAGACGGGCCGATGCGCAGGTGAAGAAGGGGACGCTGATGGCCGGCCCAACGCGGATCGAGATCACGGCAGTTGCACAGGTGGCCGCGGGGCACGCAGACCCCGTCGACGACTACCAGGGCGGCGCGGAGTCGATCAACCGAATGAACGAGGTTTTCCCCCTGGAGACGCTCCGAGGGCTTTCGGAGTTCTCTCACCTGGAAGTCCTGTGGCACTTCCACCGGAGCAGCCCGACGGACGTGGCGCTGCATGCCCGTAGTCCGCGTAGCACCCCGGCCTGGCCGACCACGGGCACCTTCGTCCACCGCAACCATCGACGTCCGAACCAGCTCGCCGTGTCCCATCCGAGGCTGCTGCGGGCCGACGGACGAGACCTTCACGTCACAGACTTCGACGCGGTCATCGGCACGCCCGTCTTCGATGTCGCGCCCTACTTCCCGGTCATGGGCCCACAGGGTGAGGTACATGTCCCGAGCTGGGTCGACGAGATGCTGACCCAGTACTGGGCCACTTCCGGCCAGGAAGCGAAATAGCTGCCTCCCGTGGATCCTCCTGACGCGCGGCATGCTCTCTTGTGGGCGGTGGCCATGCAGGGAAGCAGCGTGGGGTTGACTACGCGGCATGGTCGTCGGTTTCCTGCGGCTTCAGCTCGTCCGGTGCCGCCAGCCAGCCGCCTCCGCCTGACAGGGGGCGCACCCACCACTTGGTGACGTCGTACACCTTGGGCGGAACGATGAGCTGTACCCGACGCTCCCGCACCGTGTCGTACAGGGTGGTGCCAACACTCAGGTTCTCGGAGATCCTCGCGTGCGCCGACGGATGGCTCGGTGAGGAGGCGTCTCTTGCCGCGTTTGCGGCGGCTGTCGGGCTGCACGCTGTTTGCCGCTCGGGGCAAGGATGTGAATCAAGCGAGGTGAGGGGCATGACCGGTCCTCATCGGGTGGCGGAGGACAGCCAGGCGCGCTTACAGAGCGTACGCAGAGGGCTGCCAACTGTTGCGACGTGTCGAGTATGGCAGCGCCCCCTTCTTTGCGTAAAGCGATGCTGCGAAAATTTCGCAGAATACTTTTTCGCGTTCGCAGGGCTTTCGGCCGAGGGCTATCGTCATATCGACCCCCTTCGCAGGGGAGCCCGCCTCTATGTGAGGCTCCGTGGCCAAGTCCGCACTGAAGGAGTCGAGATGGCTGCTGTTGACGACAGGTCAGTCGCTTTGTGCCGCATCCTGCTCAGACTGCAGCTCCGGCGGCTCCGCCAGGACCGGGGGCTCAACGCCTCGGCCGTCGCCAAGGTCTTCGGCTGGTCTACAGCGCGCATGACACGTCTGGAGACCAAGGACACCGCGGTTGAGGTCGGCGACGTTCGGCTGCTGTGTGACTACTACGAAGCTTCGCGCGAACTGCGTGACGAGCTGGAGAACTACGCTCTCATCACCAAGACCAGGAAGGACTGGTGGGAAGAGAAGCCCTACAAGGGCAAGATCCCGCCGTGGTTTCAAGCCTGCCTCGGCCTTGAAGCCGCGGCGCGGACCATCCGCATCTATCAGTCCGAGTTCGTGCCAGGTCTTACCCAAGATCTGGAGTACGCCAGGGCCATCCTCGCCCTCTCCGACGCAGATGAGGACGTGCAGCGCGTCCACGCTGCTGTTCGGGCGAAGCGGCAGAGCATCCTAGAGCGTCCCGACAATCCTCCCACCATCACCGTGATCCTCAACGAAGGCATCATCCGCCGTCCCGTCGGCGGAACCGTGGTGATGAGGCAGCAGTTGTTGCGCCTCAGCCAGCTCGCGGCGCAGCCGCACATCACAGTCAGGGTGCTTCCGTTCGCAGCCGGCGCCCATCCCGCCATGCACGGCCCGTTCACTCTCTGGGACTTCGAGGATGAGACGGTCGGCGAGCTCGCGTACCTTGAGACCCTCGTGGATGGCGGGGTCCACTCGGATACCGAGAAGGTTGCCCCGTTCGTCGACGCCTTCGAGCGGCTCGGCACGCTGGTTGCAGACGCCGAGCTCTCGGTTTCGATGATCGATAAGGCCGCGGCCAGCCTGTGACGCCACCCCTAGGGCCCCGTCCCCACCCCGGCACTGGCCAACCACAGACGCAGAGGAGACTCTGAGAAAATGCCAGGCACCGGCCTGGGAGGCCTTCAGGCGGAAGGCCGTCGGTCATGAAAGTTAGGAGGGGCTTCGTTGACGCAGGAGCTCACATGGAGAAAGAGCAGTTACAGCGGCCAGAACGGAGGTGACTGTATCGAGTGGGCAGTGCGCTCGTCGCCCAGTTCGGCGAGCGCACAGCAGGACGAGGTGCTCATTCGCGACTCGAAGAACAAGTCCGGACCACGCTTTACGTTTTCTGCCGCAGCATGGAACGGCTTCCTGACGGCGGCTTCGGCTGGCGAGTTCGGCGCCGTGTAGGACCAGGGCCTGACTCGCCATCTGTGTGGCAGCAGTTCCAGAAGCGTCCCTCCTCAAGCGTAGTGAGGAGGGACGCTTCGGCATTCACCTTCTCCCTAGAAGGCGATGAGAGCAACTCCCCCCGCGTTACGGCGCGGTGGGCCCGTCTTGCTGCCCACCTCCGTCTGCCAGTGGACGATGCGGTGAACCGGGCGGGCCAGGCCGCGAATGCGGGCGGCCGAATCGAGTCCGGCAGTCGCTGTGCGAGTTGTTGGGCAACGTCGAAGACGATCCATCTCAGCTGGGGCCGACAACTTGGATGGTCAGTGCCAGGCCGGTGCGAGTCGTGGCAGCGGGATGAACCAGAGAGGCCAGGCCGACGGAGCTGGTGAGGTTGAGCCAGCTGGTCTGGTCGCAGAAGGAGCGCTTCTGGCCGTCGATACGGCAGCATGCGTCAACGACCCAGGTGGGGACCGGTAGGGGCGAGGCCGGACTTGGCCAGGGCCGCCAGGGTGATCTTCCAGCAGGCCCGGTCCGCAGGGAGGGGCGGCGATAACGTCCAGGAGGAGGGCGAGGTCCTCGAAGGAGCGGGCGATCGGACCGAGGGCGATCATGTAACTGCTGGTGGCCCAGCCGGGCAGGCGGGGACACGCCTGCGGGCAGGCGCAAAGAGTCGGGAGGTCTACGGCCGCCGGACTGTCGGAGGAGCCGCCGACGGCCTGCGGGGCGTCGAAGGGGTTCGCGGTCGTACCGACGACCGGGTTCGACGCCTGGATGTCCTGGCACATGGGCGGCGTGTCCGTGTGACCGATGATGATCGCGCCGGCGTTGCGCAGGAGCACAATGACATCAGCGTTGCGGTCGGGAACGTGGTCGCTCAGGGCGGGGGACCGGGCATCACTTCGACCCCGAGGACGTCCTTCACCGTCATCGGCAGGCCATGGAGCGAGCCGAGCGTCTGCCGGTCTCGGCGAGACGGGGTCGGCCTTGTCGGCGGCCGCGCGGGCGCCGTCGGCGTCGAGAGCGACGACGGCGCTCAGGTGCAGGTTCGCCTTGGCGATGTGTTCGAGGTGCTGATCCAACAGCTCACGGTTGATGATCCGGCGCTCAATGAGCTTCTTCAGCGTTGCCGCTCCAGGGTGAGGACGGCCTTGGCGATTGACGTCATGCGGTTGGGGCTGCACCGGGATCTGCGGAAGAAGCTCAATCAGAGCGGCCAGTTGCTCGCGGCGGACCTCGCGCGCTGATCGGCACGCCAAGAGTGCCGTCCGAAACCTCCCAATTCAGTCTGTAGTACGCAAAGGTACTTTCGGCATAATTGGCGCCACGGGTAAGGGGCGTGACTCGATGGCCGTAGCCGGTCGTTCTCACCTCTTTGCTGCCAGGTGTGTGAGGCAGGCCCACAGGGGCGGATGCGTATTGCCCCCAGGGCCCCGGGGAGAGTCGCGTTCGCCCGGTTTGATCACGGAATCCCGTGGAGGGCGAGGGTGGCTGAGGGGTGGGTGTGGGCTCGTCGGCCGCTGGCGATGTTGGCCCATCCGGAGCGGTGGAGGGTGGCGCGGGCGAGGTCGCGCAGGGCGCTCATGACGGCGGGGGCGCGGTGTCGGCGGATCTGACTGGCATCTTCGGCGAAGGTCACGTCTTTCGTCCAGTGGACGGTGTTCTCGATGATCCGCTGCCCGCGTACCCAGGCAGCGATCTCAGCTGGAGATGCCTGGTGGGCCGCGAGATCGGTGACGGCGTAGACAGTCTCGGTCTGCCACTTCGATGT
>NZ_JBIBVN010000032.1:14110-82772 GCF_043080425.1 Streptomyces sp. NPDC015032 | reverse complement strand
GCCCGCGAGATCTACCACGTCCTGACCATCACGAACGCCACCGCAGCGGCCCCGAGTCACCTCGCAACCGCTGCTTGACATCCATAAGAGCATCCAACGACTCGGCCGAACCGCCCCGGCCGCCCGGCCGGTCACACCGTCCACGACGGCTCGAGCTGCACGACGTCTCCCGTCACCGCCGCCACATCGTCCTCCGTCTGCGCCCGCTGCGTCAGCCGTTCGATGCTGCCTGCCCGGTACTTACCGCGCTCGGCGCTCGACTGCCACATGGAGAGCACGAGGAACTCGTGCCCCGGAGCCTCTCCGAACACCCCCCGCAGCATGCCCGGCGATCCGGCCATCGCCGGGTTCCACACCCTCTCCTGCATCAACGCGAAATGCTCGACCCGGTCCTCATGCACCTTGCTGTGCGCCACCCTGACGACATCCGCGTCGGTGAAGCGCGGCTCGAAGCCGGTCTTCACATCGAACCGGTACTCGAACAGCTTGACCTGGATGCTGTTGTACGTACCGGACTGCGCGATGGCCAGCCGGTCGTGGGCACGCGCCATGAACGAGTCGTAGAAGACGCGGTTCTCCCAGAAGGCGAAGACATGCGCCACTTCGGGATGCCCTCGGCTCCACCCGCCGCCCTGTCCCCTGAACCCCGGCTCACCCAGCAGCCCCGCCCACTCTCGCTGCCCCCGTTCAAAACCTCGTCGGTCCACCACGGTGCAACGAATCCACTTGACCAGCACCGCGCCATCGTACGGTGCCGAACGTGGCACGGGTCACCCCCTGATGGAGTACACCGATCCGATCGCAGTGAACCGCAGAATGATCACCAGGCCTCTCTGCACGCCAACCCCCTGTTCTCTCGGCTCGAATCCGCGGAGCGCGTCCTCGTCGCGGGGGTCGGCGGCGGCTTCGACATCTAACGCGGGACTCCCCATCGCGCTCTCCAGCGCCATCGAGGCCTTCCGGGAAGAGGTCCGGCAACGACCGCCACGCCGCATTCCGCGCTGAGCCGGCGAACCGACAGTGGCCCGATTCCGTCACCGATGACCAAGCCGGTTGGATCCACGGCCGGTTGCGGACATGATCGGGTGTTATGAACAGCCCGACGGTCAGCGGCAAACCAGGGAGGGAAGTCCGATGAGCACGCCCAACAAGGACATCGAGAAGGTCGAAGTCAGGGTCAAATGGGATCCCAGTCCTCCGGGTGCCCCGGCCCACGACCTCGACATCATCGCGGGGACCTACTTCGCGGACGCGCCGTACGGCAGTCCGGCGTATCTCGTGCACTTCGACAGCCGTTCACCGGACGGCACCATCAATCTCAACCGCGACAGCAGGACCGGCCAGGGCTTCGGGTTCGACGAGGTGATGACGCTGGAACTGGACCGGTTGTCGACCACGTACACCCGGGTCGTCGTCGGCGTCGCCATTCAACAGCGTGACGGTCGCAAGACGTTCGCCGAAATTCCGAACACCGGCGTACAGGTCAGGGAGGGCTACACGAATCTGGCGGAGGACGATTTCTCGTCGGTCGGCGCCGCCACCGCCGCGACCGTCGCCGAGTTCGTCCGCGGTGCCTCCGGTGTCTGGGAGTTCCACGGTACGGTCCGGGGCTTCGACGGCGACCCCGATGCGTTCGCCGAAATGATGGGAAGCCGCTCACCCGGAGCGTGACGCGTCGCGCGACACGCTCCGTACGGGGGTCGGCCGAGCGTTCCCGCCCACCGCTTCCATGGCACGGCGAGGGGGACCGACCGTCGGTCGGTCCCCTTTGTGCGAGCAACTGACCAGCGCGTTGTCCGCGCTGGAGCCGATTGCGCTCGTGGTCGGGCGCCGCGACTGGCGTTTCCGCAGGCATCCTGTTGCAGGAGACACAACTGCCGGGACGGCACGGACGACGAGGGTGGTGGAGCCGGGAACCCGGCTCCACCACCCCGGTTCACCCCCTGAGGGTGCCCAGGATCAGCTGCAACCGCTGGTCGAGCCGCAGCCCTCGCAGATGTAGCAGGACCCGGCGCGCTGCATCTTCGTACCGCAGGAGAAGCAGAGCGGCGCGTCCGCGCTGATGCCCAGCTGCATCTCGACGAGCTCCGCCGAGGTGTGCGCCGTCTTCGGCGCCGGCTTCTCGGCCTCCCGCACGGGGGCCACCGCCTTCAGGGGCTCCGTCCGCAACGGGGCAGACTGGGCCAGACCCTCGACGTCCAGCTCGTCGTCCTCCAGGGAGGGCTCGTACGAACCGGTGTCGAGATGACGCTGACGCTCCTCGGCCGAGTGGATGCCGAGGGCCGAGCGGGTCTCGAAGGGCAGGAAGTCCAGCGCGAGGCGGCGGAAGATGTAGTCGACGATCGACTGCGCCATCCGCACATCCGGGTCGTCCGTCATGCCGGCCGGCTCGAAGCGCATGTTGGTGAACTTCGAGACGTACGTCTCCAACGGGACGCCGTACTGCAGACCGACCGAGACGGCGATGGAGAAGGCGTCCATCATGCCCGCGAGGGTGGAGCCCTGCTTGGACATCTTCAGGAACACCTCGCCGAGACCGTCGTCCGGGTAGGAATTGGCGGTCATGTAGCCCTCGGCGCCACCCACCGTGAACGACGTGGTGATGCCGGGACGTCCCTTGGGGAGACGCTTGCGGACCGGACGGTACTCGACGACCTTCTCGACCGCGGTGCGGATGGTCTCCTCGGCCTTGGCCGTGACCTCCGCCTTCTCCTTCTCCTTGGTCTTCGCGGAGAGGGGCTGGCCGACCTTGCAGTTGTCGCGGTAGATCGCGAGCGCCTTGACGCCCATCTTCCACGCCTCGAAGTAGACCTCCTCGACGTCCTCGACGGTGGCCGTCTCCGGCAGGTTCACCGTCTTGGAGAGCGCGCCGGAGATCCACGGCTGGATCGCGGCCATCATGCGCACGTGGCCCATCGCGGAGATGGAGCGCTCGCCCATCGCGCAGTCGAAGACCTCGTAGTGCTCGGTCTTCAGACCGGGGGCGTCGATCACATTGCCGTGCTCGGCGATGTGGGCGACGATCGCCTCGATCTGCTCCTCCTGGTAGCCCAGGCGCCGCAGGGCCTGCGGGACGGTGCCGTTGACGATCTGCATCGAGCCGCCGCCGACCAGCTTCTTGAACTTGACCAGGGCGAGGTCGGGCTCGAGGCCGGTGGTGTCGCAGGACATGGCGAGACCGATGGTGCCGGTGGGCGCGATGACCGAGGCCTGCGCGTTGCGGAAACCGTTCTTCGCACCGAGACGGACCACGTCCTGCCAGGCCTCCGTGGCGGCGGCCCAGATCGGGTTGTCCAGGTCGTCCATGTGGACGGCCGCGGCATTGGCGTCGGCGTGCTGCTTCATGACGCGCTGGTGCGGCTCGGCGTTGCGGGCGTAGCCGTCGTACGGGCCGACGACCGCGGCGAGCTCGGCGGATCGCTTGTACGAGGTACCGGTCATCAGCGAGGTGATCGCACCGGCGAGGGCGCGGCCACCGTCGCTGTCGTACGCGTGGCCGGTCGCCATCAGCAGGGCGCCGAGGTTGGCGTAACCGATGCCCAGCTGACGGTAGGCGCGGGTGTTCTCGCCGATCTTCTGGGTCGGGAAGTCGGCGAAGCAGATGGAGATGTCCATCGCGGTGATGACCAGCTCGACGACCTTGGCGAAGCGCTCGGACTCGAAGGACTGGTTGCCCTTGCCGTCGTCCTTGAGGAACTTCATCAGGTTCAGCGAGGCCAGGTTGCACGAGGTGTTGTCCAAGTGCATGTACTCGCTGCAGGGGTTCGAGCCGTTGATCCGGCCGGACTCCGGGCAGGTGTGCCACTGGTTGATCGTGTCGTCGTACTGGATGCCCGGGTCGGCGCAGGCCCAGGCCGCCTCGGCCATCTTGCGGAAGAGGGACTTCGCCTCGACCTCTTCGATGACGTCACCGGTCATGCGGGCCCGCAGCCCGAACTTGCCGCCGGACTCGACGGCCTTCATGAACTCGTCGTTCACACGGACCGAGTTGTTGGCGTTCTGGTACTGGACGGACGTGATGTCGTCGCCGCCCAGGTCCATGTCGAAGCCCGCGTCGCGCAGGGCGCGGATCTTCTCCTCTTCCTTCACCTTGGTCTCGATGAAGTTCTCGATGTCGGGGTGGTCGACGTCGAGGATGACCATCTTGGCGGCACGCCGGGTGGCGCCACCGGACTTGATCGTTCCGGCGGAGGCGTCGGCACCGCGCATGAAGGAGACCGGCCCGGAGGCGTTGCCGCCGGAGGACAGCAGCTCCTTGGAGGAGCGAATGCGGGAGAGGTTCAGGCCGGCACCGGAGCCGCCCTTGAAGATCATGCCCTCTTCCTTGTACCAGTCGAGGATCGACTCCATGGAGTCGTCGACGGCCAGGATGAAGCAGGCGGATACCTGCTGCGGCTGAGGTGTGCCGACGTTGAACCAGACCGGCGAGTTGAAGCTGAAGATCTGGTGCAGGAGCGCGTACGCCAGCTCGTGCTCGAAGATCTCGGCGTCCGCGGGAGAGGCGAAGTAGCCGTGGTCCTCGCCGGCCTTGCGGTACGTCTTCACGATCCGGTCGATGAGCTGTCGCAGACCGGTCTCGCGCTGCGGGGTGCCGACGGCCCCGCGGAAGTACTTGCTGGTGACGATGTTGACCGCGTTCACCGACCAGAAGTCGGGGAACTCGACGCCACGCTGCTCGAAGTTGATCGAGCCGTCGCGCCAGTTGGTCATGACGACGTCACGGCGCTCCCATGCCACCTCGTCGTACGGATGCACGCCGGGGGTGGTGTGGATGCGCTCGATACGCAGACCCTTGCTCGACTTGGATCCCTTGGCTCGGGAACCTCGTGCCGGGCCGCTCGCCGTCTCTGTCATGCCGCCTCCCATATGTGGGCAAAAACACCCTAAAGTGCCCAGAACTTCCCGGGGCACTGTCTGTCTCTGATGCTTCGGACGCCACGCAAAGCGCCCGGAGCAGGTCTATGAAGCCGCCCTGCCGCCGGTCTACGGAACCGTGCCGATCGGCCGGTGCCGATCAGTCGGCGGCGACGGCGGGAACGGGGACCTCGAGAGTCTCGCCCCTCCCGCGTTCCTCCACGGGAGGCCGCCGCTCACGGAGTTCCGCGATGGCCGCCTCGAAGTCCTCAAGCGTGTCGAACGCCCGGTACACGGACGCGAAGCGCAGGTACGCGACGAGGTCGAGTTCCTGCAGGGGGCCGAGAATGGCCAGGCCCACGTCATGGGTGGTCAGCTCGGCACTGCCGGTGGCACGCACCGCCTCCTCGACCCGCTGGCCGAGCTTGGCGAGGGCGTCCTCGGTGACCGGCCGCCCCTGGCATGCCTTGCGCACGCCGGAGATGACCTTGGTACGGCTGAAGGGTTCGGTCACACCGCTGCGCTTGACCACCATCAGCGAACAGGTCTCCACCGTCGTGAAACGGCGGGAGCAGTCGGGACACTGGCGGCGACGGCGGATGGACGTGCCGTCATCGGTGGTGCGACTGTCGACGACCCGGCTGTCGGGGTGCCTGCAGAAGGGGCAGTGCATGGCTCCCAACCCTCCTTCACAGCACGACTGAATAGCCTCTTCAGGGCCCGACAGGACCCCTCGAAGCAGTCTCAAGCATAGGCGATGGCCGCACCCCCGGCGGACCAGGGACCACAACTTCTGGGCGGCTGGAGCAATCCAACCACTAGATCTTGGGTTTGGTCGCGCATTCGGCCCCAGCGCGTGTCGCGCGTCGCGGGCGGTCGGCAGGCAGCGTACGGCCGAGCACGAGGTTACGGGAAACGCGCGGCCGCCAGGACTTCGGGGCCTCGCCTGTCGGACCCGGACAACACCGCCCGCCGGGCCCGGACGCCGACCGGGAGACGACCCCGCGTGGCGACGCCGCACCGGCGGACGCTAGCGTAATGATCCGAATTGCCGAGGGGGTCAGCCGGTCGCCCCCGAGCGAAATCCGGCCGTCTCGGCGTCGCGCATACACCCAGCAGTGAATACACGGCAGACTTTTATTTGTTTTTCACTCGAACGTGTGTTTGGCGCAACCTTTCGAAAGCTACTACCGTTGTCCAGCTAGGGAGACCATTCGAGAGGGGCCGACGTGACCACCACCGCAGACAGTGCCACCATCACTGCCCAGGACCGCTCCCAGAGCCGACTCGAGCCGGTGCATGCCATGAATGACTCAGTCACGAACACGGAGGGACCCGAGCCTGTGCGCCCAGCGCGCTCGCTGCCCGGCCGACCTCCAGGAATCCGAGCGGACAGCTCGGGGCTCACGGACCGGCAGCGGCGAGTGATCGAGGTGATCCGGGATTCCGTGCAACGGCGCGGGTACCCGCCCTCGATGCGGGAGATCGGTCAGGCGGTGGGCCTGTCCAGCACGTCCTCCGTCGCCCATCAGCTGATGGCCCTGGAGCGCAAGGGCTTCCTCCGTCGCGACCCCCACCGCCCACGGGCGTACGAGGTCCGTGGCTCGGACCAGCCCAGCTCGCAGCCCACCGACACGACCGGGAAGCCCGCGGCGTCGTACGTACCGCTCGTCGGCCGGATCGCAGCCGGTGGGCCGATCCTCGCCGAGGAGTCGGTCGAGGACGTCTTCCCGCTCCCCCGCCAGTTGGTCGGTGACGGAGAGCTGTTCGTCCTCAAGGTCGTCGGTGATTCGATGATCGAGGCGGCAATCTGCGACGGCGACTGGGTCACCGTACGCCGCCAGCCCGTCGCGGAGAACGGCGACATCGTGGCAGCCATGCTGGACGGCGAGGCCACGGTCAAGCGCTTCAAGCGGGAGGACGGCCATGTGTGGCTGCTCCCCCACAACTCCGCGTACCAGCCGATTCCGGGTGACGAGGCGACGATTCTCGGCAAGGTGGTGGCGGTGCTGCGGCGGGTGTGAAGACTCGCCGGCTTCAACCGGGCCCCGGGATCCACTGCGCCGATCCCGGGGTCCTTCCGTGTCACATCCGCCGCAGGCGCACACAGACACCGTGCCCCCGGCGGACGGGCTACCGGCCGTCGGCCTTGGCTGCCGTGTCGATGGCCGCCAGTGAGCGGCGCGCCTGGTTGCGGTCGGTCGTATACCAGAAATCGGGCAGCGAGGCACGCAGATAGCTGCCGTACCGCGCGTTGGCCAGCCGCGGGTCGAGCACCGCGACGACGCCCTTGTCGCCGGTGGCCCGTACCAGTCGGCCGGCGCCCTGAGCCATCAGCAGCGCGGCATGCGTCGCCGCGACCGCCATGAACCCGTTGCCGCCGGCTTCCTCGACCGCCTTCTGGCGTGCGCTCATCAACGGGTCATCGGGACGCGGGAACGGGATCCGGTCCATGACCACCAGCTGACAGCTGGCCCCGGGCACATCGACGCCCTGCCAGAGCGACAGGGTACCGAAGAGACAGGTCTCGGGGTCGGCCGCGAAGTTCTTGATCAGCTCTCCGAGGGTCTCCTCGCCCTGCAACAGGATCGGCTTGTCGAGCCGGCCGCGCAGTTCCTCGGCGGCGGCCTGGGCCGCCCGCATGGACGAGAACAGCCCGAGGGTGCGCCCGCCCGCCGCTTCCACCAGTTCGGCGAGTTCATCCAGCATGTCGGTGCGCGAGCCCTCGCGACCGGGCGTGGCCAGATGCCTGGCGACGTACAGGATGCCCTGCTTGGGGTAGTCGAACGGCGACCCTACGTCGAGCCCCTTCCACTGCGGACTGTCGTCGCCTGCCATGCCTTCGGGAGCGAGTCCGAGCGACGCCCCCACTCCGTTGAAGTCCCCGCCGAGCTTGAGCGTGGCCGAGGTGAGGACGACGGACCGTTCGGCGAAGAGCTTCTCGCGCAGCAGTCCGGAGACGGAGAGCGGAGCAACCCGCACGGAGGCGCCGAACCGGTCGTGCCGCTCGTACCAGACGACGTCGTACTCCGAGCCCTGGGTGATGCGCTCGGCGACGCCGTGAATCGTCTCCACCGATGCCAGGGCCTGTTTGCGGACGGCGTCCTCGTCCTGGACGGACTTGTCTCGGGTGGCACCGAGGGCCGAGATCACCGTACGCGCGGCGTCCCGGAGCGCCAGCAGTGCGTAGCCGAGGTCCTCGGGGACTTCCTCCAGCCGTCCGGGCAGCGCCAGCTCCATCACCCGCTCGAAGCCCTCCGACGCGGTCATCAGGGCGTCGGCGGCCTTCTCGTTGACCAGCTTCGCCGCTCGGCGCACCGCGCGGTTGACCTGGCCGGGGGTGAGCTCGCCGGTCGCCACTCCGGTGACCCGGGAGACCAGCTCATGCGCCTCGTCGACGATCAGAACCTCGTGCTGCGGGAGCACCGGGGCACCCTCGATGGCGTCGATCGCGAGGAGGGCGTGATTGGTGACGACGACATCGGCGAGCTTGGCACGCTCACGGGCCAGCTCCGCGAAGCACTCCGCCCCGTACGCGCACTTACTGGCGCCGAGGCATTCACGGGAGGAGACCGAGACCTGTGCCCAGGCACGGTCGGAGACGCCCGGGGTGAGGTCGTCGCGATCGCCGCTCTCGGTCTCGTCCGACCAGTCCCGCAGCCGGAGCAGATCCTGGCCGAGCTTGCTCGACGGGGCCGCGGCCTCGAACTGGTCGAAGAGCCCCTCCTCCTCGTCCTGCGGCACTCCTTCATGGAGCCGGTGCAGGCAGAGGTAGTTCGAGCGGCCCTTGAGCATGGCGAACTGGGGGCGCCTGCGGAGCAGCGGATGCAGGGCGTCGACCGTACGCGGGAGGTCGCGCTCGACGAGCTGGCGCTGCAGCGCCAGGGTCGCCGTGGCCACCACGACGCGCTCCCCGTGCGCCAGCGCGGGCACCAGGTAGCCGAGGGACTTGCCCGTGCCGGTGCCGGCCTGGGCGAGCAGATGGGAGTTGTCGTCGACGGCCTCGGCAACGGCTGCGGCCATGGCGGCCTGGCCGGGCCGTTCCGTACCGCCGACGGCGGACACGGCGGCGTGCAGGAGCTCGGGGAGGGATGGCTTCGTCATAGCCCGACCACCCTACGGGGCACCACTGACAACGGCGATCACTCCCGGACTCAGGCGGAGGGGTGGAGCGGGTTCGGAACGGTCCCGTGGATGGCTGCGTGCGGGCGCCGGGGACGGTCCCGGTACCCGTCCACGTGCAGACGGTTGCGGTTCAGACAGAGACGTTCGATGCGGGGTGTCAGCATGTCGAACATCTCGAACCTCTCCTTGAGCTCGGGAAAGCGGGCGTGATAGCGCAGGATCTCGGCCCGCACGAGTGACCAGAAATCGGCCTCCGGTACCCCCAGCTGTTCCTCGCACAACGGGGAGAGGAATCGGAAGACACCGACGAACAGTCCGGCGTGGATGAACTGGGTGAGGAAGGAGGGCTCCTCGGCCAGCAGGGTGCGACGTACGTCCTGGGGCATCGACTCGTGCTCCGGCAGCGGCCGGGCGCTGATGTTCACATCGTCCACGAAGTCCTTGATCGCCAGGCGCACCGGGACGTCCTGTTCGTCGAAGACGACGATGGCGTTCTCGCCGTGCGGGGAGAACACGGTGCCGTAGCGGTAGAGGAAGTGGAGGAGTGGCGGAAGCAGCGCGGCGAAGAGCCGGGTCAGCCAGGCAGTGGGGGTCAGTCCCGAGCGGGCGACGAGCTCGGCCGTGAAGGCGCGGCCCTGCGGGTCGGTGTGGAGCAGCGAGGCCAGGGTCCGGGCCCGTTCACCCGGCGCGAGCCGGGGCTGGAGAGGTTCCCGCCAGATCGCGCCGAGGATCTCCTTGAACTGGTACGGCGTCTCGGGGAGGTGGTCGTAGAGCGGATGCTCGACGGTCACGGAGGCGACCTCGCCGAGCAGGATGACGCCGCAGGTGTCGCGCAGAAAGGGGTCCCGGTCGCGCAGGCTCTGGACCCAGGTGGTGACCGCGGGAGCCGCGAGGGTGCGTTCGGTCGGCAGCCCCCGCCAGACCAGCGTGTTGAGGATCGACAGGGGCAGCTTGACGGTGTGCCGGTCGGGGCGGCTCACATTGCTGAAGGTGCGGATGGACTGCTGCGGCAGCCGGAGGTCCGCGTCGGTGTGGAGCGGAACGATGTCGCCTGCGGCGATGGCCGCGGCGAAGACCGGAACGATCCATTCGTCCCACTGCCAGGGGTGCACAGGAAGACAGAGGTAGTCGTCCGGATCGAGGCCGCGGGCGCGGAGCACGGCCGCGAAGGAGTCGCGGACCGACGGGTCGAGTTCCTGTGCGTACAACTGGCCGGGGGCGGCCAGACCGGGCACTCCGCGGTAGGCGGCGATCCGGGTGGAGACGGCGATCCACGGCAGACCGACCGGCCTGCGGGCCTCGGGGGTGTAGTGGGAGGCGTCGGTGGCGGAGAAGCCCAGGCGCCCTTTGTTGGCGACGAGCCAGGGGTGGCCCGTCTGGTGCCCTTCCAGCTCGGCGTAGTCGAGATCGGCCAGCCGGGCGGCACAGAGCGCGGTGTGATCGAGCCGGGCGTCGGCGGCGAGGGTGGTGGTGATCTCGCGAATGAGGTGGCCGAGGGTGGCGCCGTCGATCCCGAGGAGGTGGCGGGCACGGATGAGGAACTTCAGCGGGTCGCGGAAGGGGACGGCGCCGGTGCCGCGGTCCTGGAGCGGGTCGGCGAGCGCACCGCGACCAGGGGCACGCGCCGGTTCTGCGGGTGTGTCCCCGTCGCTGTGGCGTGTCGTCTCCGTGCGCGCGTCCCGGTGGTTCCCGCCGGGCGCTCCCGCCGGTGCTGCCCGGGGGGCTCCGGCCGTCTCCAGGATCGAATCGGGGGCGATCTGCCAGCCCCCGTACACACCCCGCCGGGCGCTGAAGCTCAGCATTCCGCCGTCGTCGAGCGCGAGGGTGTACGTATGGCCTCCGTCGGGCTGTCCGACCGGCTCGGGGCCTTCCCGGTCGACGGTTTTTCGCCCGAAGGCTTCCGGCTCGATGACTTCCTCGTAGGCGAATTGACCGAGCATCTTCGCGAGCAGTCGGGCGGCGGCTCCGTCCCAGGCCGTCCGGTTGAGTTCTGGCGTGCTGAGCAGCGCGGTGGACACCGCTGAATCATCGCTCGCAGGATATTTCGGCACGGGGACTCCTCGGGGTGGAACCGATCGGGTTCGAGCGGTTTACGCAATGCAACGGTTCGTTCAGTTCGTTCAGTTCGTTCACAGCAGGGCACGGTGGCTTCGGTCGCGGACCATCAGGGCAGCTCGTTTGTCCGGGAGTTCGACTTCGGCGGAGAAGCGGAAGCCGGCGCTCAGGAAGGCGGAGACGGAAGGGGTGTTGCGCAGGTCGGGCTCTGCGACAACCCGCGCGCACAGGGGGCGGTTGTCGAGTACGAGGTCGGAGACGGCCCTGAGCAGAGTCGTGCCGACGCCGCGTCCACGGTTGTTCACCCCGCCGATGAGAAGGTGGATTCCGGTGTCGTGCGGGCGAGCGGGGTAGTGGCGCGCCAGCGGATCGAGATCCGCCCGGTAGATCTCCCAGTAGCTCATGGGGATGCCTGCCAGCACGCCCAGGCACGGGACGCTGCGTCCGTCGCCTTCGAGTTGAGGACGCAGGTGAGCGGCCGTGGCCGCTTCGGGGCCGGCGAGTTCCCAGAATGCGGCGACCGCCGGATCGTTCATCCAGCGGGTGACAACGGGGAGGTCGCGTTCCAGCCGCACGGGGACGAGTTGGAACACTCCGGCCGGGGTGGCCACCGGTCCCCAGTCGGCCGGGTGGTCGAGCAGATCGGAGGAGTCCGGCCCGTTCGGGGACACCTGCGGGCGCCCGGTCGGGCCCGCGCCATCAGGTGCGGATGACGCGGACGCGTCGGGCGTTGGTGGTCGTGCCCCGGTGGCCGGTGTGTCCGCCTCGAACACGGCGAGGAGTTCCTCGGAGAGCGGCAGGTCCAGGGTGTCCTCGGCGCCCGTGTCGGTCTGTGGGGCAGGTCCGGGACCGGCGTCGGTGTGGGCATCGGCGGGAGCCACGGTGTCGCTCTCCTCTCGGCGGTTCAGGCGGTGGTCATGCCCTTCAGGCGTACAGCGGGTTGGCAATGGTGACGTAGACGGACTGGGTGTCGACAGGGCCGACGAGTTCGTCGAGGCCGTGCAACCGGGTCAGCAGGTTGGCCTTGCACCGCAGGTGGGGGTTGTCCAGCAGATGTGCGGGCAGCGGGGAGCCCAGTGCGGTGGCCGATCCGAGGAACCGGCGGAACGCGGCGATGAGCACGTGCTCGTCGGCGAGGTCCTGGGCACCGAAGGCTCCGATCAACCCGAGCACGTTGTTGATGCCGAGGTAGTAGGCGAAGCGTTCGTCGGTGACCGTGTCCGGGACGAAGGTGTCGCTGACCGATCCGATGCCGGGGAGCCGCTGTTCCAGCGCGGCGCGGTGGGACTCCCGGAAGTAGTAGCCCTGGTTGTCGCGGTATCGGCCACCGACGGGCCAGCCGTGGTGGTCGAGCAGCACCAGGGTGTTCTGCTGGTGGGCTTCGAGGGCTACGCCGGCCTGGGCGTCGAGCCACAGTACGGGGCGTACGACGCGGTCGAGGTAACGCAGGAACCACTCGGTGGCGACGGCCCCCACGGTTCTTCCCGTGGCGGTGGCCAGGGAGAGCACGATCTCGGCGATGCGCGAGCGCATGCCGGTCCAGCCGGGCAGGGGGCGAGGGGCGGTGAGCGCGGCGATACAGACGGCGTCGTCGTACAGACCGAACGGGTTGTGGCGCAGCATCACGTCGAGGCCTGCGACGGGTTCGCCGTCCGGGCCGTCGACGGCGAGCCAGGCGGGGTCACGGACGATGTCGAAGCCCGGGTGGACGGCGTGCCACTGCGTGGCGAGTCCGCTGCGGAGGAGCCGGTGGACCTCGACTCCGCGGTGGAGTTCCTTGCGGAGGTTCTCCCGCCGGGAGTTGGTGATGCGAACGCCGAGGGAGAGCTTGAGCATGACCTCGGCGCCGGGCTGGTGCACGGTACGGACGGAGGAGGTGGGGTGCCAGTGCTTCCCGTGAGGTCCCAGGTCGTGGAGGAGTCCGGCATCGAGCAGGGCGATCACTTCGGGCCGGTGTCCGAGTTCACGGGCCTGCCAGGGGTGGAGCGGAATCGGTGCGGTGTTGTCGGGGAGCCGCAGCCCCTGGGTGTGGGAGGTGACCAGTTCCGTGGCCGGCACGGGACGGCCTCCGTCGGTCCAGGCGGAGTCGGCTGCCAGTACGGACCGGTCGACGGCCATCCAGTGCAGGGGGAAGGAGCCGTGCAACTCGGGTGAGTAGCGGCGGGATTCGGAGTCGGAGAGGCCCTCGCGGCTCTTGGGTGTGGGGTGGAGCGGGTGACCGAGAACGAGTGACTGCTCGGCGGTGAGGAAGAGGTCCGCTTCGGCCGGGGCGCCGGGGGTACGGCGTCGTTCTGCGATGAAGCCGGCCGTTCGCCGTACCGAGTCGGCGACCCGGGCCACCATGTCGGCGCCTTCGTGGTGGTCGGCCTCGCGGCCCAGGAGGGCGGCGACCGTGACGGCGTCGACGGCGGGTGCTCCTTCGGCCGCCGTCTCCAGAGCAGGCGTACCGAAGCGGTGCCAGCCCGTGACGGACCAGTAGACGACGGGGACGAGCAGAGCGGTTCCGCTTGCGGGGAGGGGGATCCGGAGCATGTCCCCGACCGGCCGGGGGAGGTCGCTCTCCCGGACCCAGCAGCGGAGCAGGTTCTCCACGCCCGCCGTGTCGGCGGCCCGGAGCGGGTCGGGATGGTCGAGGAGGTCGGCGGTTGTCTCACCGGTGTCCGGGCATTTCGGGGGGTACCACTCGTCGTGCGGCGCCGCTTTCTGGCGCGGCACGGTGGTCTGCTCGACGACGAGATTGCCGGTGTGTCCGGCCTGTCCTCGCTGCTCGGTGGGGGGAGGGCCGTCGGCCTGGGGCGCGGGGGTGGGGTTCACGGCGGTCTTCCTTGTGAGGGTGTCCGGGGTCAGCGGATCGACCCGGTCGTGGTCCTGCGGTGCGGCAGGCGCTCGGCGGCTGCCAGGGCGTCGGCGAGACGGTCCACAACCGCTGTCGCCTGTTCGTCGGTGAGGGTGAGGGGCGGGAGGAGACGTACGACGGTGGAGTGGCGTCCGCCGAGTTCGACGATGAGCCCACGGCGCAGGCATTCCTGCTGGACGGCGGCGGCGAGGGCCGGGGCGGGCGGCGGCTCCGGGCTGCCGCCCTCCGGTGCGGCCTCGGGGTCGATGAGCTCCACCCCGATCATCAGGCCCCGTCCGCGGACGTCTCCGATGGACGGGTGGTCGGTGGCCAGTGCCTGGAGGCGCGCGAGCATCCGGGCGCCGAGCATCGCGGCGCGCTCGGCGAGGTGGTTCTCCCGCACGAAGGAGAGGGTGGCCGTACCGGCCGCCATGGCGAGCTGGTTGCCCCGGAAGGTACCGGCGTGGGCGCCCGGCTGCCAGGTGTCGAGCTCGGAGCGGTAGACGATCACCGCGAGCGGGAGGGAACCGCCGATGGCCTTGGAGAGCACCATCACATCGGGCACGATCCCACTGTGCTCGACCGC
The DNA here is from genome assembly GCF_043080425.1 of Streptomyces sp. NPDC015032. Taxonomy (NCBI): domain Bacteria; kingdom Bacillati; phylum Actinomycetota; class Actinomycetes; order Kitasatosporales; family Streptomycetaceae; genus Streptomyces; species Streptomyces sp. NPDC015032. The sequence goes on along the minus strand of NZ_JBIBVN010000032.1, from coordinate 68,316 downwards.
CCAGAAAGCACCGGTGCGGCCCACGCCCGTCTGGACCTCGTCGGCGATCAGGGGGACGGACCGGGTCCCGGTGATCTCACGCATCCGGCGCATCCAGTCGTCGGGGGCGGGGTTCACACCGCCCTCTCCCTGCACCGGTTCGAGGATCATCGCGGCCGGCGCGGGTGAGCCGCCCTTGGGGTCGTCCAGGAGGTTCTCGGTCCACCGGGCGGCGATCTCCGCACCGCGGGCGCCGCCGACGCCGAAGGGGCAGCGGTAGTTCTGCGGGAAGGGGAGCCGCGTCACCCGGACGTCCTCGGCGCCGCCCGAGGCGGCCAGGGCTCCCGCCGTCATGCCGTGGTAGGCGCCGGTGAAGGCGAGGAGTCCGCTGCGGCCGGTCGCGGCGCGGACCAGCTTGAACGCCGCCTCCACGGCATCCGTGCCGGCCGGTCCGCAGAACTGGATCCGGGCGTTGTCGGCGAACCGCCTCGGCAGGGTGGCGAACAGCTCAGTGGTGAAGGCGTCCTTGACCGGGGTCGCGAGGTCCAGCACATGCAGCGGCGCGCCCGAGTCGATCACTTTCCTGATCGCCTCCAGGACCACCGGGTGGTTGTGCCCGAGGGCCAGGGTTCCGGCCCCGGAGAGACAGTCGAGATATCGCCGCCCGTCCGCGCCCTCGATGGTCATCCCACGGGCCCGTACCGGCACGATCGGCAGTGAACGCGCGTAGGTACGGGCAGCGGATTCACGCAGCGACTGGCGGCGCAGGATCCCCTCGTGCACCACCGGAGCTGGTTCGGTCACGGCCACGGCTGCTGGTCCTTTCGCTGTAACAGTTGCGTTGCACGTCGGTACGTCGGCACAGGGACGGACTGCAGGGATGAACGCTGTCCTCAAGTCCCTCGTACGTACCAACGACGCCGGGTGCAGCGGATCACGGGCACATCCGAAGATCCTTGCGGTGGCGGAACCGTGGCCCTGCCGCATACCGTCCCCATCGGCACCGGCATAGTGGGGGCCGCACGGAGGGCTCGGGCATCTTTTCGATTGCCGGCCGGACGTCGAAACGGACGGTCCGGAGCAGTGCCGAAGTGCAGTACAGAAGCGTTGAGTTACGAAGTCCCAGGGGGATCACCACATGCGACTCATTCGACCAGTTCCCGCCACCCGTCGGGGGCACACGCGCCGCACGCGTTCCTCGACGCTCGCCGTGGCCGCGGTCGCCGCGGTCCTCGCGCTCACCGCCACGGCCTGCGGACCGGACGAGGAGAACGCGAGTGACAAGTCGAGCAACCAGGCCGGCCAGGCCTCGGACGGCAAGATCACCATTCCGGACGATCTGAAGGACCGGCTCAAGGAACACGGGGTCGACCTCGACCAGTGGAAGAACGGCGAGTGGAAGAACTGGGACAAGGACAAGTGGCTGCGCGAGGCCAAGGACTTCGTCAACCCGATCATCGAGGGCCTCTGGGACCCGGACCGGATGCGGGATGCCGACAAGGCGCCGGAGAAGCCGGTCGACAATGACATCTCGGGCGACGTGGGCGTGACGGACCCGACGCCCACCCCGGTCCAGGCCACTGATGTCCGGACGCCGTACCACGCCAACGCCGCGGAGTCCGGGAAGCTGCTCTTCGACAGTCCCGAGGGCTCCATGGTCTGCTCCGCGACCGTGGTGAAGGACCCGGCGCACCCCGGGAAGTCCAATCTGGTGTGGACCGCCGGACACTGCGTGCACGCCGGCAAGAAGGGCGGCTGGTACCGCAACATCGCCTTCGTACCGTCGTACAACAACGGTGGCCTGCCGACGGCCGGGCTGGAGAAGGCGACCAAGCAGGAGATCGCGCCCTACGGCGTGTGGTGGGGCAAGTGGGCGGAGACGTCCGACCAGTGGATCTCGCAGGGGTCCTCGGTCGGCGGGCAGGGCGCTCCGTACGACTTCGCGGTGCTGCATGTCACGCCGGAGAAGGGCTCGACGGGCAAGTCCCTGGAGGAGACGGTCGGCTCCGCGCTGCCCGTGGACTTCAACGCCCCGGCCGTGCCGAAGATCGACAGCATGACGGCCACCGGCTTCCCGGCCGCACCGCCGTACGACGGCCAGAAGGAGTTCCAGTGCGCGGACAAGCCGGGCCGGCTCTCGCTGACCGCACAGGACCCCACGATGTACCGCATCGGCTGCACCATGACCGGCGGTGCCTCCGGTGGCGGCTGGGTCGCGGCAGGCCAGGACGGCAAGCCCGCGCTGGTCTCGAACACCTCCATCGGCCCGGTGACGGCCGGCTGGCTGGCCGGACCGCGGTTCGGCAAGGAGGCCAAGGACGTATACGAGTCGGTCAGCAAGAAGTACGCGGGACAGTGACAACGGACCGTCACCCGGCACGATCCGGGTGACGGCGACGGTCCATCGGGGCCCCCGTGCGGCAGTTGCCCGCCGGGGGCCCTTCCGGTGCTCCGGGCGGGCCGTTTCCGCGTGGCGCGGAGCACGGTCCGCACCGGCATGAAGCTCGCGCTGGTCGGCCCGGGGGACTTCGGGCCGGCTCGCCGGACCCCGCCGGGGCAAGGGTGCACAGGATGTCTTCACCACGATGAGCGAGAAGTCCGCCGGCCGGTAGCAGCCACCGGCACGCCCGGAGCCCGAACGCCCGATGGCCCGCTCCCGACGAGGGGAGCGGGCCATCGGTCCGTACAGAGCCGTACCAGCTGCTGCGGTCAGTGCGCCACGGGGACGAACGAGGAGAGGTCGGCCGCCAGTTCCTCATGGACCCGCGCCTTGAGCAGGGTGCCCTCCGACGTGTGTTCCTCGGAGATCACCTCTCCCTCGGCGTGCGCCCGGGAGACGAGCCCTCCCTGGGTGTACGGAACGAGTGCCTCGATCTCGACCGAGGGCCGGGGCAGTTCGGTGTCGATGAGCGCGAGCAGCTCATCGATACCGGCACCGGTACGCGCCGATACGGCGATCGCGTGCTTCTCGATGCGCAGCAGCCGTTGCAGCACCAGCGGATCGGCCGCGTCCGCCTTGTTGATCACCACGACCTCGGGCACGTCCACCGCGCCCACCTCGCGGATCACCTCGCGCACCGCGGCGAGCTGCTCCTCCGGCACCGGGTGCGAGCCGTCCACCACGTGCAGGATCAGGTCGGATTCACCGACCTCCTCCATCGTGGAGCGGAATGCCTCGACGAGGTGGTGCGGCAGATGCCGAACGAACCCGACCGTGTCGGCCAGGGTGTAGATCCGGCCGCTCGGCGTCTCGGCCCGTCGCACGGTGGGGTCCAGGGTGGCGAACAGCGCGTTCTCCACGAGGACACCCGCACCGGTCAGCCGGTTGAGCAGTGAGGACTTGCCCGCGTTGGTGTAGCCGGCGATGGCGACCGACGGCACTCTGTTGCGCTTGCGCTCCTGGCGCTTGATCTCGCGGCCGGTCTTCATCTCCGCGATCTCCCGGCGCATCTTCGCCATCTTCTCGCGGATCCGACGCCGGTCTGTCTCGATCTTGGTCTCACCGGGACCGCGGGTGGCCATGCCGCCACCGCTGCTGGAACCGCCGCCGCCCATCTGACGGGAGAGCGACTGACCCCAGCCGCGCAGCCGCGGCAGCATGTACTGCATCTGTGCCAGCGAAACCTGCGCCTTGCCCTCCCGGGACTTGGCGTGCTGGGCGAAGATGTCGAGAATCAGGGCGGTCCGGTCGACCACCTTGACCTTGACGACGTCTTCCAGATGGATCAGCTGACCAGGGCTGAGCTCACCGTCGCAGACAACGGTGTCGGCCCCTGATTCGAGGACGATGTCGCGCAGCTCCAGCGCCTTGCCCGAGCCGATGTAGGTGGCGGGGTCGGGCTTGTCGCGGCGCTGGAAGACGGCGTCGAGTACCTGAGCACCCGCCGTCTCGGCGAGTGCGGCCAGCTCGGCGAGGGAATTCTCCGCGTCACGTACGGTCCCCGACGTCCAGACACCGACCAGCACCACACGCTCCAGGCGCAGCTGCCGGTACTCGACCTCGGTGACGTCCTCGAGCTCGGTGGAGAGTCCCGCCACACGCCGCAGCGCGGCGCGCTCGGAGCGGTCGAACTGCTCGCCGTCCCGTTCTCCGTCGATCTCGTGGCTCCAGGCGACGTCCTCTTCCATCAGGGCGTCGGCCCGAAGGCTCTCGGTGAGGCTCTCGGTGACATTCTCCGTGGCGCTCTGCGCTTCCTGCGCGTCCTGGGGAAGGGAAGAAGAGGAGGTCATTGGATCCTTACGTCGATGGAAGTCCGTTACATCAGTCACAACGCGTGACCTCTCCGGATGATTCCCGCTGCCGGGAATCCGCGGTCGGGACGCTGCGGCGACCCGTCGATAGTGGCATGGTCCGCCCAGCCCGTCACCCGGGTTTATCGCTTTCCGGCGGGCTTGGTGCTGTGCCAGTCCGGGTGCCCCGGCATCGGCGGGGTCTTCGCGCCGTACAGCCAGCCGTCGAAGAATGAGGTCAGGTCGCGGCCCGCGGTCCGCGACGCCAGCCGTACGAAGTCGGCGGTGGCGGCGTTGGCGTCGCGGTGCTGCTGCACCCAGCTCCGCTCCAGCCGGTCGAAGGCGTTCTCGCCGATCTCCTGGCGCAGCGCGTAGAGGATCAGTGCGCTGCCGTCGTACACCACCGGCCGGAACAGGCTGAGCTTCTGTCCGGGCGCCGGGATGTCGGGGCGGGCCGGCGGGCCACCCGCCGCGCGCCAGCCGTCGGACTTGACGTACGCCTCACGCATGCGGCGTTCCAGCGTTCTGCCTGCGTGCTCCTCGGCGTAGCGTGCCTCGTACCAGGTGGCATGTCCCTCGTTGAGCCACAGATCGGACCAGGTGTCCGGGGAAACGCTGTCGCCGAACCATTGGTGGGCGAGCTCGTGCACCATGATCGAGTCGACATACCACTCGGGGTAGGCGGTTTTGGTGAAGAGGGACCGTTCGAAGAGTGAGAGCGTCTGGGTCTCCAGCTCGAAGCCGGTCTCGGTGGCGGCGATCACCAGCCCGTACGTCTCGAAGGGATAGCGGCCGACCTGCTGTTCCATCCACTCCAGCTGGGCGGGGGTCTTGCCGAGCCAGGGCTCCAGCCGCTCGCGGTCGGCGCTCGGCACCACGTCGCGCACCGGCAGTCCGTGCGGCCCGGTGCGTCGCAGGACGGTGGAACGGCCGATGGTGACCTGGGCCAGTTCGGTGGCCATGGGGTGTTCGGTCCGGTAGGTCCAGGTGGTTTCGGCACCGTGCCGGGTCCTGCCGGCGGGCAGGCCGTTGGCGACCACCGTCAGGTCCTCGGGGGCGGTGATCCGAAAGGTGAAGTACGCCTTGTCGGCGGGGTGGTCGTTGCTCGGGAAGACCCGGTGCGCGGCGTCGGCCTGATTGGCCATGGCCAGTCCGTCGGCGGTACGCACCCAGCCGCCGCTCTCCCGGTCGCCGCGCGGGTCGCTGGTGTGCCGGACGGTGATGCGCAGTGGCACTCCGGCCGGGAGCCGGCCGGGCGGCTGGATGACCAGGTCCTCGTCCGCCACGGCGAAGTCGGCGCGCAGACCGTTGATTTCGACCGTACGGACGGTACCCCGGGTGAAGTCGAGATTGATCCGGTCCAGCGGCTCGGTGGTCCGCATGTCGATCGTGGTCACGGCCTCCAACGGCTCGCTGTTGCTGCCCCGGTAGGTCAGTCCGATGTCGTACGAGAGGACGTCGTACCCGGGATTGCCGAGGTGCGGGAAGAGGGGATCGCCGATGCCGAGCGGCACGGGAGCGGGGAGGGCGGCGGCAATGAGGGCGGCCGATGCGGTGGCCAGCAGGGCGGCCCGCAGGCGGCGGGAGATGAACGGCATGAACTACCGCTACCAGCGACTCCCGCCGTGACAGGTGCGGCGCGCGCCGCGCCACTCGAACGAGACCGCCGCGGCGGATGGCGCTGTGCGGCGCAATCCGACGAGGCATCAGACGGCGGCTGCCGGATGCCGGACGCGGCTCACGTCGTACACCCCGGGAACGTCACGCATCGCGCGCATCAGCGCCGGGAGCCCGGCGGCGTCGGGGAGCTGCAAGGTGTAGGTATGCCGGACGCGTTGTTCGCTGGGGGGTTCGACGGTGGCGGAGATGACCGCCGCGTCCGCCGTGGCAATCGCCTCGGTCAGATCGGCGAGCAGCCGGGGCCGTCCGAAGGACTCCGCGACCAGGGTGACCCGGCACCCGGCCACATCGCCCCAGGTCACCGGGACCGGCACCCGGCCGACGGACTGCATCCGGGACGCCGCGGAACACTTCAGCCGGTGCACGGTGACGGCTCCGCCGCGCACGACGAACCCGGTGACGGCGTCGGGGGGTACGGGGGTGCAGCAGCCCGCGAGACGTACGGTCGCATCCGGCCGGTCCACCACGGCGCCCGCGGTGCCGTCCCCGGTCCTGCCGCCGCCCGGAGTGGACCCCTGGGGCTGCGGTCCGGGCGGCCTTGGCTCCGCGGGCCTGCCGCTGTGCGGACTTTGGGCGTCCTCGGGATGGGCGTCGAGCCAGCCCGTGATGGCGATGCGGGCGGCGGGGGTGCGGGCGTGGTCGAGCCAGTCGGGCGAGGGACCGGATCCGGCGTCCTCGGCGAGCAGCAGCTGCACGGTGTCACCGTCGCTCAGTACGGTGCCGAGGGTGGCCAGCCGACCGTTGACCCGGGCGCCGATGCAGCTGTGCGCCGCGTCCCCGTACTGCGCGTAGGCGGCGTCGACACAGCTGGCCCCGGCGGGGAGCCCGAGCGTGCCGCCGCCGGTGTGGAAGACCGTGATCTCCCGGTCCTGGGCGAGATCGGCGCGGAGCGTGGTCCAGAAGGTGTCGGAGTCCGGGGCGGACTGCTGCCATGCGAGGAGCCTGGAAAGCCAGCCGGGCCGGGTCGGGTCGGCACGCTCTCCGTCCGAGGGTTCGGCGGTCTGGGTCCCGGAGCCGCTGTCCGCGGCGTACGGATTGCCGAGGGCGATGACCCCTGCCTCGGCGACCTTGTGCATCCGGTGTGTACGGATGAGGACTTCGGCGACCGCCCCGTCGGAGCCCACGACCGCGGTGTGCAGTGACTGGTACAGGTTGAACTTGGGGGCGGCGATGAAGTCCTTGAACTCGGAGATCACCGGGGTGAAGCAGGTGTGCAGTTCACCGAGCACGGCGTAGCAGTCGGCGTCCTCACCGACGAGGACCAGCAGGCGGCCGAAGTCGGTGCCGCGCAGTTCGCCGCGTTTGATCCGGGCCCGGTGCACCGAGACGTAGTGGCGCGGCCTGATGACGACCTCCGCCGGGATTCCGGCCTCCCGCAGCACCGCCCCGACGTTCTCGGCGATGGCCGCGAGCGGGTCCCGGGCGGCGCCGCCGGGGGCGTCCGGCCGCGTCGGCGCGGCGGCAATCAGTGCGCGGGTGTGTTCGTACTCCTCGGGGTGGAGGATCGCGAAGACGAGGTCCTCCAGCTCGGTCTTGAGTGCCTGGACGCCGAGCCGTTCGGCGAGCGGGATCAGGACGTCACGGGTGACCTTGGCGATCCTGACCTGTTTCTCGGGGCGCATCACGCCGAGGGTGCGCATATTGTGCAGCCGGTCGGCGAGCTTGATCGACATCACCCGGACGTCGTCCCCGGTGGCGACCAGCATCTTGCGGAAGGTCTCCGGTTCGGCCGCTGCCCCGTAGCCGACCTTTTCGAGTTTGGTGACGCCGTCGACGAGGTAGCAGACCTCTTTGCCGAACTGGTCCCGTACCTGATCGAGGGTCACCTCCGTGTCCTCGACGGTGTCGTGGAGCAGCGAGGCGGTGAGTGTCGTGGTCTCGGCGCCGAGTTCGGCGAGGATCAGCGTGACGGCGAGCGGGTGCGTGATGTACGGCTCGCCGCTCTTGCGCATCTGCCCGCGGTGCGAGGACTCCGCGAGTACGTACGCCCGGTGCAGGACGGAGAGGTCGGCATCCGGGTGGTGGGCCCGATGCGCCTCGGCGACATGGCCGATCGCGTCGGGCAGCCGGTCCCGGGATACGGGGCCCAGCAGCGCGACGCGGCCGAGCCTGCGGAGATCGATCCGGGGCCGGCCCCGTCTGCGGACGGGAGCACCTGGGTTGGCGGCCTCTGCACTCATGGGGCACCTCCGGCGACGTCGACCGGCGGTGGGAAGGCGCGGGCGCGCCTCCGGGCCGGTGCTTGATGCTACCGAGCCCACCACGTGGCGGAGTCCAGCTCTCGCTCAGCGTGAAACGGATCACCCATTCGAGGGAAGCTCTAGCCAGTCACCGTTTCGAGCCAGGCCGGGTCGATCGTGCCTTGGGCGACGATCACTGCGGCCCCCGTCATCTCGATCCCGCCGTCGGGCCGCTCGGTGATCACGAGGGTGCCACCGGGCAGATCGACCGTGTACGTGACCGGGGCGCCGGTCTCCGCAGGATCGACGCCGTCCCTCCGTGCCGCGGCGACGGCGACGGCGCAGGCGCCCGTGCCGCAGGAGCGGGTCTCGCCCGCGCCGCGCTCATGGACCCGCATGGCGAGGTGGCGTGGTCCGCGGTCCACGGCGAACTCGATGTTGACGCCCTCGGGGTACACGGCGGCGGGGCTGTACGGCGGTACGGAGAGCAGATCGCCGGCCTGCGCCAGGTCGTCGATGAAGGCGACCGCGTGCGGGTTGCCCATGTTCACGTTGCGGGCGGCCCAGTTGCGGCCGTCCACGCTGACCGTGACGCCGTCCTCGGGGAGCACCGCGCGCCCCATGGAGACCGTGATGTCACCGCCCTTGGCGATGTGCACCTTCTTCACTCCGCCCCGGGTCGCGACGGCGAGGTCGCCCTCCTCGACATGCCCGGCACGTTGCAGATAGTGGGCGAAGACCCGTACGCCGTTGCCGCACATCTCGGCGATCGAGCCGTCGGCGTTGCGGTAGTCCATGAACCACTCGGCCTCGTCCGCCATGGCCCGCGCCTCCGGATGCGCGGCGGAGCGTACGACATGCAGCAGCCCGTCACCACCGATGCCGGCCCGGCGGTCGCACAGTCGGGCGACGACGGACGCGGGCAGGTCGAAGGCGTTGTCCGGGTCGGGAACGATGACGAAGTCGTTCTCGGTGCCGTGGCCCTTGAGGAAGGCGATCTGCGAGGTGCTCACGGAGCAACTGTACGAGGCGGCACCGGCAACCGGCGAAACCGGGCCGTGCGACGGCGCACGGGGAGGAGAGGGATCCGGGCGGCCCGCCGACGGACCCGCCGCGTCCGTCAGCGGAGCCGGGCCACGCGCCAGACGGACAGTGCGACCAGTGCGGCGCACACGGCGACGTACAGGGCGATCACGCGCCAGTCGGCTCTCCCGCCCGAGCCCCGCTGCGGAAGTCCGGGCCAGGTGTATCCCACGCGGCGGGCGGCCATCATGCCCCAGCCCGCGGCGCAGCAGCTGATCAGCAGGCCCAGCATGGCGACGACCGCGCCGCCGTCGCCGAATTCGAACGCCAGCGGGAACGCGAACATCAGCGATCCCACCGTGGCGAGCATGACGATCGGCGCGAGCTGCCAGATGCGCAGACGCCGCGCGGGCCGCAGCTCGACCTCCACCTCGGGGGTCACGTCGAGCTCTTCGGGCCCGTCGGGGCTCAAGCTTCCTGCGTCGTGCAGCGCGTCCGGTGCGTCGTGTTCCGTGTCGCGAGGGCCGGCCTCCATCGCCACGCGCCCTCCCAACTCGGACTCCACTGGTCGATCGATGCTCGATGATGGCACGCTCCCGGTCACCGAAATGACGGGCAGGGCGTCCCGATGCCATCACGTGATCAGGCTGTAACCGCTCGTTCGACCAACGCCAGCGCCTGGTGCGGGAGTTCCCCGCGGTGCTCGGCGGAACCATTGAGCCAGTGCACCCGCGGGTCGCGGCGAAACCACGAGTCCTGGCGGCGCGCGAATCGCTTGGTGGCGCGAACGGTTTCGGCGCGCGCCTCGTCCTCGGTGCACTCCCGGGCCAGCGCGGCAAGCACCTGCTGGTAGCCGAGCGCCCTGGACGCGGTCCGTCCATCGCGCAGGCCGTGCGACTCCAGGTTCCGTACCTCGTCCACGAGTCCGGCCGCCCACATCCGGTCGACCCTCAGGGCGATGCGTTCGTCGAGTTCGGGTCGGGCCACGTCGACGCCGATCTGGACGGTGTCGTACACCGCATCGTTACCCGGGAGGTTGGCGGTGAAGGGTTTGCCGGTGATCTCGATGACTTCGAGAGCCCTGACGATCCGGCGGCCGTTGCTCGGCAGGATGGCCCGGCCCGCTTCGGGGTCGGCGGCGGCGAGCCGGGCGTGCAGCGCCCCGGAGCCGCGCTCGGCCAGTTCCTTCTCCAGCCCGGCCCGGATGCCGGGGTCCGTACCGGGAAACTCCAGGGCGTCGATGGCGCCCTTCACATAGAGCCCGGAGCCGCCGACCAGGACGGGGGTACGGCCCGCGGCGAGCAGCCGGTCGATCTGCGCACGGGCCAGCCGCTGGTACTCGGCGACGCTGGCGGCCTCGGTGACGTCCCAGATGTCCAGCAGATGGTGCGGAATGTTTCCGCGTTCGGCGGGCGTCAGCTTCGCGGTGCCGATGTCCATCCCCCGGTAGAGCTGCATGGAGTCTGCGTTGACCACTTCGCCGTCGAGCTGCTGAGCAAGGAATACCCCCAGATCGGACTTTCCGGCCGCAGTGGGACCGACGATGGTGATGACCCGCGGTGCGGGAGCTGAACTTCTCACCGCCCCAGTCTCGCAAACCTGCGGACCTCTTCCCGAACGAGCGATGCGACCGGCTGCCGCCCCTGCTCCGGGCGGCGCGGATCTTCGGCCGTACCAGTAGAATTCCTAAGTGAATACGGGCGTTTTTTCACGGTTTGCCGTTCGCCCCCTCCCGAGGCTGCCGGGCGGCGAGGCCGGAGGGCACGCCCGGCCATAGTCCCCCAGCAGGGAAGGTGCCCGATGGGCTTCCTGGACACTTTGAAGGCCAAGCTGAGCCCCGCCAAGGAAAAGGTCGGCGATCTCGCTCATCAGCACGGGGGCAAGATCGACCAAGGGCTCGACAAGGCCGCACGGACGGTCGACCAAAAGACCAAGGGCAAGTACAGCGACAAGATCGAATCCGGCACGAGGAAGGCCAAGGAGGCGGTCGAGCGCCTGTCCCACAAGCACGACGAGGCGGGCGCCAAGGATGAGGCGGGCGCCACTGGTGACGAGGCGGGCGCCAAGGGTGACGAGAGCGGTACGCCGCCGGGCACGCCGCCCGCTTCCTGAATCCCGGACGATCAGCCGATCGAGCAGGACGGACGGCCGTGGGGCGACGATGCCGCGCGGCCGCCGCCCGGGTGCGCCGGGGTACGAGCGCGCTCAGGACCAGGCGGCGACCAGGTAGCCGACGCCGTACGGAGCGTCCTCGTACAGGAGCTGTCCGCTCAGGCCCGCGCCTTCGGCCGCGCCCGCGAGCACTTGCCAGGGTGCCCGGCCCGACGCTTTCAGCGCGTACGCCAGCGACTCGTCCAGCGCGATCAGCGCGCCGGGGTCGGCGGCGCCCAGCGCCCGCGCGGCCGCCGCGTCGAACGCCTCGGCGCGGTCGTCAAGATAGCCCGGGGCCTTGAGCGAGCGGCAGGCGCTGCCGTCGCCCAGCACCAGCAGTGCCACCCGTTCCGCCCTGGCGGCCAGGTCCCGCCCGGTGCTCGTGCAGCGGCCCGTTTCGAGCGGCTCGCCCACGCCGAGCCCTTCGACCGGCGCCGCGGCCCACTGCGCACGGGCGAGCAGCCAGGCGCCGACGGCCAGGGAGGACGGAAGGGGGCGGTCGGTCGCCTGCTCGCGGTCGCGGCCGAGCCTCACGTCCAGATCGACGCCGAAGCCCTGGAAAGTGCCGGTGGCCCCCTCGGGGTGCGGTCCGCGGCCCGCGTGGTCCGCGGGTCCGATCACGATCAGCAGATCGGGCCGGGCCGCGGCCAGCGCGCCGAGGGCCTCGGAGCAGGCGTCCCGCAGAGCGTCGAGTTCGGACGCGGCACCGGCGGCGACCTCGGGTACCAGCAGGGGCGGGCAGGGGCAGACAGCGGCAGCGACAAGCATGGTGGGCAGCGTACTGGTCGGCCGCCGTTGCCGTCCGTCTCCCGCCGGTGTCAGTCGCAGCCGCAGCCGGGAACCGCCGCGGCCGGCAGCGGCGCCGGGACACCGATACCGGGCAGGCCCAGCATCACTCCGGCCGGCTTGGCGGCCTCGGTGGCGGCGCGCTTCTCCCAGGCGTCCCCGGCCCGGGTCCGCCGCACGCCCACCGGAGCGCCCTCGGCGAGCAGGTGGTGCGGGGCGGCGTAGGTGATCTCGACGGTCACCACATCGCCGGGACGCACGTCCTCGTCCGGCTTGGTGAAGTGGACCAGGCGGTTGTCGGGGGCGCGGCCGGAGAGACGGTGGGTGGCACCGTCCTTGCGGCCCTCGCCCTCCGCGACCATGATCTCCAGCGTCCGGCCGACCTGCTTCTTGTTCTCCTCCCAGGAGATCTCCTCCTGGAGGGCGGACAGGCGCATGTACCGCTCCTGGACGACCTCCTTGGGGATCTGCCCCTCCATCTCGGCGGCCGGGGTTCCGGGACGCTTGGAGTACTGGAAGGTGAAGGCGTTGGCGAAGCGCGCCTCGCGGACCGCGTGCAGGGTCTGCTCGAAGTCCTCCTCGGTCTCGCCGGGGAAGCCCACGATGATGTCGGTGGAGATGGCGGCGTCCGGCATCGCCACGCGCACCTTCTCGATGATGCCCAGGAAGCGCTCCTGTCGGTACGAGCGCCGCATCGCCCTGAGGACGGTGTCCGAGCCAGACTGCATCGGCATGTGGAGCTGAGGCATCACATTGGGCGTCTCGGCCATGGCCGAGATCACATCGTCCGTGAAGTCGCGGGGGTGCGGCGAGGTGAAGCGGACCCGCTCCAGGCCCTCGATCTTCCCGCAGGCGCGCAGCAGCTTGGAGAATGCCTCGCGGTCGCCGATGTCGGAACCGTAGGCGTTCACGTTCTGGCCGAGCAGGGTGATCTCACAGACGCCCTCGGCGACCAGTGCCTCGATCTCGGCGAGGATGTCGCCGGTGCGGCGGTCCTTCTCCTTGCCGCGGAGCGCCGGGACGATGCAGAAGGTGCAGGTGTTGTTGCAGCCGACGGAGATGGAGACCCACGCCGCGTAGGCGGACTCGCGGCGGGTGGGGAGCGTGGAGGGGAACGCCTCCAGGGACTCAGCGATCTCGATCTGCGCCTCTTCCTGGATGCGGGCGCGCTCCAGCAGCACCGGCAGCTTGCCGATGTTGTGCGTACCGAAGACGACATCCACCCAGGGGGCCCGCCGGACGATGGTGTCGCGGTCCTTCTGCGCCAGGCAGCCGCCGACGGCGATCTGCATGCCGGGCCGCCTGGTCTTCATGGGGGCGAGCCGGCCGAGGTTGCCGTAGAGCTTGTTGTCGGCGTTCTCCCGGACCGCGCAGGTGTTGAAGACGACGACATCGGCGTCACCGTCGGAGCCGTCCGCGGCGCGTACGTAGCCCGCGTCCTCCAGCAGCCCCGACAGCCGCTCGGAGTCGTGGACGTTCATCTGGCACCCGTAGGTGCGCACCTCGTACGTTTTCAAACCGTCCACTACTCCACCAGCCACGTCGTTGCCGCTCACCCGTCCAGGGTAAGGGCTCCGGCCGGGCCCCGATGATGAATACCCCGGCGGCCGCCGTCGCGGTCCCCCGGCCGGGTACGGGCTCCGGGCCCGGGACCGCCGCGGCTTCGGCCCTGGTCATCGCCGGGACGGGCTGGCAGGATCGCCGCCATGCTCCAGGCACTGTCCCGTATCGGCCGGCTGCGCACGCTTCAGGCGTGCGCCGCTCTCGTCGTCCTGCTCGGGCTGCTGCTGTGGTGGCTGCTCCCGCTCGGGGAGCCGGCGCCCAGCGGCACGCTGACCGTCAGCACCGGTGTGCGCAGCGGGGTCTACCAGCGCTACGGCGAACGACTCAAGGGGGACCTGGCCAAGGATCTGCCCAAGGTATCGATACGGCTGCGGACCAGCGAGGGCTCGCAGCAGAACATCGCGCGGGTGGCGAGCGGGAAGGCCGACTTCACCATCGCCACCACCGACGCCCTGGCCACCTACCTGAACGACGGCGGGCCCGGCGCCGACCGGCTGCGGGGCTGCGTGCGGCTCTACGACGACTACGTCCAGCTGGTCGTTCCCCGGGACTCCGGGGTACGCAAGGTCTCCGACCTGACCGGCAAGCGCGTCGGGGTGGGGCAGCCGGGTTCGGGCGTACGGCTGGTCGCCGACCGGCTGATGACCGCCGCCGGTCTCGATCCCGCGAACGATGTGACGCCCGTTCCCAGCGGGATCGACACCATGCCGACGGAGCTGGAGAACGGCCGGCTCGACGCCTTCTTCTGGTCCGGCGGGCTGCCCACGTCCGCCGTGCAGGAGCTGTCGGACCGGTTCGCGATCCGGCTGGTGCCGCTGGAGGCCCCGCTGATCAAGGAGCTTCAGGCCGCGGGCGGGTCGGCCCGCTACTACCGGTCGGCCATGATGCCCGCCGATGCCTATCGCAACGTGCAGCAGGGTCAGGCGGTGCCGACGGTGGCGGTCGCCAATGTGCTGGTGACCACGGACCGTACGGATCCGGCGCTGACCGAGGCGTTCACCCGGACGGTGATCGACAGCCGGGACCGGATCGGGCGCGAGGTGCACGCGGCCCAGTTGGTGGACCTGCGCACGGCGATCTACACCGATCCGCTGCCGCTGCACGAGGGGGCCAGGCGGTACTACCGCTCGGTCAAGCCCTGATCCCGGCGGCGGGCGTACCCGCCTCTCAGCCCTGCGGGCCCTGGCGCGGCACGGACACCGTCACCCGCAGTCCGTGCGGCTCATGGGCGGCATACCCGATGGAGCCGCCGCCCGCGGCCAGGAGAGCCTGGGAGATGGAGAGTCCGAGGCCGGAGCCCTGCACGTTCTGATGCTGGGCGCTGCGCCAGAAGCGGTCGCCGACGCGCTCCCTCTCCTGTGCGGTGAGGCCCGGTCCGCGGTCGGCGACGACGACCGTGACGTCGTCACGGCCGGCGGCGACCGTGACAAGGACCTCTTCGCCGGCAGGGGTGAATTTCAGGGCGTTGTCGATGACGGCGTCGAGGGCGCTCGACAGTGCGATGGGATCCGCCCAGGCCGTTACGGCGGACGCGCCGTCCGCCCTGAGCCGTACGCCCTTCTCCTCGGCGACCGGCCGCCAGGACGCGACGCGTTCCGCGGTGAGCGCGCCCATGTCCGTGAGCCGCAGATCGGCCGCGGCGTGTTCGGCCAGCGCCAGGTCGAGCAGGTCGTCCAGGACCTGCCCGAGGCGCTTGCCCTCCGTGCGTACGGAGGCGATCTCCTCATTGCCCTCGGGGAGTTCGAGCGCGAGGAGCTCGATCCGCAGCAGCAGTGCGGCAAGGGGATTGCGCAGCTGGTGCGAGGCGTCGGCGACGAAGGCACGCTGCTGCTCCAGCACGTCCTCGACGTTGTCGGCCATCTCGTTGAACGAACGGGCCAGCCGCCTCAGTTCCGGCGGCCCCCCGGAGGCCGCGACCCGGGATCGCATCCGGCCACTGGCGATGTCATGGGTGGCCGCGTCGAGAGTCCGTACGGGCAGCAGCACCCAGCCGGTGAGCCGGATCGCGGCGCCGACCGCCACCAGCATCGCGACCGCTTCGCCGGCCGCGACGAGCAGCCAACCGCGCAGTGTGCGTGCGCGCATGTCGGCGGTGGGCGAGTCGATGACCACGACGGCGACGACGTCGCCGTCCCGTACGACGGGCGAGGCGACGACGACCCTGCCCCGCTGCCAGGGCCAGACCTGCGGCGGATCGTGGCTGCGACGCCCCAGGAGCGCCTCCTTGAATGCCTCTCTCCCCTCCCCCTCGATCGGCAGCTGCCAGGTGGCCGGCGCTTTCGCCATGGCGCTGTCGTCGCGGTAGAAGACACCGGCGCGAATGCCGTACACCGATGCGTACGCGTCGAGTTCGCTCCGCAGGATGCGGCGCCGTTCCTCGTAGCCGGGGGTCCGCTCGGCGACGAACTGGGCGAGTGCGGCGAACCGGGCCGTGTCGTCGATGCGGTCGATGACGACACGCTGCTGCTGGGCGGCGGCGACGCTGACGGCCAGCGGGAAGCCGAGGGCGAGCAGCACGCTCGCCATGAGAATGATGAGCAGGGGAAGCAGCCGGGTGCGCACCTGGGACGTACGCCTCTACGCGGACGGGGCGACGAGGCGGTAGCCGACCCCGCGCACCGTCTCGATCAGTGCGGGCAGCCGCAGTTTGGAACGCAGGGACGCGACGTGCACTTCGAGGGTGCGCCCCGTTCCCTCCCAGCTCGTGCGCCACACCTCGCTGATGATCTGCTCCCGGCGGAAGACCACTCCGGGGCACTGGGCGAGCAGCGCGAGGAGGTCGAACTCCTTGCGGGTGAGCTGGACTTCGCAGCCGTCGACGCTGACCCGGCGGGTGGGCAGCTCGATCTGGACGTGCCCGAGGCGCAGAGCGGCGACGGGCGTGGGCACGGTGTCCTCACCGGCCGGTTTACGGCGGCTGACGGCGTGGATACGGGCGAGGAGCTCGCCGGTGTCGTACGGCTTGACCACGTAGTCGTCGGCCCCGAGGTTGAGACCGTGGATCCGTGACCGGACATCGGCGCGCGCGGTCACCATGATCACCGGTATGGAGGTGCGCTTGCGGATCTTCCCGCACACCTCGTAGCCGTCCTGGTCGGGCAGGCCGAGGTCGAGGAGCACGACGCCGAAGGGCTCCGCGCCCGTCGGCAGCAGCGCCCGCAGCGCTTCCTCGCCGCTGCGCGCGTGCACCACGCGGAAGCCGTGCCGGGCAAGGATCGCGGAGAGGGCTGCCGCGACATGGTTGTCGTCCTCGACGAGCAGCAGTTTCATGGCCCCCCTTCCGTAGGTGCGGTGCCGGATCCGCAGATGCGGTGTCGGTGCGATTTCTTGTACGCCCCTCGTCACTTCCCCGTACCGAGGTGTTTCACGTCATGGCGTACCAGGGCATCCACTCCGATGACGGGTACGTCAGTCAAGGGCCCGCCCATTGCATCGAGCCATCCGTTATCCACCCGGTACGCCCCGGGCACCTCGCCGGCCGTCCCCTTCACGCGGAGTGTCCGGTTGCCGCCGGATCGTTATGCTCAATTTCCGCTCAGATGTAATGACGCTGGTCGCACTGCGTCACTAGGGTCCTTCCCAACCGAGGAGGACGGAGCAAGAAGCCGATGAGCGGAGTTTCAGTGACCAAGGGCGCCGAGGACGCCGCGCCTGCGGCGAACGACCTTGTCGTACTGAGCAACGTCAACAAGCACTTCGGCGCGCTGCATGTGCTCCAGGACATCGACCTGACGATCGCCCGTGGCGAGGTCGTGGTCGTCATCGGGCCCTCCGGGTCCGGGAAGTCCACGCTGTGCCGCACGATCAACCGCTTGGAGACGATCGACTCGGGTGACATATCGATCGACGGCAAGCCGCTGCCGCAGGAGGGCCGGGAGCTGGCCCGGCTGCGCGCCGACGTCGGCATGGTCTTCCAGTCGTTCAATCTCTTTGCGCACAAGACGGTGCTCGAGAACGTGATGCTGGGCCAGATCAAGGTCCGCAGGACGGACAAGAAGGCTGCCGAGGACAAGGCCCGTTCGCTGCTCGACCGGGTGGGCGTGGCGACGCAGGCCGACAAGTACCCCGCCCAGCTCTCCGGCGGTCAGCAGCAACGCGTGGCCATCGCCCGCGCGTTGGCGATGGACCCGAAGGTGATCCTCTTCGACGAGCCGACCTCCGCGCTCGACCCGGAGATGATCAACGAGGTGCTGGAAGTCATGCAGCAGCTCGCCCGGGACGGCATGACGATGGTCGTCGTCACCCATGAGATGGGCTTCGCGCGCTCGGCCGCGAACCGGGTCGTCTTCATGGCCGACGGAAAGATCGTCGAAGAGGCCACGCCCGACCAGTTCTTCAGCAACCCGCGCAGCGACCGGGCCAAGGACTTCCTGTCGAAGATCCTTCACCACTGACTGATCCTGCACCGCCGGGCCCCGGGCCGGCTGATCACTCCCATCGCGTCAACTCTAGGGAAAACCACCATGCAGCTTCGTAAGGTCACCGCCGCCTCGGCCGCCGTGCTCGCCCTCGCCCTCACCGCCACCGCCTGTGGCTCCGGCAAGGAGGACGGCGGCTCGGGCGGCGGCAAGAAGATCACGATCGGCATCAAGATCGACCAGCCGGGCATCGGCCTGAAGACCCCCGACGGCAAGTACACCGGCTTCGACGTCGACGTCGCCACGTACGTGGCCAAGGAGCTCGGCTACGACGCCAAGGACATCGTCTTCAAGGAGACCAAGAGCCAGGACCGTGAGACGGCGATCGAGCGCGGTGACGTGAAGTTCATCGCCGCCTCCTACTCGATCAACGACGAGCGCCTGCAGAAGGTCGACTTCGCGGGCCCGTACCTGCTGGCGCACCAGGACATCCTCATCCGTGCCGACGACGACTCGATCAAGTCGCCGGCCGACCTGAACAACAAGAAGCTGTGTTCGGTGGCCGGCTCGACCTCGGCGAAGAACGTCCACGACAAGCTGGCGCCGAAGGCGCAGCTCCAGACGTACGGCGGCTACTCGGAGTGCCTGACCGGCCTGGAGAACAAGGCCGTCGACGCGCTGACCACCGATGACAGCATCCTGGCGGGCTACGCCTCGCAGCAGAACTTCCAGGGCAAGTTCAAGCTGGCCGGCTTCAAGATGACCAACGAGAACTACGGCATCGGCCTGAAGAAGGGCGACGCCGACCTCAAGAAGAAGGTCAACGACGCGCTCACCAAGATGGTCTCGGACGGCGCCTGGGACAAGGCCGTGAAGGACAACTTCGGCCCGGCGAACTACAAGAACGAGGTCGCCCCGAAGATCGGCAACATCGTCAAGTGAAGCAGGGCTGACCGGGCGCGCCGTCCGTGAACGGCGGCGCGCCGTGCCCTCCTACACGCGGAAGCGCGGGAGATCGTGTTCGACTTTCTTGAAGGTTACGACCTGCTGGGGGCCTTCTGGGTGACGGTGCAGCTCACCGTCTACTCCGCCCTCGGCTCCCTCATATGGGGAACGCTGCTGGCCGGCATGAAGGTCAGCCCGGTCCCCCTGATGCGCGGCTTCGCCACCGCGTACGTGAACGTGGTCCGGAACATTCCGCTGACCGTGATCATCGTGTTCTCGTCGCTGGGTCTGAACCAGACGCTGAACATCGAGCTCGGTGCCGATGTCATCGAAGACATCAACTTCCGGCTGGCCGTGCTCGCCCTGGTCGCCTACACGGCCGCCTTCGTCTGCGAGGCGCTGCGCTCCGGCATCAACACGGTGCCGGTCGGCCAGGCCGAGGCGGCGCGCGCACTCGGGCTGAGCTTCACGCAGGTGCTGCGGCTGATCATCCTTCCCCAGGCGTTCCGCGCCGTGGTCAACCCGTTGTCCAACGTGCTGATCGCACTGACGAAGAACACCACGGTCGCTTCCGCGATCGGCGTCGTCGAGGCCTCCTACCTGATGAAGGACATGATCGAGGCCAAGGCCCAGCTGATTCTGATCTCGCTGGTCTTCGCGTTCGGCTTCATCGTTCTGACCCTCCCGACCGGCCTGATCCTCGGCTGGGTGAGCAAGAAGGTGGCGGTGAAGCGATGAGTTCCGTCCTCTACGACGCCCAGGGACCCCGCGCCAGGCGGCGCAACATCCTCTACACGGTGCTGTTCGTCCTGTGCGCCGCGGCCGTGGTGTGGTGGGTGTACGACGGGCTGGCCGAGAAGCACCAGCTCGACTGGATCAAGTGGAAGCCCTTCTTCACTAGCCCCCAGCCGTGGGAGACGTACATCTGGCCGGGCCTCCAGAACACGCTCAAGGCGGCGTTCTTCGCCCTGCTCATCGCGCTGCCGCTGGGCGCCCTGTTCGGTATCGGCAGGCTCTCGGACCACCGCTGGGTGCGGATGCCGGCCGGCTTCGTCGTGGAGCTCTTCCGCGCCGTCCCGGTACTGATCCTGATGATCACGGCGAACGCGGTGTACGCGGAGTACACCACCATCGACACCGATGTGCGCCCGCTGTACGCCGTGGTGACCGGACTGGTGCTGTACAACTTCTCGGTCCTCGCCGAGATCGTGCGGGCCGGGATCGAGACCCTGCCGAAGGGCCAGGCGGAGGCGGCCAAGGCGCTCGGCATGCGCAAGAGCCAGATCATGCTGTCCGTGCTGCTGCCGCAGGCGGTGACGGCCATGCTGCCCGCGATCGTCAGCCAGCTCGTCGTCATCGTGAAGGACACCGCGCTCGGCGGCGCCATGATGACCTTCCCCGAACTGCTGGCGTCGGTCCGCCCGATGAGCGCGAACTACGGCGCGAACACCATCGCGTGCTTCACCGTCGTGGCCGTGATCTTCCTCGCGCTGAACTTCGCACTCACCTCGTTCGCGAGCCGGCTGGAGCGGTGGCTCCGGCGCAACAGGAAGAGCAAGGGTTCCCCGGCCGGCACCACGCCCGGGGGCGCACCGGAGACCATCGGTACGCCGGCGCTCGTCGTCGACGACGGTCGCGCCTGACGGTTCGTCGCATCGAACGGCGGCGAGGGGCGGTGGCTGGTCAGCCACCGCCCCTCGCCGCCGTTCGATGTCGCTTGACGCGGGCACCGGCAGTAGGTTGCATACGTTCTGTGATCGCGCACCGAGCCCCCGCCGCCACAGCGTCTCCGTCCCCTACTCCCCACCGGCACCATTCACTCCTTTCACCTGCGTCGTCCGCTTCTTCTGCGTCGTCCGCACGAATTCGAGGAGCCTCGTCGTGGACCCGGTGATCGTCGTCGGCGCCGGGCCCGTCGGCCTGACGCTGTCGCTCGCCCTCGCGGGGCAGGGCGTCCCCACCGTCCTGCTCGACGAGGACCCGGCCAAGGACGAGACACGTCCGGCCCGCACGGTGGTGCTGCGCGAGGACACCGCCGCCCTGGTGGAGCGGCTCGGCTGCAAAGCGCTGCGGCACGAGGGCATCCGGTGGTCCGGCTGGCGGTCGATGCGGCGCAGGCAGCTGGTGCGCGAGCTGCCGCTCGGCGAGGACTCCCCCGAGGGCGACCCGTTGCCGGCCCCCGTCCATCTGCCGCAGCACGTCCTGACGCGCGGGCTGCGGGACGCGGTGGCCGCGCAGCGGCTGGTGCAGGTCGCCCCGTACAGCCGGATCGACACGCTGGAGCAGGGGCCGGCCGGGGTCACCGTGCACACCCGGAAACCGAATTCGACCTGGTGGCGCGGGAGTTACCTGGTGGGCTGCGACGGCGCCAGGTCCACGGTGCGCAAGCTCCTCGACATCCGCTTCCCCGGGCGTACGGCGGTGGAGCGGCACGCCGTCGCGGCGCTGCGTACCGAGCTTCCCTGGCCCGGGCAGGCCGTGCTGCACCGGCTGCCGCCGTGGCGCACCGGCGGCGCCGAGGTGACCGCACGGCCGCTGACGGACGGCGCCTGGCGGCTGGACTGGCTGTTGCCGCCGCGTGGTGAGCTCGTCACCCCGGACGCCCTGATCGCCCGGATCCGGGACACCCTGGAGGGCTGGTGCGGCGAGACACCGCCGTACGAACTGCTGGACACGGGCGTGTACACGCTGCACCACCGGCTCGCCCTGCGCTGGCGGGTCGACCGGGCCTTCCTGGCCGGGGACGCCGCCCATCTGCTGGGCGCGCTGGGCACCCAGGGCCTCGACGAGGGGCTGCGGGACGCCGAGAACCTGGCCTGGAAGCTTGCCCAGGCCTGGCACCACGGCGCCTCCGACGTACTGCTCGACAGCTACCAGGCCGAGCGGCGGGCCGCGGTCGCCGCACGGCTGCGCGCCGCGGACCAGTCGATGCCGATACTGCGCGGCGGCGGAGGTCTGCGAACCCTGGTGCCGGGGAGCGCACGGGGGCACGACGCGCTGCTCACCGACGGGCATCTGGGCTGTGGCCCCCTCGGTGCGCCCCCCTCGTACTCGCACTCGCCCCTTGCGCCCCCACGCACCGAGGCGCACACATCCGTGGGTACGCCCCCGGGTGCGCCGGTCACCGATGTGCGGGTCACGGCGCCCGACGGCACGGCCGTGCGGCTGCGCGAACGGCTGGGGCAGGGGCACTTCCTGGTGGTCCTGGTGGCGCCCGGCACGGGGGTGTGGGACCGGCGTCACTGGATGACCGCCGGCGTCATGCCGCGGCTGGCCGCGGCCGTCGACGCGCTGCCGGTGAAGGCCGAGCTGCTGGTGACCGAGAGCTACCCGGGGGCGTCGGCCCACACCGTGCTGCTGATCAGGCCGGACGGTCATCTCGTGGCGTCGTTCGGCGGGGTACGGCCCCGGGAACTCCTCGCCGCGGCGGACGCGGTGCGGGGCGGGGCCGCACGCGCCTCCGTACGCTCCGACCAGACTGCGGGCATCAATTGACCGCTGCGGACGCGCATGGTGTACTCCGGAACGTGACCGACACCGATGTGCGCCTGTGGCGGAGGGTCCATATGGACCTCGTCCGCTACGCGGGCTGCGTGTGTCGTCCGTCCTGCTGAATCGCCTCTTCCTGCCACGACGTGCGCTCTGCCGTACGGCCGTGCCTCCGTGCGAACCCTCAGGACGGTCTCCGTGTCTGCTCCTTCGTCACCCTCTGTACGCCCATCCGCGCCCGTGTCCGGCAGTGGTTCCGGTCCGACCTCCGCGGAACTGCTCGATTTCGTCCGCCGCGTCGCCGCCGACGCCGGGATCGTCGCCTCACTGCCCCTCGATCCCGAGGGCCGCACCTGGATCCAGCTCGAAGGGCCCGGCGGCAGTGAAGCATGGCTGATCGGCTGGCCACCGGGTACCGGCACCGGCTGGCACGACCACGCCGACTCGATCGGCGCCTTCACCACCGCGGCCGGAACCCTCAACGAGTTGTCGCTCGCCGCCCGGCTGCCCACCGATGGCTGGAAGACCCTCGAACTCACCGAGGGCATCGACCGTTCCCGGCAGCTGGCCGTCGGCCAGGGCAGGGCGTTCGGCCGGCACCACGTCCACGAGGTGCTGAACGAATCCCGCACGGAACACGCCGTCTCCGTCCATGCGTATTACCCCCCGCTGCCGTGGATCCGGCGCTACAGCCGCACCGGCGCGGTACTCCGTCTCGAACAGGTCGAACGGCCGGAGGACTGGCAGTGAGCGACAGCCCTCGGGGTGCCGCGGCACCGGTCGGGGTCGACGAACTGCTGGAACGGGTCCGGGCCGGCTTCGTCCGGGTCGGCCCGGGAGAGGCGCTCGCCGCCGCTGCGGACGGGGCGCTTCTCGTGGACATCCGCTACGCGGAGCTGCGCGAGCGGGACGGACTGATTCCGGGTGCGCTGGTGGTCGAGCGCAATGAGCTGGAGTGGCGGCTCGACCCGTGGGGAAGCCATCGGGCCCCGGAGGCGGTGAGCCACGATCTCCAGGTCGTGGTGGTCTGCAACGAAGGCTACGCGTCGAGCCTCGCCGTCGCGTCCCTGCGGTTGCTGGGGCTGCGCCGGGCAACCGATCTGATCGGCGGATTCCAGGCGTGGCGCGCGGCGGGGCTGCCGGTCGAGGCCTGACGGACGGGGTGGGCGGCGGGGCCGCCGGCCGAGGTCTGACGGACGGGCGCGCGGCGGGGCCGCCGGCCGAGGCGTGACGGACGGGCGGGCGGCGGGACTGCCGGCCGAGGCGTGACGGACAGGGCGGGCGGCGGGACTGCCGGCCGAGGCGTGACGGACGGGCGCGCGGCGGGGCCGCCGGCCGAGGCGTGACGGATGGGCGGGCGGTGGGGCCGCCGGCCGAGGTCGGTCTGCTCCGGATGCGGGCGTGCGCGGCGAGGGTCACGCAACCGGTGCGGGCGTCCACCCGGATTTCGGGCAGGCGTGGTCGCATGGGGGCCATCCGCTCGGGTTGCGGGCGGGCATCCCGTCGAGGAGCGGGTCCCGCGCTCCAAGGGCGCGGCACCCCCTGGCTCCGGGGCGCGGGGACCGGCCCCGCATCCCGATCGCCGGTACCCCGAATCGGTCCCGACACACCCGAACGCCACGCTCGGGTGGAGCAATCTCCGTACGCGACGGACATTCGGCTCAACGCCAAGGACCGACGTGACGGAGACTCCGCACCCATGCCGACCCCCACCTTGACCCCTGATCAGCTCGATGCCCGGGCCGCCCGCCTCCACGACACAGAGGTCTGGCAGCGGATCGTCATCGGCTGGGATCTCACCGCTGCCGAGCCCGCACCCCCCGCACGCCCCGCCTCCCCCGGCGCCGCCGATCGGCCGACGGGCCGTCAGCAGGCCGACTGGCGCGACCTGCTGTCCGTACCGGTCGATCAGCTCATCGCGGAGTCCGCGCGTGCCCTGCCGCCCATCGCACCGCGCGAGCGGCCGCTCCCCGGGCGGCTCGGCGCGATCCTCCCCGACCGGCTCCACTCCTGGCGGCGCATCGGGCAGCCCGATGTGCGGCCTTCCGCCCATCTCGCCTGCGCCCGGCAGATCCTGACCGAGTGGGGCTGGCAGAACACCCCGTACCGGCTGCGCAACGCGCGCGGCGCCCGGTGCGTCTGCGGTGCCCTGCTCACCGCCCACCGCCTGGGCTACGGCTCCCTCGACACCGTGGACCGGGCGGGCGCCTGGCTCGTCGCCGAGCTCCGCTCCCGGGGCTGGACCGGTCTGATCGGACCGTGGAACCGCTGCCCCGGCCGAACCGCCGAGGACGCACTCGCCCTGATCGACGCCACCATCGCCCGCGCCGCCCGCGCCGGGCAGTGATCCGCGTCGGCACGGACGCCCCGGGCACGGCGTTCGGTGAGGGCGCGAGGGGCGGCGCCCCGGCGCATGGCCGGGGCGCGGCACCGCGCCTCAGTGGCGGGTGAGCAGCGCGTCGACCAGTTCGCGCAGCGGCCCCGCGAGGTCCTGCGCGGTGGCCGACGCGAGCGGCTCCAGACCGGGAGAGGCGCGCAGCACCGTGATGCCGAAGGCCACGGACAGAACAAGTTGGGCACGCAGAAGGAGCCCGTCGCCGTCGGGGTCTTCGGGCCGCCATCCGGCCGCCGAGGCGAGCCGCTCGCTGAACGTGCGCAGCAGGCCGGTGCGCATCTGTTCGGTGCGCTCGTCACCGGAGGAGCGCAGCAGCAGGAGGAGAGCGTCCCTGGGACCGTCCGTGGCGAGCACGCCCGCGGTGTGGCCGGCGATGACCCCCGGAATCTGCTCCAGGTCGGCCACTGTGCCCGCCGCACGGACGAGTTCGTCGATGACCGCCGTCAGACAGGCTTCGAAGAGACCTTCCTTGGACTGGAAGTAACGGTTGATGAGCGCGACATTGACCCCGGCGTCATCGGCGATGTCGCGCACGGTCGTGGCCGCGTATCCGTCGTACGCGAACCGTCGGCGGGCCGATTCGAGCAGGAGCCGGCGGGTCCTGGCGCCGGCACCGCGCCGGGATGGCGGCGGGCTGCCGTCCGTCGGCGCCAGGGGCGCGGGACCTGCCGGGGAACTGCTGGCTTTCATGGCTGTCCTCTCTCTGCTCGAACGGTACCGCCCGCGCCGAGATGTAAACAGATGTTGACCTCACTCCCGCACCTGCCCTAGCGTCCATGTAAGCAGATGTTTACTTTTGGCTCCGGACGAGCGAATGATGCCCGGCAGCCCCCTCACCTCCTGGAGTCCCGAATGGACGCCCCCCAGCCCACGGCCCGCACCGGCGGTGTGGTCGCCACGCTGGCCCTCGCCGGCATCACTGCCGCGATCATGCAGACACTGGTCACTCCGCTCATCGCGGAGCTGCCCCAGATCCTGCACACCTCGCCGTCGAACGCGGCATGGGTGATCACCGTCACCCTGCTGGCGGGGGCGATCTGCGTACCGATCTCCGGACGCCTCGGCGACCTGATCGGCAAGCGCCGCATGCTCCTCGCGTGCTCCGTGCCGCTCGTGGCCGGCTCCCTGGTCTGTGCCCTCGCCTCCTCCGTCGTCCCCATGATCATCGGGCGTGGGCTGCAGGGCATGGGCATGGGCATGGTGCCTCTGGGCATCGCCCTGCTACGCGACGTGGTCCCGCCGGAGAAGCTCAGCTCCTCCATCGCGCTGGTGAGCGCCTCCATGGGCATCGGCGGCGGACTCGGCCTGCCGATCGCCGCGGCGGTCGCCCAGTACGCCGACTGGCGCGTGCTGTTCTGGGGCTCCGCCGTCCTGGCCGCGCTGATCGCCGCGGCGATCTGGTTCCTCATCCCCGACGTCCCGCCCGGCGCCAAGGGCCAGCGCTTCGACACCCTCGGCGCTGTCGGCCTCGGCGTGGGACTGGTCTGCCTGCTGCTCGCGGTGTCGAAGGGCGCCGACTGGGGCTGGGGCTCGGCGACCACCCTCGGACTGTTCGCCGCCGCCGTCGTGATCCTGCTGGCCTGGGGCGCCTGGGAACTGCGCACCCGGGAACCGCTGATCGACCTGCGCACCACGGCCCGCCCCCGGGTGCTGCTCACCAACGTCGCCTCGGTCTTCGTCGGCTTCGGTATGTACGCGAGCATGCTGGTCGTGCCGCAGCTGCTCCAGTTCCCGGAGGCCACCGGCTACGGTCTGGGCCAGTCGATGCTGGCCGCCGGCCTGTGGATGGCGCCCGGCGGCATCATGATGATGATCGTCTCGCCGTTCGGCGGAAAGCTCACCGACGCCCGCGGTCCGAAGTTCACCCTGATCTGCGGCGTCCTGGTGCTGGCCGCCGGGTACGGCCTGTCGCTCGTGCTCATGGGGTCCGCGTGGGGGCTCATGCTGGCCCTCATGGTCATCAACAGCGGCGTGGGCCTCGCCTACGGTTCGATGCCCGCGCTGATCATGAGCTCGGTACCGCTCTCCGAGACCGCCGCCGCCAACGGGTTCAACGCTCTCATGCGTTCGCTGGGCACCTCGGTCGGTGCCGCCGTGATGGGCGTGGTCCTCTCCCAGATGACAGTCACCATGGGCGGGCACAGCTTCACCTCCGAGAACGGCTTCCGCACGGGCCTGATGATCGGCTGCGGTATCGCACTGGTCGCCGCGGCCATCGCGAGCGTCATCCCGGCCGTCCGCGCCGCCTCGGACGCCGGTACGAAGAGCAGGGCCGCCGCGCCCGAGCAGGCGGCGGCCGAAGTCTGATCCGTTCCAGGTCTCGGTCCGCCGCGACCTCTCCCACCGGCACACCGGCGCCGCCGACGTCGTCCCGCTGTCGGCGGCGCGTGGGATCCGGCCCTCCGCGCCCAGCAGATCTACGTGGTGAAGGCGCTCATCTCCATGGCGATGGCTCCCCTCCCCCGAAGGCGCACCAAGCCCATCCCACCTGCGCGTACCCGCTCACGGGAACGGCCCACACCTCACGTGTCCGCGCGGATCACGATGTCTTCGCCACCGGGTCGGCCGGAGTCCGGGGACGGGAAACCTACGGCATCCCCCTTGCCGAACCGTGGGGTGTCCGAACGTTCAACCGCTCGACCGGCCGGCGACACGGCCACGGCGCGCCGTCCGCGAAAACCGGTTCTCCCGGCGTCGGGCGCCTGCTGCTCCCACTACTCCCGCTGCTCCTGCTGCTCCCGCTAAGCGCAGACCGCTCGAAGGCGTGTGGGCAACACCCCAACTACGGATTCGGTTCGTCCGTTTCGCTGGTGACAGCAGCTTCTTCGGTTGGGGCAGCCCCTTCGCCAACGGCGGCGGCTCCGACGCCCGCCCCGCCCATCCGCCTGCGCAAGTCCTGCCCGGGCAGCCCGCCCCCGGCCCCTGCGTTCCCCATACGTACACCGCCCCGTGCGAACGTCCCTCGAACCCGGCGATCAGAAAGGCTCGTCCAGGCCTTCCGTGTCCTCGCCCTCCTCCTCCAGCGCCTGTCTCACCACGCGCAGGGCCATGCCTTCCCCGTACCCCTTGCGGGCGAGCATGCCCGCGAGGCGGCGCAGCCGCTTGTCGCGGTCCAGGCCGCGGGTGGAGCGCAGCTTGCGCGCGACCATCTCACGGGCCGTCGCCTCCTCCTGCTCGGAGTCGAGCTGCCCGACAGCCTCGTCGATGACGGCGGAGTCCACCCCCTTGGTGCGCAGCTCACGGACGAGCGCGCGGCGGGCGAGCCCTCGGCCGTGATGCCGGGACTCCACCCAGGCATCCGCGAACGCGGCGTCGTCGATCAGCCCGACGTCCTCGAAGCGCGACAGCACTTCTTCGGCCGCCTCGTCCGGGATCTCCCGCTTGCGCAGGGCGTCCGCGAGCTGCTTTCGGGTGCGCGGCGTCCCCGTGAGCAGCCGCAGACAGATGTTGCGCGCCTGCTCGACCGGATCTCGCGGCTCCCCCTTCTCGGCCCTCGACGAGGAAGGGGAGCCGCTGTTCCTGGAGCGGGAGCGAGCACGGCGCCCCTCCCCCTCACCGAATCCGGTGCGCGAACCGCTGCCCTGACCGGCCTCCGGCCCGTACGCGCCCTCGGACCCGGCCGTGTATCCGGCGGCGAATTCGGGACCGGGACCGGCGCCATGGTCGCTGACGCTGACCGGCCATTCCGTACGACGCGTCACGGTCTAGCTCTTGGCCGCAGCCTTGGCCGGCTTGCTCTTGCCGGCCGGAGCGGGCACCGACTTCGCGCTGTCGGCCGCAGCCGCGGTGCCGCCCGTCGCATCCGCACCGGGTTCGGCGGCATCGGCATCCGGCCTGACGCCGACACCCAGCTTCTGAAGGATCTTCTTCTCGATCTCGTTGGCGAGATCGGGGTTGTCCTTGAGGAAGTTGCGGGCGTTCTCCTTGCCCTGGCCGAGCTGGTCGCCCTCGTAGGTGTACCAGGCGCCCGCCTTGCGGACGAAGCCGTGCTCCACGCCCATGTCGATCAGACCGCCCTCGCGGCTGATGCCCTGGCCGTAGAGGATGTCGAACTCGGCCTGCTTGAACGGCGGCGCGACCTTGTTCTTCACGACCTTGACGCGGGTGCGGTTTCCGACGGCGTCGGTACCGTCCTTCAGCGTCTCGATCCGGCGGATGTCGAGGCGCACCGAGGCGTAGAACTTGAGTGCCCGGCCACCGGTCGTGGTCTCCGGCGAGCCGAACATCACACCGATCTTCTCGCGGAGCTGGTTGATGAAGATCGCGGTGGTCTTGGACTGGTTGAGCGCGCTGGTGATCTTGCGGAGCGCCTGGCTCATCAGGCGGGCCTGCAGACCCACGTGCGAATCGCCCATCTCGCCCTCGATCTCCGCTCGCGGCACGAGCGCCGCGACGGAGTCGATGACGATCAGGTCGAGGGCGCCGGAGCGGACCAGCATGTCCACGATTTCGAGGGCCTGCTCGCCGTTGTCCGGCTGGGACAGGATGAGGCTGTCGATGTCGACGCCGAGCTTCTTCGCATACTCGGGGTCGAGGGCGTGCTCCGCATCGATGAAGGCCACCGAACCGCCGAGCTTCTGCGCGTTCGCCACGGCGTGCAGCGTCAGCGTCGTCTTACCGGAGGACTCCGGTCCGTAGACCTCCACCACACGGCCGCGCGGCAGGCCGCCGACGCCGAGGGCCACGTCGAGGGCAGTCGACCCGGTGGGGATCACCTCAACGGGCTCGTTCGGCCGCTCACCGAGGCGCATCACCGCGCCCTTGCCGAATTGCCGTTCAATCTGTGCGAGTGCGGCGTCCAGCGCCTTCTCGCGGTCGGTTCCTGCCATGGGTTCCACCCGATTTGCTTGAGTCGATCGCTTCACGTCAAAGACGCTAACCCCTGCCACTGACAATGGGCCTCGACGTCCTCCCGGCCTGTGGACAACTCCACGGTCGGGCCCGGGAAAACCCGGCCGGAATCCCATGAGAATGGATGTTCGATTTCACTGTCAAGCGCACCGCGCCGAGCCGATCGGCCGACGCGACCGAGCACGCAGGTTCGCCACTGAGCGCCGCGGCCGGCCGCTGAACGCCGCAGCCGGCCACTTCGGTGCCCCGTGGGCGAAGAGCATCTGTTCAGCCGGTGATCGCGGTGGCTTCGGCCTCAGCCCGATGGTCGGGGACGTCCAGTGCCGCCACGCTGATCAGCGGGGCCGGCGCCATCGGGGTCACGCCCGGCTTCGCGGAGCCTCGGGGCGACTCCCTCCAGGAACGGGGGCATCTTGTCGGGGGTCCAGTCGACGACGTAGACGGTCAGGCGCGTTCCGGATTCTCCGGCTCCGGGATCCTGTCCGGTCCGCCGCGGGCGCCGCTGCTCTCGGCGGTCCGCCAGGACCGGCGCAGCCGGGTGAGCACCCGCTCGCCGCGCCGCTGATGGCGGCCGTGCACCCGCGGGTCGTCCGTCACGTCGTACCGCTTCACATAGGCACCGAGGAACGCCTGGAGCGTGGCGACGGCCGGGATCGCGATCAGCGCACCCACGGCGCCCATGAGCGCCGTGCCCACGATGACCGATCCGAAGGCGACTGCAGGATGGATGTCGACGGTCCTGGAGGTGAGCTTGGGCTGCAGCCCGTAGTTCTCGAACTGCTGGTAGACCACGACGAAGCCGAGCACCCACAGCGCGTACCAGGGGTCGATGGTGAACGCGATCAGCATCGGCAGAGCGCCCGCCAGATACGTACCGATCGTGGGGATGAACTGAGAGACCAAGCCGACCCAGATCGCGAGCGCGGGCGCGTACGGCACACCGAGGATCATCAGCAGGATGTAGTGCGCGATCCCGGAGATGAGCGCCATCAGGCTGCGTGAGTAGAGGTAACCACCGGTCTTGTCGACCGCGATCTCCCAGGCCCGCAGCACCTCCGCCTGCCTGGTGGGCGGCAGTACGGAGCACAGGGCGCGCCGCAGCCGGGGGCCGTCGGCGGCGAAGTAGAACGAGAACAGGAAGATCGTCAGAAGACGGAACAGCCCGCCGATCACGGTGGTGGAGATGTCGAGCACTCCGGTCGCGCTGTTCTGGACATACTTCTGCAGCCAGTCGGAGTGCAGCACGCTGTCCTGGACCTCGACCCGGGAGAGCTCGGTGTGGAAGCTCTGGTTGACCCAGTTGATCACCGAGTCCAGATACTTCGGGAACCCCTCGACCATGTCGACGATCTGGCCCGCGAGCATCGAGCCGAGCAGCACGACGAAACCGGCCGCGGCTATCAGCACCACGAGGAAGACCAGGAAGGTGGCGAGTCCGCGGCGCATGCCGCGCGCCGACATCCGGCTCACCGCGGGTTCGATGGCGAGCGCCAGGAAGAACGCGATCAGCACATTGATCAGCAGCCCGATGAGCTGGTCGAAGGCCCAGCTGCCGAGCCGGTAACAGGCGTAGAGCGCCAGAGCGAGCACCATGGCACGCGGCAGCCACGCCGGCATGCGGACCGGCCCGCTGCTCGACGGCGCGGCCGACGGGGCCGGAGAGGCGGGCGGGGAGAACGGTGTCTGGGGCTGGGCTGTCTCGTCTGTCGGTGGCACGGACCCAGTCTCGCCTACAGCTATGCCAAACAGCTGCCCACCCCGGACAACATCACAGGTCCGGTCGCCGACGAGCCGGGAATCAGCGCTTGTCGGCGGGGACGTCGACCGCCGCGCAGACACCTCGCCAGACGTCCTTGGCGTCCCAGCCGGCAGCCAGCGCCTGGTGCACCGTCCGCCCGCCGAGCTCGGCCATCACATGGTCACGCGCAAAGGAATCGGCGTACCCCGCGCCGAAGTGGTCAGCCATCCGTTCCCAGAATATCGTCAACCGCATGACCTCAGTATCCCGCTCCTGAGGGTGCAGCCGGGCCACTACGCCCTGCCGAGAGCGCTTACCGCCCTACGGTCGGTCCATGGCTGAAACCGGAACAAATCCCCTCGACCGTGCTGAGCAGTTCCTCTGGCTCACGGCCCGTGTACTGGAACAGCGGCGGTTCGCCCATCACTTCCTGAAAGGAAGTACGGACGCCGTGGAGACCGCACTCGCCGCCTATCTGAACGAGGACGGCGGATACGGGCACGCGCTCGAACCCGATCTGCGTGGCCCCGTCAGTCAGCCACTGCACACCGCCCACGCGCTCAATGTCCTCGATTCCATCGGCCGCTGCGACGGGCCACGGGTGGAGCGGATCTGCCGCTTCCTGACCGAGGTGTCCACCAAGGAGGGGGCGCTGCCCGCTCTCCTGCCGTCGCAGCGCGGCTATCCGGCCGCGCCGTTCATCCCGATCGTCGACGACCCGCCCGCGGAACTGCTGGCCACCGGCCCGGTCGTCGGGCTCCTGCACCGCAATGCGGTGTGGCATGCCTGGCTGTTCCGGGCGACCGACTTCTGCTGGGCGGCGGTCGAAGCCCTGGACCGGTCGCATCCGTACGAGATCGAGGCGGCGCTCGCCTTTCTGGACGGCGTCCCCGACCGGGCCCGCGCCGAGGCGTCGGCCGACCGGCTCGGGCGGCTGGTGCGGGAACAGCGGCTCGCCGTACTGGATCCGGAGCGGCGCGCGGACTACCCGGTGGCGGCCGGATACGCACCGGGCGAGCAGCATTTCCCGTACGACTACGCCCGTACCCCCGAGTCGCTCGCCCGCGGCTGGTTCACCGACGAAGAACTGGCCCGTTCGCTCGACCACCTCGCGGCGGAGCAGCAGGCGGACGGCGGCTGGCCGGTGAACTGGCGGCAGTGGGCGCCGGGGACGGCTCTGGAGGGGCGGCCCATCGTGACGCTCAAGGCGCTCCTGACGTTACGGGCCCACGGACGCAGCCTCGGCTGAGACCGGGCCGACGCCGAACCGCTGCTCCTCGGCCACGGTGTGCCGGCCGTCGGCGGGGAACTCATGAACCGGGCGCTCTGGACCGGGCCTCTCACCGGGATGACTTGCCGAAATGTCTCGTCAGAGCGCCCAGCCGAGGGCACGTACGCCCGCGGTGACGGCCACGGCGGCCCCTACGACCACGAGGAAGGGCGCGCGCAGGACCAGTGCCAGGGCCGCCGCGGCAAGCCCCGCGTCCCTGGCGTCCAGCATCAGGTGATGCCCGTCGCCGAACGTCTGCTGTGCGGTGAGGACGGCCAGGAGCGCCACGGGTGAGGGAGCGGGGTGGCCGGCCCTTTACCGATGCGCGGCCACCCGGCGGTCCCGACCCCGGCCGGTGTCGCCGGGGTCGGGACCTGCACGGCGGGGCGGCGGGTGAACAGCCTCAGGCCGTGGACGCCATGTAGGTGTCTGGGCTGGGCTCGTAGCCCTCGTCGCAGGGGTCGCAGGGGTCGCAGACGCCCTGGGTGCGCAATGGGAGGCGGAAGTAGTACCTCCGGCGGCACTGCGGGCACGTGGACCTCGCGGCCATTGCCCGATCCAGCGCCGCTTCTTGCGCCAACGTCGGCACCCGCTTCGGGCGGGCGAAATCCAGGCTGTAGAGCCAGGCCCGGGTGAGATGGATGCGCGCCTTGCCGGGGCGGTAAGAGCAGCCCTTGCAGCGCAGGACCGCGACCGGGCCGTGCCCACCGGGGCTCAGTCCGCGCTCGCGTAGCTGCCGCCGGGTGACCAGGCGCCCGGCATGACGTGCGTGGCGCGGCAAGTCCCGCGGCCGGCCAACCGCACGGTGCCGGAGGAAGTGGTCCTCCAACAGCGCAAGGGCATGGTCAACTCGCACCGGACACGAACACGTGGGCTTGGCTCGGGGATCAGATCGCCGCGGGCTGTCATGACGCCGCCGCAAAACTGGCTGATGCGCTGTGGGATGAGCGACAGGAGGCGCACACGCTGCGGTGACCGGCAGGACAGAGCGTGTCCGGGAGATTGAGTCCCGCCAGCCACATGGTCGTGGCGCCGTTTAGGCCACGTCGGTGAGTGAGGACGTGCTGTCCGGACTGTTCGCCGGACTCTGTTCGGTGTTCTCCTCGAGGGAGCCGGTGGTCGACTGGCCGAAGACTGCCATCGTCAGCGCAAGGACGAGCATGACGACAGCGATGAAGTAGAACACCGCGGAGATGCCGAGTGCGCCGAGGATCGCGGTGATGGCGAAGGTGCCGAGGATGCTGCCGAGCCGACCCGACGAGCTGGCCCATCCCGAGCCGATCGCCCGGAACCGGGTGGGGAACACCTCGGCCGAGTACGCCTGGGTCAGCGGCACGGTCATCTGATAGAGAACCTGCAGGACACAGCCGAGTCCCAGGACGATCACGGTGGAATCGCTGGTGGTGAACAGGAGCGCGGTGACGCCCAGCACCGTCGAGATGACGGCGAGGCTGTACCTGCGCTGCCATCGGTCGGTCACGACGGTGCTGGCAAGGAGTCCGATCATGCCGACCGTGGTGATGACGGCGGTGATAAAGGCTCCCTCACTGATGGTGTAGCCCTTGAGCTTCAGCAGGGTGGACAGCCAGGCCGTGAACCCGAAGTATCCGACCACACCGAGGGTCCACAGGGCGCAGGTGACGGCGAACTGCCGTCCGAAACCCTGCCGGAAGAGGGCACCGAGTCCGTTCGGTTGCCCCGTCGTCGTGCCCTCGTACGGCTCGGTGTGAGCGGTGACGATCCCCTCCGGGATGATGTGCCCTTCGGTACGCACCGCTGCTTCGATCTGTGCGGTCGTGGCCCGGGCCCGGTCCGTGGCGCCCCGGGATTCGAGCCACCGTGGTGATTCGGGCAGTCGTCGCAGGAAGGGGACGACCAGGAGCAGTCCCAGGCCGCCGACGAGGTACAGGACGCGCCAGCCCCAGGTGAACTGGGGGACCACGGCGAATGCGAGCCAGGCGAGGAGCGCCGGCCCCAGTCCCCCTATGGCATTCACCCAGGCGAAGGCACGGCCACGCACGTGGCCCGGCACGAGTTCGGAGAGCAGGATCCCTCCGACGACGGTGGTTCCCTGGTAGCCGATTCCGGTGAAGAACCGTAGGACGATGAACCACTCGGGCGTCGAGACGAGTGCGTTGAGCAGGGACGGCACGGAGAACATCACCAAGCAGGCGACGAGGGTCGGCTTGCGGCCGATCCGGCCGGCCGCCCAGCCGCCGACGAAGGCTCCGACGAAGGCCCCGATGCCCGCGGCGGCCGTGATGGTGCCGATGTCAGGCACCGTGAATCCCAGGTGCACGACGAGGGCGGGGGCGCTGAAGGCAAAGGTGTAGAGGTCGATGAACTCGAACATGAACGCGCCGACGAGCAGGGCGCACAGGGTTCGGTGCCAGCCGCAGAAGGGCAGGCGCTCGAGGCGGTTCGCCACGGAACCGTGCTCGGGGCTGGGTATGGCCGGTGTCATGGGGTGAGTCCTTCTCCGGAGCGGCTCGGCCGGCATGGGGTGTGAGCGGTGTGGGGCATCGGCGTGGGGTACGCCGGCGTTCAGCGGGTGACGTGATCCCGGGGCGGGATGCCACCGCGGCCGGCGCCGGACCGTGTCCCGTCGCGCAGGAACCACGGGGGCAGGTCCCTGCCGTTGTGCGCGGTCAGCCACAGGCGAAGGAGATGGCGCTTGTGCGCGGGGGGGCGAAGTCCTCGTACGCGGTGCGTGAGTGCAGGATGGCGTAGTTGTTGAGGAACTGCATGTCGCCCAAGTTGAAGTCGACGTCGTGACACAGTTTCTGAGACTGCGTCAGCGCATCGATCTCGTCGAACAGCTCGCGGTCGTCGGGGTCGAGGCGGGGAACGTCGGGGAACGTCGGGGAACCGTTGGGCCGACTCGATGTGGCCGCGTACGTAGCGCACGCTGAGCTTGTTCTCCCACCAGCACGCCAACGGCACCGTGTAGTAGGGAGCTTCTCCCGGGCTCTGCTCCTCGCGCCGGTCGAAGTGGTAGGGGCGGTACATGCACTCGACCAGGTCCGGGCACCGTGCGAGCAGTGCGTTGTGGAGCGCGGCCGAGCTGATGATGCTGCTGAGTCCACCCGAGCGGGCCGGCCTGAGGCAGAGCAGGCCCACGAGGTCGGATCCGTCTGTGTGGTAGGGCAGTCGCATGGCGGTCTGGTAGCCGCGGGTGGCGGGATCGGCCGTGGTGCGCCCGGTGTCGCGGACGTGGCCGAGCAGGTGGCCGTCCGCGTTCTGTGACACGGGGATGCCCAGGTGCTGGCCGATGCCCCAGTAGATGAGGCTCGCCTGCGCGTTGCTGTACTTCTCGACCGGCAGCCCACGCAGGACGGCGAATCCCCGGCCGTTCTCCAGTTCGTCGGCCATGCGTGCCAGCTCGGTTGCCAGGGTGGGCAGCGGGAAGTCCTCCCGGCCGACCTTCAGCAGGGGGACGTTCCCTTGCACCCGTGCCAGGGCGCGTTCGAGTTCTTCCACGTGCGCGGCGGACAGCCGGTGGATCCATGCCTGGGACCCTGCGAGGTCCGAGCCTTTCCAGGCCGCGGGCGACAGATACGGTTCGCGGAGCCTGTCGATCTTGTTCATTGCCATAGTGGCCTCCACGCGAAGATCGAGTGGTCCAGGTCGGTTCAGGGACGTGCCGCACCGCGCGCACCTGCGGCCGCGGTGCGGTGGCACCCGTGCGGGGCAGGTGGCCGGATCCGGCCCGGCCGGCGGGCCCTGCGCGTATGTCGGGACGCGCCGGGTCGAGCGGGAGAGGGGGTTGCTGCAGCAGGTGTCGGAAGGGGCCGGGAACCAGAGGTGATGCCGCCTCCGGCGCTAGGCGAGTTGGCGCCGTGCCGTCCGTCCGGCCCAGCGTGTGTGGTGGCCTCTTGGCCGTGCGGTAGCGCAATGGTAGGGAACAGCCCTGCCGAATACTTGACCAGATGTGGCCTATGACTTGGCTTTTCGTGGCGTGATCTCTCCGTCCTCGGGGCAGTGCCGCGGGGCAGGGCCACCGGAGGTCCGGCGCGGCTACGGCGTCGGGCTCTTGGCCTCGTGCTGCCGGCGTGCGGCCCTCCAGGCCCTGGGACTGGTGCCGAACTCTTTGCGGAACCAGCGGGAGAAGGTGCTGAGCGCGGCGAAGCCGAGCAGTTCGGCAACCTGAGTCAGGGGGCGGCTCTGGTGTCCGACGTACTGCTGGGCCAGTTGTACGCGGGCGGAGTTGAGGACGGAGGAGAACGTCTGATTGGACCGGGCGAGGTAGCGGTGCACGGTCTTACGGTCGACGCCGAGGCTGTGCGCGATCTGCTGAAGGGAACAGCGCCCGGTCGGTAGCAGCGCCTCGATGAGGTCACGGATGCGGTCGACGTCGGCGTCCGGGCGCGGGGAGGCGATCCCTTCCAGGTACTGCCTTGTGTAGGGCCTCAGGAGCGGGTCGGAGAGGGTGTTGGGGCGGGCGAGGTTGTCCGAGTAGAAGATGATGCCGTTGAACTGTTCGCCGAAGTGGACCGATGGTCCCAGTACCCGGTGATGGGTGGCCGGGTCGGCCGGGGCTCGGTGGGTGAAGCAGACGGTGACCGGTTTCCAACCGGGGCCGACGAGGCTCGCGATGATGCAGTGCAGGGCGCCGATGTTCAGTTCGGTGGCCTGACGGCGTTCGCCGGTGACCCCGGGGAGGATGTGCAGTTCGACGGTGGCGAGACCGTCGTCCTCGGACAGCTTCAGGCGCAGCGCCTCGTTGTGCAGGTGCATGTAGCGCATGATCAGTGTCAGTGCGCCGCGCACGTCGGGTTCGTCGCGTGCGGCCAGGCTGACGGGGCCCAGGTTGGAGAAGCGCCGGCCCTCGGCGATTCTCAGGCCGAAGTCCTCCTTGCCGGTCGCGTCGGCGGTGTTCTCCAGCAGGTGCGCGACGGCATCCGCGGGGACCCACTTGCCGGGTACGGCGAGGTCTGCGGTGTCGAGACCCACCGACCGCAGCAGCGGCGAAGGATCGGCGCCCAGGTAACGGGTGATCTCCATATAGCCGTTCAGCGCGGCGTTACGGACAAGCAGCTTCACGCGAACCTCCGGGCCACAGAATGCAAAATTTTCGGCCACACAGAGCCAAGCATCACGGGCGGGACGTGTCTAGGCTCCACGTATCCGGTCCGGCGCGGACGGCGGACGGGATGACGAAGGGACGCGCAGACGCCGTCCCGTCAGGCCACCTGGTGACCTGACGGCCCGGGTGGGTCCCTGTGGCGAGGCGACGCCCGACGGGTGTCCGGCGGACCGGCCGCCCTTCCCGTTCCCGTCGCCGCACCGGCGGTCTGCTTGTCACATCCCGGATGCGGTCAGCGCGATCCGGGCCTCGCCCGGCGGCCGCCTGTACATCGGCGGGGATTCCGGACCTCCCAGAGATGGAGTTGAACCGATGAGCACCGAGATCAAGAGTGTCGCCA
Source organism: Streptomyces sp. NPDC015032 (assembly GCF_043080425.1). NCBI lineage: Bacteria > Bacillati > Actinomycetota > Actinomycetes > Kitasatosporales > Streptomycetaceae > Streptomyces > Streptomyces sp. NPDC015032. The sequence continues at coordinate 30,252 of NZ_JBIBVN010000032.1, read as the reverse complement.
CCCCGGTCGTCGACGGGATGAAGGAGCGCGGCTCCTGGAACCCGCTCTGGGACGGCCTGCAGGAACTGGACCCGGCCTGGACCGAGCAGTTCATGACCATGGCCATGCAGCCCTACCAGAGCGGGATCCTCGAACCCAAGGTCGTCGAGCTGCTGTGCATCGCCGTGGACGCGGCCGCCACGCACATGTACGCCCCCGGCGTCCGTCGCCACATCCGGATGGCGCTCGAGCTCGGTGCCACCCGCGAAGAGGTCCTCGAGGTCCTCAAACTCTCCGCCGTACTGGGCATCCACGCGTGCAACGTCGGCGTCCCGATCCTGCTCGACGAGCTCGAACGCCGCGGGCAGCACCCCGACCACACCTGAATCACCCCGGCAGCCTCGGCGCAGGCGCCGCCCCGCTTTCGCACTCACTACACCCTGGAGTTCGACATGCACTTCCTCGACGACTCGCTGCTGCCGGAGAACCAGCAGAAGCTGGTGATCCAGGTCGCCCCCTACGGCCCGGAGTGGCTGCCCGGCGACTCGGACGACATCCCGGTCACCATGGACGAGCAGGTCCAGAAGGCCGTGGACTGCTACAACGCCGGTGCCCAGGTCCTGCACATCCACGTGCGCGAGCTGGACGGCCACGGCTCCAAGCGGATGTCGATGTTCAACGAGATGATGGGCCGGCTGCGCGAGGCCGTGCCGCAGATGACCCTCCAGGTCGGCGGATCCATCTCCTTCGCCCCCGAGAACACCGGCGAGGAAGCCAAGTGGCTCGACAACGACACCCGTCACCTGCTGGCCGAGCTGCAGCCCCGGCCCGACCAGGTCACGATCGCCATCAACACCAACCAGATGAACATCGTCGAGATGATGTCCGAGGACGACTACGCGGGCACCTCGTTCGAGAACCCGCAGATCTACCGGGCCTACCGCGACATGGTCATCCCGGCCGGCCCCGATTTCTACCTCGAACACCTCAAGCGGCTCACGGCCAACGGCATCCAGCCGCACTTCATGCTCGCCACCATCGCGCAGCTGGAGACCGTGGAACGGCTGATCCGCCGGGGCCACTACACAGGCCCCCTGGTCCTCAACTACGTCGGCATAGGAGGTGGCGCCTCCGGTACCCACCCCGCCGACCTGCTCGAGTTCGCCCGCCGCACACCCGACGGCGCCGTGCTCACCGTCGAGAGCATCATGCGGTCGACGCTGCCCATGAACACCATCGCGATCGCTCTCGGGCTGCACGTGCGGGTCGGCATCGAGGACAACCTGTGGTCGCCCCGCAAGGAACGCATCACCTCCGTCCAGCAGGTGGAGCAGCTCGTGCGCATCGCCGATGAGCTCGGCCGGGACGTGGCCACCCCAGAGGAGGCGAAGCGGCTCTACCGGATCGGCGAGCACTGGTCCACGGCCGACGAGACCCTGGAGTACCTGGGGCTTCCGCCGAACCGGCGCCCCGGCGAGCGCGGTGTCCCGATGCGCCACCCGGCTCCCCAGGGCGTCCCCGCCCTCGTGTGAACTGCGCCGCTGTGCCTGGCCGGCTGCTGCCGTCGGCCTGGCACGGCGGCCCTCTCCCCCGATCGCCGAGCGGCGCCCGCCGACGGCCCGGACGCATCAGTAGACCCGGAGACCTTGATGCTCAATCTCGCCGTCATGCTCGAGGACAGCGCCTCGGCCGTGCCCGACCGCGTTGCCGTCATCACGGGCGAACAGAAACTCAGCTACGCCCAACTGGACGCCGCGGCCAGTCAGATCGCCAACCTGCTGGTCGCCCGTGGCATCTCGCCGGGCGACAAAGTCGCGCTCTCCTGTCCGAACACGGCCCAGTTCCCGATCGCGTACTACGGCATCCTCAAGGCCGGCGCCGTCGTCGTGCCGCTCAACGTGCTGCTCAAGAGCCGCGAGATCGCCTACCACCTCGGCGACTCCGGTGCCCGGGCCTACCTCTGCCACGAAGGCTCCACTCAGCTGCCGGTTGGCCGCGAGGGCTGGGCAGGGTTCGAGGAGAGCGAGACGTGCGAACACTTCTTCCTCATCGCCGACGACCCGACCGGGCCGTCCCCGGCGCCCACTCCTGTCCCCGGGGCCGAACGCCTCTCCGGCGCGGCCGCCGGCCACAGCACACGGTTCGCCACCCGTGTCACCGAACCCGGTGACACCGCCGTCGTCCTGTACACCTCCGGGACGACCGGCCGGCCCAAGGGCGCGGAACTGACCCACGCCAACATGGCGCTCAACGCCCTGACCTGCCACAAGATCTTCGGCGAGGCCCCGCACGACGTGCACCTGGTCACCCTGCCGCTCTTCCACTCCTTCGGCCAGACCGTCCAGATGAACGCCGGCCTGGCCGCCCGCGCGACCCTCGTCCTGATGCCGCGCTTCGACGCCCGCGTCGCGCTCGACCTGATGCAGCGGCACGCGGTCACGTTCTTCGCCGGCGTTCCCACGATGTACTGGGCACTGCTCGGCCCGGACACCGCGGACCTCGACCTGCCCGCCGCCGCGAAGAGTCTGCGGATCGCCGTCTCGGGCGGCGCGGCGCTTCCGGTGGAGATCCACCGGCGGTTCCGCCGCACCTTCGAGGTGACGATCCGCGAGGCGTACGGACTCTCCGAGACAAGCCCTGTCGCCACCTGCACCCCGCTCGGGGCCGAAGCCAGACCCGGCTCGATCGGCACACCGGTGTGGGGTGTGGAGGTCGCCCTGCTCGCGCCCGACTGGACACCTGTCGGCCCCGGCGAGGTCGGCGAGATCGCCGTGCGCGGACACAACGTCATGAAGGGCTACCACCACCGCCCGGAAGCCACCGAGGAAGTGACCCGCGACGGCTGGTTCCGCACCGGCGACCTCGCCTCCTCCGACGAGGACGGGTGGCTCTACATCGTCGACCGCGCCAAGGACCTCATCATCCGGGGTGGTTACAACGTCTACCCCCGCGAGGTCGAAGAGATCCTGCACTCCCACCCGGCCGTCAGCACCGTCGCCGTCGTCGGAATACCCCATGACCGCCACGGAGAGGAGATCAAGGCGTTCGTCGTCCCCGTCCCTGGCGCCGACGTCACCGAGCAGGACCTCGTCGACTGGTCCCGATCGGCCATGGCCGGCTACAAGTACCCGCGCCTCGTGGAGTTCCGGGACGCCCTGCCCATGAACGCCACCGGCAAGATCCTCAAACGCGAGCTGCGTCAGGCCCATGCCGATCGCCGGCCGTCGACGAAGGGCACAAGCGCATGAGGCTGGAGGGCAAAGTCGCGGTGGTCACGGGGGCGGCGCAGGGCCTCGGCCGCACCATCGCCCTCACCCTGGCCCGCGAGGGCGCCGATCTCGTCGTCTGCGATATCCAGGACGCGAAGCTGGCATCCCTGGCCGAGGAGATCGGGAACCTGGACAGGAACTGCCTGCCCCTGCACTGTGACATCTCCTCCAGCCGACAAGTGGCGCAGATGTTCACGCAGGCGGGCGAGACCTTCGGCACTGTGCACATCCTCGTGAACAACGCAGCCAGGGTTCCCGACTCCCCGGCAGAGGAGAACCGGAGGAACAGGCACTATGCCCACGTGTCCACCGCGGTGCCCCGCCGCTCGCTCGGCATCACCAGCGAGCTCAGCGACACGGACTGGCTGAAATGGTGGGACGTCAACGTCCACGGGACGTTCTACTGCACCCGCGAAGCCCTGAAGTTCATGGAACCGCAGTGCTACGGCAGGATCATCAACATCACGTCGGTTGCTGGGACTTCGGCGGCAAGCACCCACAGCCCCGGTTACTCAGCCAGCAAAGCCGCCGTGGTCAGCCTCACGAAAACAGTCGCCCTCGACGTCGCCGGCGCCAACATCCACGTCAACGCCATCGCCTGCGGCGGTGTCCTGACCCCGCCCTTCGAGGAATACCTGGCCCGCTCCAGCGACGAACAGCGAGCCAGCCTCCACCAGATGATCCCGTTGGGCCGCCTGGGCCGGCCCGAAGAGTACGCCTCCCTCGCCCTCTACCTCGCCGGCGACGACCACTACCTCGTAGGCCAGATCATCAGCCCCAACGGGGGGCTCCTGATCTGACGTGCCTGGCACGGCGCCCGAGAAGGCCCGCCCGGCGGATTGCCGACTCCCTCCCGGATCCCACCCGACACCACGCAAGACCCCTTGGCGATACGCACCTGACCTCAGAAGCCCCCGGAGCGATGCACCCGCGTCCCCCGGATGTCCCCCCAGGGGCGATCCGTTGCTCTTCAGGTGGGCGTGGAAGCCGCGCGAGGTGACGCCCGGCCGCCGGCCCGTCATGGAGATCGCAGGTATCGACCAGCGGCTGATCTGCTGGCAGTCGACCCGGCGCCAGCAGATCGAGGACCGCGCCGGGTGCCGCCCCGGCGATCTCCGGCTTCGTCTCTGCCGCGCCCCGGGGACGATCGCGCTGCCGTGGGGTGCGCCGGGTGCCTCACCGGCGCCTTCTGGAAGGGTTGCCTGTGTTGTCTGTGTTGTCTGTGTTGTCTGTGTTGCCACGACCGGAACGCTACGTGGGCAGATCCCGACCGGTCTTGTACGTTCTTGCACGTTCGCGCTGATACGCGCCGGGTGGCACTCCCACGATCCGGGTGAAGTGACGGTTGAAATGCGGCTGATCGGTGAATCCGACGTCGACGGCCGCCACAGCGGGCGCCGTCCCCGCGTCGAGCATCCGGCGCGCGGCCCGCACGCGGGCATCGGTGAGCCAGGTGTGCGGCGGCATCCCGTACTGCTTCTTGAAGGCCCTCAGCAGCGCGAACGGGCTGGTTCCGAGCTCGGCGGCGAGCGCGTCCAGAGTGGGCGGCCGTGCCATCCGGCCCTCCAGTACCGCACGGGCCCGTACCGCGTCCCGCGCACCCGCCGAGCGGGGCTCGCGGAAGGGCAGCACGCTTCCGTACCTGCTGAGCAGCCGCGCGACCAGGACCCGCAGCACGGTGTCGGCGGCGAGTGCGCTGCCCTCCTCCGCGGCTCGGTGGACGTCGCCGATGAGCCGGGCCGCGTACGGGTCCACGACGCCGGTCTCGGTGAAACCGACCGTGCCGCGCAGACTCGTCGTCTCCGCCGCGATGTCGTTGACCACCTGCGCGGACGGGTACGGCGTGGCGTACACCCAGCCCTCGGGAACCCCTGCGCGGGCGGTGTGCGGCACCTCGGGATCGATCATGACGACATCGCCGGGGCCCGCGTGGACGGTGCCGCCCGGCAGTCCGACGTCCTCCACCCCGTGGGTGATGGTGCCGAAGACATACCCCTCGTGGCTGTGGCGCGGAAAGGTGTGACGCACGTACCGGGCACGCAGCAGATCGAGGTCGGGCAGCTCCGCGTACTGCCAGCGCCTCGCCCACTCCCCCGATCCCGCCTCCGGTACGGCCACCATGGACGAATTCTCGCAGCTCCCGGACGCGGTCGCCGACGGCCGTCACAGCCGTTGTCAGTGGCGGGGTGCACGATGGGGGACATGGCCGGCTCTGCGCTCGACTCGTTCTCCCCCGCGACCCGCGGCTGGTTCGCGGGGGCCTTCCGCGCGCCCACCGCCGCGCAGGAAGGCGCCTGGCGCGCGATCGGCGAGGGCTCGGACGTACTGGTCGTCGCGCCGACCGGCTCCGGCAAGACCCTGGCCGCGTTCCTCGCCGCACTGGACGGACTCGCGTCCGTCCCGCCGCCCGCCGAGCCGAAGAAGCGCTGCCGGGTGCTCTACGTCTCGCCCCTCAAGGCCCTCGCGGTCGACGTCGAACGCAACCTCCGCTCGCCCCTGACCGGCATCCGCCAGGAGTCGGTGCGTCTGGGACTCCCCGAGCCCGAGGTCCGGGTGGGCATCCGCTCCGGCGACACCCCGCCCGCCGAGCGCCGCTCGATGGCGACCCGGCCACCGGACATCCTGATCACCACACCCGAATCGCTGTTCCTGATGCTGACCTCGTCGGCCCGGGAGGCGCTGTCCGGCATCGAGACGGTGATTCTCGACGAAGTGCATGCCGTGGCGGGTACGAAGCGGGGCGCCCACCTCGCCGTATCGCTGGAGCGTCTCGACGAACTGCTGCCCCGGCCCGCACGACGGATCGGCCTGTCGGCGACGGTCCGGCCGGTCGACGAGGTGGCGCGCTTCCTCTCACCACGGCGGAAGGTGGAGATCGTCCAGCCGCCGTCCACCAAGCGGTTCGACCTGTCGGTGGTCGTGCCGGTCGAGGATCTGGGCGAGCTGGGCGGCTCCCCCGCCACCGACCCCGACCAGGCGGGCCAGGCGGACAAGCCGTCGATCTGGCCCCACGTCGAGGAGCGCATCGCCGATCTCATCCAGGAGCATCGCTCCACGATCGTCTTCGCCAACTCCCGCCGCCTCGCGGAGCGGCTGTGCAACCGCCTCAACGAGATCGCGTACGAGCGGGCCACCGGCACCGTGTTCGACGAGCACGCCACCGCCCCGGCGCTGCCGGAGGCGCACTCCCCGGCCGAGATCATGGCCCAGTCGGGCGCCGCGAAGGGCGCTCCCGCACTGCTCGCCCGCGCCCACCACGGCTCGGTCTCCAAGGAGCAGCGCGCCCAGGTCGAGGAGGACCTCAAGGCCGGGCGGCTGCCGGCCGTGGTCGCCACCTCCAGTCTGGAGCTGGGCATCGACATGGGGGCGGTCGACCTGGTGGTCCAGGTGGAGTCGCCGCCGTCGGTCGCTTCCGGGCTGCAACGGGTCGGCCGGGCCGGACACCAGGTCGGCGCGGTCTCCACCGGCGTGGTCTTCCCGAAGTACCGGGGCGATCTGGTGCAGGCTGCCGTGGTCACCGAGCGTATGCGCGAGGGCTCCATCGAGGCGCTCCGGATCCCGTCGAACCCCCTGGACGTGCTGGCCCAGCAGCTCGTCGCCATGGTCGCCCTGGACAGCTGGCAGGTGGATGACCTGCTGGCCGTGACGCGCCGCGCCGCCCCCTTCGCCTCCCTGCCCGAATCGGCGTTCACCGCCGTGCTGGACATGCTCGCCGGCCGCTATCCGTCCGACGCCTTCGCCGAACTGCGCCCGCGTGTGGTCTGGGACCGGGTGGCCGGTACGGTCACGGGCCGCCCCGGTGCCCAGCGGCTCGCCGTCACCTCCGGCGGGACAATCCCCGACCGCGGACTCTTCGGGGTCTTCCTCGCCGGCGCCGACCCCAGGAAGGGCGGCGGCCGGGTCGGTGAGCTGGACGAGGAGATGGTGTACGAGTCCAGGGTCGGCGACGTCTTCACGCTGGGCACCACGTCCTGGCGGATCGAGGACATCACCCGCGACCGGGTCCTGGTGTCGCCCGCCCCCGGGGTTCCGGGCCGGCTGCCGTTCTGGAAGGGCGACCAGCTGGGCCGCCCACTGGAGCTGGGGCGTGCGCTGGGTGCGTTCCTCCGCGAGATCGGCGGGCTGCCGCCGGAGGACGCCCGGGGGCGTCTGCTCGCCGCCGGACTCGACGCCTGGGCCGCCGACAACACCCTGTCGTACATCGACGAACAGCGCCGCGCCTGCGGTCATGTGCCGGACGACCGGACCATCCTCGTCGAACGATTCCGTGACGAACTGGGTGACTGGCGCGTCGTCATCCACTCCCCGTTCGGCGCGCAGGTACACGCCCCGTGGGCGCTGGCGCTGAACGCCCGCCTTGCCGAGCGGTACGGCATGGACGCCCAGGTGATGCATGCCGACGACGGCATAGTGCTGCGGCTGCCCGACGCCGACCTGCTGGGCCCGGACCTTCTGGACTTCGATCCGGCACAGGACCCCGCCCAGGATCCGACTCCGCTGCCGGGCCCCGTGCACGACGGCGAGCAACCACCCGTCGGCGCCGCGGATGTGACGTTCGACCAGGGCGAGATCAGTCGGATCGTCACCGAACAGGTGGGCGGTTCGGCCCTGTTCGCCTCCCGGTTCCGCGAGTGTGCGGCGCGTGCCCTGCTGCTGCCGCGGCGCAGCCCCGGCAAGCGCACCCCGCTCTGGCAGCAGCGTCAGCGCGCCGCACAACTGCTCCAGGTCGCTTCCGAGTTCGGTTCCTTCCCGATCGTCCTGGAAGCCGTCCGCGAGTGCCTTCAGGACGTCTTCGACGTACCCGGACTCACGGAACTCATGGGCGACCTCGAAGCACGCCGCGTCCGGCTGGTCGAGGTGACCACCCCCGAGCCCTCACCCTTCGCCCGCTCCCTCCTGTTCGGCTACGTCGCCCAGTTCCTCTACGAGGGCGATTCCCCCCTCGCCGAGCGGCGGGCCGCCGCCCTCTCCCTCGACTCCCACCTGCTGGCCGAGCTCCTCGGCCAGGCAGAACTGCGCGAGCTGCTCGACGCCGACGTCCTGACCGAGCTGGAGCAGGAGCTCCAGTGGCTGACCGAGGACCGCCGGATCAAGGACATCGAAGGGGTCGCCGATCTTCTTCGGGTCCTCGGCCCGCTCACCGACCGGGAGTTGGCCGCACGCGGCGCCCAGCCGCCATGGGCTCCCGAGCTTTCCGCCGCCCGCCGCGCCATCCGGGTACGGATCGGCGGAGCCGACCACTGGGCTGCGATCGAGGACGCGGGACGGCTGCGCGACGCCCTGGGCACCGCCCTTCCGGTCGGTGTCCCCGAGGCGTTCACCGAACCGGTGAAGGACCCCCTCGGCGACCTCCTCGCCCGATACGCCCGTACGCACGGCCCGTTCACCTCCGCCGAGGCCGCCGGCCGGCTCGGCCTGGGCACCGCCGTCACGGACGGCGCGCTGCAACGGCTCTCCGCCGCCGGCCGGCTCGTCCAGGGCGAGTTCCACCCCGCCGGCATCGGCCAGGAGTGGTGCGACGCCACCGTGCTGCGCCGGCTGCGCCGCCGCTCCCTCGCCGCGCTCCGCCACGAGCTGGAACCGGTGCCGCCCGCCGCCCTCGCCGGATTCCTTCCCCAGTGGCAGCACATGGGCCACAACAGCCTGCGCGGAATCGACGGACTGGCCCGCGCCATCGAGCAGTTGCAGGGCGCTCCCGTCCCGGCGTCGGCCCTGGAGAAGCTGATCCTGCCGGGCCGGGTCACGGGCTACACCCCGGCGCTGCTGGACGAGCTGACGACCACCGGAGAGGTCGTCTGGGCCGGTGCCGGTGCCCTGCCCGGCAAGGACGGCTGGCTGTCCCTCTACCTCGCCGACAGCGCACCCCTGCTCCTCCCGCCCCCGCACCCGCTCGAACTCAGCGCGTTGCACCAATCCGTCCTGACGACCCTGAGCGGCGGATACGGACTGTTCTTCCGGCAGATCGCCGACCAGGTCCGCGCCACCACGCATCCGGACTGCACCGATCCGCAACTGGCCGATGCCGTCTGGGACCTGGCCTGGTCGGGCCGGCTCACCAACGACACACTCGCCCCGCTGCGTTCTCTTCTCGGCTCCGGGCGCACGGCAGGGTCGACCGCCCACCGCGCCAGGCGGAGCATCCCGCGCGGGCGTTACGGCTCGCTCACCGCCGCCGGACCCGCGTCCCGCACCGGCCCGCCCACCGTCTCGGGCCGCTGGTCCCTGCTTCCAACCGCCGAACCCGAGCCCACGCACCGCGCGCACGCCCTGGCGCGTATCCTTCTCGATCGCCACGGCGTGGTGACCCGCGGTGCGGTCCAGGCGGAGGGCGTCGAGGGCGGCTTCTCCGCCGCGTACCGCGTCCTCTCCGCCTTCGAGGACAACGGACAGGCGCGGCGCGGCTATGTCGTGGAGGGCCTGGGAGCGGCGCAGTTCGCGATGGACGGCGCCGTCGACCGGCTGCGTGCCACGGCCACCGCCCGTGACCGTGCGGAACCGGGCGCCGTGCCCCATGCTCTGGTCCTCGCCGCGGCGGACCCGGCCAACGCCTACGGCGCGGCACTGCCCTGGCCCGAGCCGCCGGACGGCGCCGCTCACAAGCCGGGCCGCAAGGCCGGCGCCCTGGTGGTGCTGGTCGACGGCGAGCTGGCGATGTACATGGAGCGCGGCGGCAGAACACTGCTGGCCTGGCCCCCCGACCCGGAGGACCCGGCACTCCTCGCGGCAGCCGGGGCACTGGCGGCAGCCGCCCGCGCGGGAGCACTGGGCACGGTCACGGTGGAGCGCACCAACGGCGCCTCGTCCCTGACCTCCCCACTCGGCCGCACGCTGGAGGCGGCCGGATTCCTGGCCACCCCGCGGGGACTCCGCCTACGCGCCTGAACCACCGTCCCGTCCTGCCCGTCGCACACCACAGCGCTCGCGCCCGGCATCCCGCCCGCACGGAGCGCCTGTACCGGTCACAGCGCCCGCACGGAGCGCCTGTACCGATCACAGCGCTCGCGCGACACACAAGGCTCACCGCACGCCGTCCCTGCCCAGCACGTCAGCCTCACTCCCCGCTCGACCCCGCATCATGGAGGCATGCCCGAAGGAGACACCGTCCTGCAGACCGCCGGACGTCTGCACAGCGCGCTCGCCGGCCGGGTCCTCACCCGCTCCGACCTGCGCGTCCCCCGGTTCGCCACCGCCGACCTCACCGGCCGGGCGGTCCTGGACGTCGTCTCGCGCGGCAAGCATCTCCTCACCCGTATCGAGGGGGACCTGACACTGCACAGCCATCTGGGGATGGACGGCGCCTGGCGCGTCTACGCCCCGGGCGAGCGCTGGCGCGGCGGCCCCGCCCACCAGATCCGTGCGGTCCTCGCCAACCCGGAGCACACGGCCGTCGGCTACCGGCTCCCCGTCCTCGAACTCCTTCGCACCCGGGACGAGGAGCAGGCGGTCGGCCATCTCGGCCCCGACCTGCTGGGCCCCGGCTGGAACCCCGACACCGCTCTGCGCAATCTGCTCAGCGACCCAGCCCGCCCCCTCGGCGAAGCCCTCCTGGACCAGCGCAACCTGGCCGGAATCGGCAACATCTACAAGGCCGAGCTCTGCTTCCTCGCCCGTGCCACCCCCTGGCTTCCCGTCGGCGACCTGGCTCCCTCCACCGCGGCGCGTCTTGTCACCACGGCCAAGCAGCTTCTCGAAGCCAACCGCGACCGCCCGGTGCGCACGACCACCGGCACCGCGGCCCGCGGATACGGCACGCACGAACGGCTCTGGGTCTACGGCAGGACCAACCGCCCCTGCCTGCGCTGCGGCACGCCCATCCGCACAGCGGACCAGGACGCCCGTCCCACCTACTGGTGTCCGCGCTGCCAATCGGGCCCACACGCTGGTTGACGACCCGTCAGTTCCAGCCGTACCGTCCCGTCATGCCCCTCACCGCGTACGACCTCACGGGCCGCTCCGCGTTCATCACCGGCGCGGCAGGCGGCATCGGCCGCGCAAGCGCCGTCCTCCTCGCGGCGGCGGGCGCCACCGTGCACTGTGCGGACCTCGACGAGAACGGCCTGCGGGAGACCCGGGACCTGATCACCGAAGCGGGCGGTACCTCCCATGTCCACATCCTCGATGTCACCGACCGCGGTCGGCTCAGGACCGCGGTGGCCGCCGCGGGCGACCTCGACATCCTGGCCGCCGTCGCCGGAATCATGCATACGAGCAGCGTCCTGGAGACCACGGACGACGATCTCGACCGCGTCCTCTCGGTCAATTTCAAGGGCGTGCTGTACGCCTGCCAGGAAGTGGCCCGCGGCATGATTGCGCGCGGCGCGCCCGGCTCACTGATCACCATGGCCTCCGGAGCGGTCGACGCCGCGAACCCGGGGCTGCTCTGCTACAGCGCGGCCAAGGCCGCGGTCGTCCAGCTGACGAAAACCCTCGCGGCCGAGCTGGGACCTCGATCCATTCGCGTCAACGCCATCGCCCCGGGCTGGATCCGTACTCCCATGACCGCCCGCCACGACACCGAACAGCAACACCGGGCGGAGGCCACGATGGTGCGGATGTCCCCGCTCGGCCGGGTCGGCGAACCCGAGGACGTCGCCCACACCGTGCTCCATCTCGCATCCGATGCCTCGGCCTTCATGACCGGCCAGATCCTCCGCCCGAATGGCGGCGTAGCCATGCCGTGGTAGTTCGCCGGACCCGGCCGACACACGGCAGCCCCACATCCGACCACCACTGCCCCACGCGCCGCACCACGCCCTCCGACCACCGGGCCGCAAGCCGCGCCCCGACACCGGATCCCCACCCCCAGAGACCACTTCCAGCCCCGCCGGCCCCCACATCCGCGTCGATATCCGTGCCCCTCGCCCCCGTCGACCCAGCGGTCGCGGCCACATGCACGGGCAGCAGGCTCAGCCCCCATCCACCCGCCGCCACCGCACCCTCGACCAGCCCCGCATGGGCCGGTTCCAGCACGAGCCGCAGCACGGCCCACCACCACACCCCGCCGAGAACGAGCGCCGGCACCCATCGCCGTACCATGGCTGCCTCCTCCGGCCGAACCTAGTCCGGCGCGCTCGCCCGGCGGGAGGGCGCAATGGTGCACCACCGGCGCGCGGTGCGCAGCCGCAGACCGTTGTGCGCTCTTCGCCCGGGAGATCCGGGCTTGCTCCGGATCACGGCTCCATCTGAGTCGGAGACGCCCCGGCGCTCCGGTACAGGCCGGTGCGGCCCGCATCAGGCCGCATCGAGACACTTCAGGCTGTTGTCGGGCCACGTCGGACCGTGCCGGTCCACTCGTGTTCCTCCTGGTTGGTGCCTCCTACTCGCAGTCTCGCCCAGACACTCCCGGGCCGCATCCAGAACGGACCGCGCCCCTCCGCAGCAGTGCTCGGGGGCATACGAAAACCCCGGTGACCCGCTGAGGGGCCAACCGGGGTTCCGCTTCACACCGGACCGCGCGGGTCAGGCGGCGACCACATCCACCGCTTCCGCGGGCGCCTTGATGGTCACCCGTCCCGTCGGCACACCTGCCACCGACGTCACGGAGACGGAATTGAGCATGGGGCGTACCGGCACTGGCACCGGCTCGCCGGCTGCTGCCGACTCGGCCAGTTCGGCCAACGACAGCTCATCGCTCACTTCACGCATGAGCTCGGACATCCGTACGTCAAGCGCGTCGCAAATGGCGGAGAGCAGTTCGGAGGATGCCTCCTTCTGCCCCCGCTCCACCTCGGAGAGATAGCCGAGCGAGACTCGGGCGGACGAGGAGACTTCGCGCAGAGTACGGCCTTGGCGCTGGCGCTGCCGACGCAGCACGTCACCAAGCAGGCGACGGAGCAGAATCATCGGTGGCTCCCTCCTCGGACCGCGTAGCCGCATCCTTCACGCCCTACCGTACCGCCTTGCGCCGCGGCCGTGCGGGGAGCGATGTCGTGTTCACTCAGGGCTGCAAACATCAATTCCCCCCGTTCTGTTCCGTATCCTGTGCCCTTGCATTCTTGCCGAGTTCGGCGGAGAGCAAGGCGAGCACGCTCCGTACGCTCTCTCTACGGATGTCCGCACGCCCGCCGTTCAATCGCAACGCGGTCACATTCTCCGCGCCGTCCGGCCCCGCCACCGCGACATAGACCGTGCCGACGGGCTTGCCGTCCTGGGGATCCGGGCCGGCGACTCCCGTGGTGGCCATACCCCAGTCCGCCCCGAGAGCGCGACGCGCACCTGCCGCCATCTGCCGCGCCACCTCGGGATCGACCGCACCGCGGGCCGCCAGCAGTGCGCCGTCCACACCCAGCAGTTCCCGCTTCAAGGGCGTTGCGTAAGCCGTCACGGACCCGAGGAAGGAACGCGAGGCACCTGGTACGGACGTCAGCTCCGCGGCGACCAGACCGCCGGTCAGCGATTCGGCGACGGCAAGAGTCTCACCACGCTCCGCGAGCAGCTCCAGCACCCGGGCCGCGGCGGTCACCGCTCGGCCTCCGTCGAGCCCTGGCCACCCGAGTCCCCCAAAACGGGCCCTACGCCCTCGGCAGCCCCCAACGCCTCAGCCCCCTCATTCCCCTCAGGCACCCCGGAGGCCACCGCCGTGGCGGCACTCTCCGCCGCGAGTCCTTTGCGCCGCAGCACGACGGCCTGGCGCACGTAGTCGAGCCCGGTGACGACCGTCAGCACAACGGCCACCGCCATCACCCAGAAGCGCAGGGTGGCGAGTGGACCCGTCAGCGCCAGGACATACATCCCGACGGCCGTTCCCTGCGCCAGCGTCTTCATCTTCCCGCCGCGACTGGCCGGAATCACCGCATGCCGTATCACCCAGAACCGCATCAGGGTGATGCCGATCTCGCGGAAGAGGATCACGCCCGTGACCCACCAGGGCAGATCACCCAGATAGGACAGGCAGATCAGCGCCGCCCCCATGATCGCCTTGTCCGCGATCGGGTCGGCGATCTTCCCGAAGTCGGTGACCAGGTTGTACGTGCGCGCGAGATGACCGTCGAACAGGTCGGTGATCATGGCGACGGCGAACGCCGCCCAGGCGAACGACCGCCAGACCGGGTCGTACCCGCCGTTGTAGAGCAGCAACAGCACGAAGCCGGGCACCAGCACCAGTCGCAGCATGGTGAGCAGATTGGCGATGTTCCACAGACTGGCCTGGTTGACGGCCGCAGTGCCCAGCTTGCCGCCGCGGACCGGCGTCGCGCCGGATCCGCCTGCCGCGGATGCCGGGACTCCCGTCATCTGGCCGCCTCCACGAATTCGGAACACTCGGCCACCAGGTCCACTCCCTCGGTGCCCACCACCTTCGCCTCGACCATACGGCCGGGCGCGAGGCCCTCGCGTGCGGTGAAGAGCACCTGGCCGTCCGTCTCGGGGGCCTGGTGCGCCGCGCGTCCCACCGCTCGCGGCTCGTCCTCGGTGGAGTCGACGGACTCGACCAGTACCTGAAGGGTCTCCCCGAGCCGCTCCTCCGCACGCTGCGAGGTCAGCTCCTCGGCCAGCTGGGAGATGTGCGCGAGCCGCTCGGCGATGACGTCGGCGTCCAGCTTGTTCTCGTAGCCGACCGCCTCGGTGCCCTCCTCGTCGGAGTAGCCGAAGACGCCGATGGCATCGAGCCGGGCACCGGTGAGGAAGCGTTCCAGCTCCGCCAGATCGGCCTCTGTCTCGCCGGGGAAGCCCACAATGAAGTTGGAGCGGGCACCGGCCTGCGGCGCCTTGCCGCGGATGGTGTCCAGGAGCTCCAGGAATCGGTCGGTGTCACCGAAGCGGCGCATGGCCCGCAGCACGCCGGGGGCCGAGTGCTGGAAGGACAGGTCGAAGTACGGGGCGACCTTCGGGGTCGAGGTCAGTACGTCGATGAGGCCCGGCCGCATCTCCGCGGGCTGCAGATAGCTGACCCGGATCCGCTCGATCCCCTCGACATCGGCGAGCTCCGGCAGCAGCGTCTCCAGCAGCCTGATGTCACCGAGGTCCTTGCCGTACGAGGTGTTGTTCTCGGAGACCAGCATGACTTCCTTCACGCCCTGCTCCGCCAGCCAGCGGGTCTCCCCCAGCACGTCCGAGGGGCGCCGCGAGATGAAGGAACCGCGGAAGGACGGGATGGCGCAGAAGGAGCAGCGGCGGTCGCATCCGGAGGCGAGCTTCACCGAGGCGACGGGGCTGGTGCCGAGCCGCCGGCGCAGCGGCGCACGCGGCCCGGAGACCGGTGCGACTCCTTCGGGGAGGTCCTCGGGGGCCGGGACCGCTGCGGCCTCCTGTGCGTGCCCCGGCAGGGCCACGGCGGCGTCCTGCCGCTGTGCCGGGCTGATCGGCAGGAGCTTACGGCGGTCGCGCGGGGTGTGCGAGGCGTGGATGCCGCCGTTGAGGATGGTCTGGAGGCGGTCGGAGATGTCGGCGTAGTCGTCGAATCCGAGGACGCCGTCCGCCTCGGGCAGGGCCTCGGCGAGGTCCTTGCCGTAGCGCTCGGCCATGCAGCCGACGGCGACCACGGCCTGCGTTCTGCCGTGGTCCTTCAGATCATTGGCTTCGAGCAGGGCGTCGACGGAGTCCTTCTTGGCGGCCTCGACGAATCCACAGGTGTTGACTACGGCGACATCCGCGTCGGAGGCGTCCTCGACGAGATCCCAGCCGTCCGCTGCCAAGCGGCCTGCGAGCTCCTCCGAGTCCACCTCGTTACGGGCGCAGCCAAGAGTGACAAGGGCGACGGTACGGCGTTCGGGCATGGGCTCAAGACTACTTTGTCCCGCCACCCGCCCTGCCGTGCAGGGTTCCGTCGTTACACCCAGTAACAAGGGCGGCGGGGGGGCCGGCCGTAATTCCGACCGCCCCCCCCCGGCCGGGGAGGCGTCGAAAAACAAGCGGGGCCCGGGGCCCCCCCCCCCCCCAACCCCCCGGTGTTCGAAA
>NZ_JBIBVN010000032.1:0-14100 GCF_043080425.1 Streptomyces sp. NPDC015032 | reverse complement strand
TGGGTTTGTTTTGTGCTGTTTCCGCCCCGGCCCCACCCCCCCCCCCCCCGCCGGCCCCCCCCCCCCCCCCGGGGGGGGGGGGGGGGCCGGGGGGCCCCCCCCCCCCCCCCGCCGCGTCGCGTGGACGGCTTCAAAGACCGTGCGTGCACGGGTCAGCCGACCGCCGGATCGCCCTTGGTGTACGAGAGCCGCTCGACCTGACCGGGCTGGAACTTGTCCTCGACCTTCTTGCCGTTCACGAAGAGCTCGATGGATCCGGCGTCACCGAGGACGAGGTCGACCCGCTCCTGGTCCTGGAACGTCTTGGACTGGCCCTGGAGCAGCAGGCCGTCGAAGAGCAGTCGCCCGTTGTGGTCCTTGGCGGAGATCCAGCTCTTGCCCTGGCTGGCGCTGAGCTTCACCGTCACCTTGTCCCTGGGTGCCGCGGCGATGGCACTGTCGGAAGGCGCCGGCTTGGGGTCGACGGGCTTGCTGGCCATCGGCTTGGGGCTCTTGGTGTCGGGCGTCGAGCCCTCCGCGACCGGTGTGGTCGAGGAACTGTCGTCGCCGCCCTTGAGGAAGGTGAAGCCGACGAAGCCGACGACGACGACGATCGCCGCGACCATGGCCGCCGTCCAGTTGGGCCGCCGGGGTTCGGAACGGATTCTCTCTGCCTCGAACAACGGAGCCGCGGGCGTGGGTGCGGGACGGCCGCCGTGCTCGTCGTCGTACTGCGAAACCAGCGGTTCCGGGTCGATCCCGACGGCCCGGGCCAAGGTACGGATATGGCCGCGCGCATACACGTGGCCGCCACAGCGGGAGAAGTCGTCCTCTTCGATCGCGTGCACGATGGGGATGCGCACCCGGGTGGACGAACTGATCTCTTCGACCGTGAGACCTGCGGCGATACGAGCCTGCTGGAGCACTCGACCGATCGAAGGCCGGTCGTCTTCGGGGGAGTTGCCGATGGACACGGGGGTGCCTTTCGAGCGTGAGCCACCTGCTGGGTGTTCAGTCTAGGGGGGGTACAAAAGGGTGGGGCAACCGGGAGAAAGGACTTTGTACGCCATCGGACTCGCGTTGTCGGACTCGAACGCATCGGACTCACGTCAGAGGACTCGAACGCCGTCAAATCCACCGGGCCGCCCCGAGAAGGACCATCCTGCCGTCCTTCTCTTCAACTTGACGTACGACCCGGCGAAACGGTTGCCCGGACTTCACCCCGAACCCCGCTTCTCCACACATCCGGCGTCTCCTCGGAGCCGCTACGAAGCGGTTTCTCCGCGGATCAGTGCCAACACCCCGTCCAGCTCGTCCGGTTTCACCATGACGTCACGCGCCTTGGATCCCTCGCTCGGCCCGACGATGTTCCGCGACTCCATCAGGTCCATCAGCCGGCCGGCCTTGGCGAATCCGACCCGCAGCTTGCGCTGGAGCATCGAGGTGGATCCGAACTGGGTGGAGACGACCAGTTCGGCGGCCTGGCAGAGCAGATCCAGGTCGTCGCCGATGTCCTCGTCGATCTCCTTCTTCTTGGCGGTGCCGACCACCACGTCCTCGCGGAAGACCGGCGCCATCTGATCCTTGCAGTGCTGGACAATGGCCGCGACCTCGTCCTCGGTGACGAAGGCGCCCTGCATACGGGTGGGCTTGTTGGCACCCATCGGCAGGAACAGACCGTCACCCTTTCCGATGAGCTTCTCGGCGCCGGGCTGGTCGAGGATGACCCGGCTGTCGGCCAGCGAGGACGTGGCGAAAGCGAGCCGGGAGGGCACGTTCGCCTTGATCAGACCGGTGACGACGTCGACCGAGGGCCGCTGGGTCGCAAGCACGAGGTGGATACCGGCCGCGCGGGCCAGCTGGGTGATGCGGACGATGGCGTCCTCCACATCGCGCGGAGCGACCATCATCAGGTCGGCGAGCTCGTCGACGATCACCAGCAGATACGGGTACGGCGAGAGCTCGCGCTCGCTGCCCTCCGGCGGTTTGACCTTGCCGTTGCGGACGGCCTGATTGAAGTCGTCGATGTGCCGGTACCCGAACGCGGCGAGGTCGTCGTACCGGAGGTCCATCTCCCGTACGACCCACTGGAGGGCCTCGGCGGCGCGCTTGGGGTTGGTGATGATCGGCGTGATCAGGTGCGGGATGCCCTCGTACGCGGTCAGCTCGACCCGCTTGGGGTCGACCAGCACCATCCGGACGTCGTCCGGCGTCGCCCGCACCATGACCGAGGTGATCAGACAGTTGATGCACGACGACTTGCCGGAACCGGTCGCGCCGGCCACCAGCACGTGCGGCATCTTCGCCAGGTTGGCCATCACATAGCCGCCCTCGACGTCCTTGCCCAGCGCGACCAGCATCGGATGGTCGTCCTCGGCGGCGTCCGCGAGGCGCAGCACGTCGCCGAGGTTGACCATCTCCCGGTCGGTGTTGGGGATCTCGATGCCCACCGCCGACTTGCCCGGGATCGGCGAGATGATCCGGACGTCGGGGCTGGCGACGGCGTACGCGATGTTCTTGGCGAGCGCGGTGATCCGCTCGACCTTCACCGCCGGGCCGAGTTCCACCTCGTACCGGGTGACCGTCGGTCCGCGGGTGAAGCCGGTGACGGCGGCGTCGACCTTGAACTCGGTGAAGACGTTCGTCAGGGCGGCGACGATCGCGTCGTTGGCGGCACTGCGGGTCTTGCCGGGACCGCCGCGTTTCAGCAGGTCGAGCGAGGGCAGCGAGTAGGTGATGTCGCCGGAGAGCTGAAGCTGCTCGGCACGGGCCGGCAGCGGCTGGGACTGCGAGCTGTCGGGCGCGGGCTTCGTCAGATCGGGCACACCGCCCAGGGGCGCCGCCTTCTCCGGCTTCCCGCCCCCGGTGGCGGGCTCGCCCTCCCGGGCACCCGGCACCGGCGAGCCCGTGCGTTCGCGCTCCACCGAGACGCCCTGGGTGAGGTCGGCGACGAGCGGCGAGGGCGGCATTCCGTTGAGCACGGCCCCGTCGAGCGCGGCCGCGGCGGCCGCGGCGACGTCCACCGCGTCCATGGTGCGGTTCATCGCGGGCTGCGCGGTGGGCCTGCGCGGCCTGCGGCGCTTGGAGAGCGCGTCGGCCTCCGCCCCGTCGGGGTCGTACTCCTCGGGCGCCTCGGAGCGGCGGGCGGAGGAGCGGCGGGCGGGCAGCGCCTCGCGCCACTGCTCGTCGTAGCGCTCGTCGTCGCTCTCCCCGGCCGCCTCGGGGTCGTACGCCGGGTCGAGGATGCCCAGCTTGGTGCCGAGCAGCCGGAGCCGTTGCGGAATGGCGTTCACCGGTGTGGCGGTGACGACGAGCAGGCCGAAGACCGTGAGCAGCAGCAGCAGCGGTACGGCGAGGACTTCGCCCATCGTGTAGATCAGCGGCTTGGAGGCGGCCCAGCCGATGAGGCCGCCCGCGTCCTGCATCGCCGTGGTGTCGTCCCGGCCGGGCGACCCGCACGCGATGTGGACCTGTCCGAGCACCCCGACGACCAGGGCCGAGAGTCCGATGACGATGCGTCCGTTGGCCTCGGGCTTCTCCGGGTAGCGGATCAGCCGGACGGCGATGGCGCCGAGCAGTATCGGCACGAGCAGATCGAGCCGGCCGAAGGCTCCGGTGACGAGCATCTCGACGAGGTCCCCGACGGGCCCGCGCAGATTCGACCAGGTGCCCGCGGCGACGACCAGCGCGAGACCGAGCAGCAGCAGCGCGACACCGTCCTTGCGGTGCGCGGGGTCGAGCCCCTTGGCACCGCGCCCTATACCGCGGAACATCGCGCCGACGGCGTGGGCCGCACCGAGCCAGACGGCGCGCGCCAGCCGGTACACGCCGCCGGTGGGCGACGGGGCCGGTTTGGGCGCGGCCGCCTTCTTGGCGGGGGCCCTCTTTGCGGGCGCGGTCTTCTTCGCGGCGGTCTTCTTGGCAGGCGCGGTCTTCTTCGCGGGCGCGGCTTTCTTGGCCGGCCCCGCGGTACGGCCGACGCGCTTCGCGGTGCCCGCCGTGCCCTGGGAACCCTTGCCGGACGTACGTGAGGCCATGGTGCCGAGGTTACCGGTGTCGACGGCCGTGAACACGCGTGCCTGCCGCTTCACCCGACCGTGTCGCTGGACAGAGGCCGGAAACTGACGCGCTCTCACGCCACCGGATGCCCCGGCCCCAAACCGTCGAACCACCGGTCCGTCGACCGATGAACGACCGGGACGGCGCAGCAGTTGGACCAGGTCTCCGGACAACCGCCCATCCCCCGGCCGGAGGTCGCACCACCGGACCGCTTCCCGCCGTGGAGCCGTGCGGCGTACGACGCTACGAGGGGAGCACGGGCGCGCCGCTTCCCGTACCGGGTTCCAGCGCATCGAGTGCCCGGCGCAGGCCGGTCAGTTTGCGTTCCAGGTGGGCGGCGGTGGCCACGGCCGCCGCATCCGCCGACTCGTCATCGAGCTGCTTGGAGAGCGCTTCGGCCTGCTCCTCGACGGCCGCGAGCCGCGCCGAGAGCTCGGCCAGCAGTCCCGCGGGCTCCCTCTCGTGGCCCGGACCGCCGTCGGTGTCGCTCTCCAACTGGAGACGCAGCAGCGCTGCCTGCTCACGGAGCTTGCAGTTCTTCATGTACAGCTCGACGAAGACCGAGACCTTGGCCCGCAGCACCCACGGGTCGAACGGCTTCGAGATGTAGTCCACCGCGCCTGCCGCATATCCCCTGAAGGTGTGGTGCGGACCATGGTTGATCGCGGTGAGAAAGATGATCGGGATGTCGCGGGTCCGTTCCCGCCGCTTGATGTGCGCCGCGGTTTCGAAACCGTCCATGCCCGGCATCTGGACGTCCAGCAGAATGACCGCGAAGTCGTCCGTGAGCAGCGCTTTGAGCGCTTCCTCCCCTGACGATGCCCGTACCAGTGTCTGATCGAGCGCAGAGAGGATGGCCTCCAGCGCCAGCAGATTCTCCGGCCGGTCATCGACCAGGAGGATCTTGGCCTTCTGCACCATGGCCCGTCCTCCTCGCCCCCGAATTGCACCGGGCGCCGCCCCAGGGGACGACTCCCTTGCGCCGTCCGTCCTTGTGCCGGTCATGGTAGCCGCACCCCGCCCGTCACCACACCCTGTCACCGCGATGTCACTGTGCACACAGCAGAAACGCGGTGGGAGACGAGAAGGTTCCCCGCACAGGGCCTTCTCACACCCCTGCGGGCACAGTCGATCACCAACTCATCGCGATTCCCTCAGCCAATGATCACTCTCCGCGCATCCACTGCTCCATTACGGAAAGGAGATGATCAGGATCAACAGGCTTGGTCACATAATCGGAAGCGCCGGATTCGATCGCCTTCTCCCGGTCCCCCTTCATGGCCTTCGCGGTCAGCGCGACGATCGGCAGGCCGGCGAACTGGGGCATCCGGCGGATCGCCGTCGTCGTGGCATAGCCGTCCATCTCCGGCATCATGATGTCCATCAGTACGACCGTCACATCGTCGTGCTGTTCGAGGACTTCGATGCCCACACGTCCGTTCTCCGCGTACAGCACCGAGAGACCGTGCTGCTCCAGCACGCTGGTGAGCGCGAAGACGTTGCGGATGTCGTCGTCGACGATCAGCACCTTCTCGCCGTGGAACCGGAACGTCCTGCGGGCCTCCGGTTCCTCCTGCCCGCCGAGCGCCCACGGCTCCTGCGGAGCGGTCGGGGCGGCAGCACGGGACGGCAGCACGGGCCGCCGCTCCGCACTTCCCGGGGTGGTGCGGCGCTGCCGCATGAGCCCGGCGGCACCAGCGGCGCCGGAGGCACCGGCCGGATCCTGCGCGGTGGCAGTCGGCTCAGTACTCGGACCGGCCTCCGGAAGCAGACCCTCGTCGGCCGCGCCGCTCTGTGCCTCGCCCGGCCCCATGCCGATCTGCGGATACCCCTGCGGCGGCAACTCGCTCGGGTGCAGCGGCAGATACAGCGTGAAGGTCGAGCCGCGGCCCGGCTCGCTCGCCGCGTGGATCTCGCCGCCCAGAAGCCGTGCGATCTCCCGGCTGATGGACAGGCCGAGCCCCGTACCGCCGTACTTGCGACTGGTCGTACCGTCCGCCTGCTTGAACGCCTCGAAGATCACCAGCATCTTGCCGGACGCGATCCCGATGCCCGTGTCGGTGACCGAGAAGGCGATCAGGTCGGCATCGGCGTCATGCAGCGAGCCGGCCTCCAGGAGCTGCTCGCGGATGGCGTTCGGCACGTCCTCGTTGGCGTGCCGGATCACCAGCTCGACCGCCCCGCTGTCGGTGAACTTCACCGCGTTGGAAAGGAGATTGCGCAGCACCTGGAGCAGCCGCTGCTCGTCCGTGTGCAGGGTCGCGGGAAGCTCCGGCGAGACCCGTACCGCGAAATCGAGTCCCTTCTCCGCGGTGAGCGGCCGGAACGTCGCCTCCACGTAATCGACGAGCTGGACCAGCGCGATCCGGGTCGGGCTGACATCCATCTTGCCCGCCTCGACCTTCGTCAGATCGAGAATGTCATTGATCAGCTGAAGCAGATCGGATCCGGCCCCGTGGATCGTCTCGGCGAACTCCACCTGCTTGGGCGAGAGATTCCCCTCGGCATTGTCTGCGAGCAACTTGGCAAGAATGAGCAGCGAGTTGAGCGGTGTGCGCAACTCGTGCGACATGTTCGCCAGGAACTCCGACTTGTAGCGCATCGAGACCGCGAGCTGCTCGGCACGCTCCTCCAGGACCTGCCGGGCATCTTCGATCTCGGTGTTCTTGACCTCGATGTCGCGGTTCTGCTGGGCCAGCAGCTCGGCCTTCTCCTCCAGTTCGGCGTTGGATTCCTGAAGCGCCTTCTGCCGGTTCTCCAACTCCTGTGACCGGTCCCGCAATTGCGCGGCCAGCTCCTGCGACTGCTCAAGGAGCTTCTCGGTCTTCGTATTGACGCTGATGGTGTTGACGCTCGTCGCGATCATCTCGGCGAGCTGGTTGAGAAAGTCCCGCTGAATATGTGTGAACGGCTGGAACGAGGCCAGCTCGATCACTCCGAGAACCTTCCCCTCGAAGAGCACCGGCAGCACGATCACATGTGCGGGCGGCGCCTCGCCGAGCCCGGAGGAGATCTTCAGGTATCCCGGCGGAACGTTGTCCACCTGGATGGTCCGCTTCTCCTCCGCGGCCGTGCCGATGAGCGTCTCACCGGGCCGGAACGAAGTCGGCATCGATCCCGCTGAATATCCGTAACTGCCCCTCATGCAGAGTTCGTACGAGCTGTCGCTGTCGCTCTCCGACCCCACCGCGCCGGTGTCCCCGGTCGGCATGGCCAGGAAGAACGCACCGTGCTGCGCGGAGACGACCGGGGTCAGCTCACTCATGATCAGCGAGGCCACGTCGTCGAGATCGCGCCGCCCCTGCATCAGACCGGAGATCCGGGCGAGGTTGCCCTTCAGCCAGTCCTGCTCCTTGTTGGTGGCCGTGGTGTCGCGCAGGTTGGCGATCATCGTGTTGATGTTGTCCTGCAGGGCCTGGATCTCGCCCGCCGCGTCCACATCGATCTTGAGGTTGAGATCGCCGCGGGTCACCGCGGTGGCGACGGCCGCGATGGCCCGCACCTGACGGGTGAGGTTCCCGGCCATCTCGTTCACCGACTCGGTGAGGTCGCGCCAGGTGCCGTCGACGTCCCGGACCCGGGCCTGGCCGCCCAGCTGCCCCTCCGTACCCACCTCACGGGCCACCCGGGTCACCTGCTCGGCGAACGAGGACAGCTGGTCGACCATCGTGTTGATGGTGTTCTTCAGCTCCTGGATCTCACCGCGCGCGTCGATGTCGATCTTCTTCGTGAGATCGCCCTTGGCGATGGCCGTCGTGACCGTCGCGATCTGCCGCACCTGACCGGTCAGGTTGGACGCCATCGAGTTCACGGACTCGGTGAGGTCCTTCCACGTACCGGAGACCCCGGGAACGCGTGCCTGGCCGCCCAGCTCGCCTTCCGTACCCACCTCACGGGCGACTCGCGTCACCTCGTCGGCGAACGAGGACAGCGTCGTCACCATCGTATTGACGGTGTCGGCGAGCTCGGCGATCTCGCCCCGCGCCTCGACGGTGACCTTCTTCGTCAGATCACCGTTGGCGACCGCGGACGAGACCCGGGAGATGTTCCGCACCTGGCTGGTCAGGTTGTTGGCCATCAGGTTGACGTTGTCGCTGAGGTCCTTCCAGATACCGGTCGCTCCGCGCACCCGGGCCTGGCCGCCGAGGATGCCCTCGGTACCCACCTCGCGGGCGACCCGGGTCACCTCGTCGGCGAAGTTGAGCAGCTGGTCGACCATGGTGTTGACGGTCGTGACCAGTTCGAGGATCTCCCCCTTGGCGTCGACCGTGATCTTCTTGGACAGATCGCCGTTGGCGACCGCGGTGGTGACCTCGGCGATATTGCGGACCTGAAGGGTCAGGTTGTTCGCCATGCCGTTGACGGACTGGGTGAGGTCCTTCCACGTGCCGGACACCCCCTGCACCTCGGCCTGGCCGCCCAGGATGCCTTCCGTGCCCACCTCGCGGGCCACCCGCGTCACCTGCTCGGCGAAGTTCGAGAGCTGGTCCACCATCGTGTTGAGGGTGTTCTTCAGCTCCAGGATCTCGCCGCGCGCGTCCACATCGATCTTCTGCGACAGGTCACCGCGCGCCACCGCCGTGGCGACCTGCGCGATGTTGCGGACCTGGGCGGTGAGGTTCCCCGCCATGCCGTTGACCGAATCGGTCAGATCGCGCCACACGCCGGCCACGCCGGGAACCTGCGCCTGGCCGCCGAGCCGCCCGTCGGTGCCCACCTCGCGGGCCACCCGGGTCACCTGGTCGGCGAAGGCGGAGAGCTGGTCGACCATCGTGTTGATGGTGTTCTTCAGCTCCAGGATCTCGCCGCGCGCGTCCACATCGATCTTCTGCGACAGGTCACCGCGCGCCACCGCCGTGGTCACCTGCGCGATCTGGCGCACCTGGGAGGTCAGGTTCCCCGCCATGAAATTGACGGAGTCGGTGAGCTCCTTCCACGTACCGGAAACACCGTCGACCCGGGCCTGACCGCCGAGACGGCCCTCCGTGCCCACGTCACGCGCCATCCGCGTCACCTGGTCGGCGAAGGACGAGAGCTGCGCCACCATCGTGTTGACGGTGTTCTTCAGCTCCAGCATCTCGCCCGCGACATCGACGGTGACCTTCTGCGAGAGATCACCGTTGGCGACCGCGGTCGTCACCTGCGCGATGTCCCGCACCTGCCCCGTCAGGTTCCGGAACGCCGTGTTCACCGAATCGGTGAGGTCCTTCCAGGTCCCCGCCGCGCCCGGCACCTCGGCCTGCCCGCCCAACCGGCCCTCGACGCCGACCTCCCGGGCCACCCGGGTCACTTCCGAACCGAAGGACTGGAGCTGGTCCACCATCGTGTTGACGGTGTTCTTCAGCTCCAGCATCTCGCCGGCCACATTGACGGTGACCTTCTGCGTCATGTCACCGCTGGCCACCGCCGTGGTCACCTGCGCGATGTCGCGCACCTGGGTCGTCAGGTTCCGGAAGACCGTGTTCACCGAATCGGTGAGGTCCTTCCAGGTCCCCGCCGCGCCCGGCACCTGGGCCTGGCCGCCGAGCAGACCCTCGCCACCGACCTCGCTGGCCACCCGGGTCACTTCGTCCGCGAAGGTCCGCAGCGTCTCCGTCATCTGGTTGATGGTCTCGGCCAGCTGCGCGACCTCGCCCCGGGCGCTCACCCTGACCTTCTGGGACAGGTCGCCGTTGGCGACGGCCGTCGTCACCTCGGCGATCCCGCGCACCTGGGAGGTCAGGTTTCCGGCCATCGTGTTGACGGAGTCGGTGAGGTCCTTCCACACCCCGGCCACACCCGGCACGGTCGCCTGCCCGCCCAGCTCGCCCTCCGTGCCCACCTCGCGGGCGACCCGGGTCACCTCGGAGGAGAACGACGACAGCTGATCGACCATCGTGTTGACGGTGTTCTTCAGCTGGAGCATCTCGCCGGCCACATGGACGGTGACCTTCCGCGACAGGTCCCCCTTGGCGACCGCCGTCGTCACCAGGGCGATGTCCCGCACCTGCGCCGTGAGCCTGTACGCCATGGTGTTCACGGAATCCGTGAGGTCCTTCCACGACCCGGACATCCCGCGCACCTGGGCCTGTCCGCCCAGCTTGCCCTCGGTACCCACTTCGACCGCGACCCGCGTCACCTGCTCGGTGAACGCCGACAGCTGGTCGACCAGGTTGTTGACCGTACGGGCGACCTTCAGGAACTCGCCGCGCAGCGGCCGTACCGTCTCGTCGGCCGTGTGCGACCGCAGTTCCATCCGCTGTTCGAGATCACCGTCGGCCACCGCCGACAGCACCCGCCCGACCTCCGAGACCGGCCGGGCCAGATCGTCCACCAGCTCGTTGGAGGCGTCGATGGCGGCGGCCCAGGAGCCCTCGCAGGCGCCCGTCTCCAGCCGCTCGGTGAGCTTCCCCTCGCGTCCGACCACCCGCCGTACCCGGGCCAGCTCGCCGGTGAGGTGGAGGTTGCGGTCGGCGACCTCGTTGAACACCGCCGCGATCTCCGCCATGACGCCGTCGCCCGAGACGGTCAGACGCCTGCGGAAGTTCCCGTCGCGCATCGCGACCAGACCCGCCAAGAGCCTGTTGAGCGCCGCCGCTTCGACGTCGATGGTTCCGTTGCGCTGCTTTTTCACGGGCTGTCCGCCTTTTGTGCGCGTGCCTGTTCCCCGCGCCGCCACGCCAGACTCCACCGTGTTCCCTCCCGCAGGGGTTGACCGTATCGCTCGGGCCTTTTCTGGGAGCTTGCCCAGTTCCTCGTTGGCTACCGCCGCTGCCCACCGTCGACGGGTGACCATGCGGACGTCAAATCGTTGAAACGTACCAGGCCCGACCCGATCGGGGTGCAGCCTCCAACGGTTGCCCCACATACCCCTGTTGGGAAGACCACACTTGTCCGGTCACATGTCCGCTCCTGGTCGTTGCTGCCCGAAGACGGCCCTCGGGTACCCGGTACCGGGGCCGAGCGTCTAGCCTGGCAGGCGAATCGAAGCGGCGAGAAACGGGCACAGGACTCGGGGAAGCGACGAGACACCATATGGGGAGTGCTGTGATCACCGCGCGCGCGGCCGCCACCTTCGACCCGGTCGGACGCTCCGTCGCGACCGCCCGCGCCTTCGTCCGTGACACTCTCCAGGGCTGGGGATACACGGATGTCGTCGACGACGCCGTCGTTCTCACCAGCGAGCTCGTGACCAACGCCGTGGTGCACGCGGGCACGGCCGCTGACGTGCTGTGCCTGCGTACGGAGGACGGCGTACGGATCGAGGTCTCGGACCACTACCCGGAACGCGAGGTCCCGCTCCAGAGCACGGGTCTGGACTTCGGCAGCCCGGACCGCGAGAACGGCCGCGGGCTGCTGCTCTGCGCGGCGCTCGCCGCCCGGTGGGGTGTGGAGTATTCGCCCACCCGCAAACATGTCTGGTTCCAGCTCGACCTTCCGGAGCGCCCGGTGGGCATCCGCTCCGCCGGCCCGCTGCTCCCGGTCGGGCTGCTCCCGGTCGCCGACGAGCGCGTCCGGGTGGCCGTCGTCCAGATCGACAGCACCGGTTCCATCGCCGCCTGGAACGAGGACGCCGCGTTCCTCTTCGGCCACACCGCCGACCAGGTCACCGGCAAACAGCTCACCGACCTGACCGCCTGGCCGCAGACACCCGGCACCAACACGGGCATCGTCGAGGCACTGCGGCTTTCGCGCTGGGAAGGCAGTTACGGGATCCGGGGCGCCGACGGCCGCACCATCCCCGTCTACGCCTCGCACCTCCGTGTCCGCGACACCCACGGCGAACCGTCCACGGTCTGCCTGCTCGTCCGCGACTACGAACGCGCCGTGCTCCAGTCCCCCGTACGCACACCGGTGTCCGACGCTAACGCCGACGGCCACAAGACGGATCCGTTCGAGATCTTCATCGGCTCCCCGGCCCCCGACGACCTCGACGGCCTGCTCCAGCGCACGGTCGAGCGGGCCCGCGACATGCTCGACGCCGATTCGGCCTTCCTGCTGCTGGCGACGGACGACGAAACGGAGCTGGAGGTACGGGCCACAACCGGCCTGCCCTCCGCCCGCCAGCGCTTCGCCAGGGTTCCGGTGGAAGCAGGCACCGGACGGTACGGCTCCGCCCGGATGCCCGCCGTCCACGAGGACCTCGACAGCGTGCCCGGTGCTGTCCCGCTGCTCGGCGGCACCGGGATGCGTTCCGTCGTCACCGTCCCGCTGAAGGTCGAAGGGCGCCTCACGGGCTCCCTCGGCGTCGCCGCGGAAGCGGCCGGCCGCTACTCCAACGAGGAGGCCCTGCGCCTCCAGTTCGCCGCCGACCGCATCGCGCTGGCCGTGGAATCGGCCCGCCTGGGCGAGCTGGAACGCCTGCGCCGTGGTTCCCTCTCCTTCCTGGTAGAGGCCTCCGACCTGCTCGCGGGCACGCTCGACCGGGACCAGACCCTGGCTCTGATGGCCCAGATGACCGTCCCCACCCTGGCCACCTGGTGCGCCGTCTACACGATCGCCGACCAGTCCTCGGAGCCGTACCTCTCCTACGTCCTGCACGAGGACGAGGAGCGCATCGACGGCCTCAAGGCCCTGCTCTCCAAGATCGCTCCCCCGGACCCCGTGCCAACCCCCGGCGCCCGCGTCTGGGCGGCCCCGTCCGAGGCCGCCCACCAGGCAGCCCTGCGCACCTCGATGCGTACGCTCGGCCTCGGCGAGCCCGGCGGGCTCGGCTCCGGCGTCCACACGACGCTCGCCACCGCTGCCGCGGTCGGCGGAGAGACAGTGGTCCTGCCACTCGTCGCCCGAAACCGCGTCATCGGCATGCTCACGCTCGGAAAGCCCTCCGACGACCACTTCCGCCAGGAGATCCTGGAACTGGCCGAGGATCTCTCCCGACGCGCTGCCCTCGCACTCGACAACGCCCGCCTCTACTCGGAGCGCATGGCGATCAGCCAGTCCCTCCAGCGCAGTCTTCTGCCGCCGGGGCTGCCCGAGGTCCCCAACGTCGAGATCGAGGTCATCTACCGCGCCGCGGGCGAGGGCAATGAGGTCGGCGGCGACTTCTACGACGTCTTCCCGATCCGCGACGGGGCCTACGGCTTCGCCATCGGTGACGTCTGCGGTACGGGTCCGGAGGCCGCGGCCGTCACCGGTCTCGCCCGCCATGCCCTGCGCCTCCTCGCCCGAGAGGGCTTCGGCGGCCCGGCAGTCCTGGAGCGCCTCAACGCCGCCATCCTGGACGAGGGCGCCCGAAGCCGTTTCCTGACTCTCCTGTACGGGGAGCTGCGGCCCCAGGAGGACGGCAGCGCTCTGGCAAAGGTGGTCTGCGCGGGCCACCCCCTGCCGCTGCGCCTGCACCAGGACGGCTCGGTCGAGGCGGCGGCCGAGCCTCAGCCGCTGCTGGGCGTCATCGAGGACCTCGAACTGTACGAGCAGACCGTCACCCTCGCTCCCGGCGATGTCCTGCTGTGTGTGACCGACGGTGTCACGGAACGCCGCGAGGGCGCCCGCATGCTCGGCGACGACGGCCTGGCGAATGTCCTGGCCACCTGTACGGGCCTCACGGCCGGCGCGGTGGCAGCACGCATCCTGCGGGCAGTCGAACGCTTCGCCGCGGAGCCGGCCTCCGACGACATGGCCATCCTCGCCATGCGCGTCCCTGAACAGCCCACCGCCTGACCGCATTTCACCGGGTCCGGATCCGCTGGCACACACCAACACCTCAGCGGGCACACCGGATACGCAAAAAGGCCCCCGCCGAATGGCGGGGGCCTTTCTTCTTTCCTGAGCCCCAATGCGGAATCGAACCGCAGACCTTCTCCTTACCATGGAGACGCTCTACCGACTGAGCTATTGGGGCCTGCTGCGCGGTGGCAACGAGGTAAAGCATACCCTGAACTCACGGATGCTCAAAACCAATGCCCGCAGGTGGCTCTGACGGGCTCTCACCAGGAGCCACCACACCTCGTACCACGATGTCGGCCACCCCCGTCGATAGGTTCCCTGAACGCAGAAAAGCCCCGTGCCACAAGGGCACGGGGCTCTCCAACAAAAGGAGTTCGGCGGCGTCCTACTCTCCCACAGGGTCCCCCCTGCAGT